>NZ_JBJXIA010000002.1:0-487177 GCF_046115955.1 Variovorax sp. GrIS 2.14
ATTCAACGCCAGTGCCGCGGTAACCGACGAAGCGGCACCTGGAGTCGAACATCGGCCGGCCGCTCACGCGGAACTGCTGGCGCTGGCCACTGACCGACCACAGACTACCGCAACGCCTCGGCGCCAAGTGGAACTCGGTCCAGGTGATCTATGGGAAGCATGTCGGACGACTAGCCTGTGTCCTTGCATCTATGTTCGATCTAGTGCTCCTGCCCTATCAAGGTGATGGCTTGCTGATCGCCGGAACACGGAGTAGACCCTCGCTGGCAAGTCAAAATGCGGGAACTTCTAAGTTTGGTGCCCACAGAATGCGCTTTGTCCCCGATTGGTCAATACAACTTGCATGGTGGGCATCTGGCATCTTTGCTACCGGAGCAGCTTGGTATTTCATATCCACCAAGGACTTTACGTCCGCCGCGTACTCGGTCTTTTTCGCCATCGTGTTCGCCGGAATCGCGATTTTTCTGCATCTAAAGAAGGACGCTTTCGTCGCAGCGCTCATACCCAATGAACTGAAAAGCGCTGTTCCTGCGGACTACGTAAGAAGAAGTGCGGAGATTGAAGCACAGGTTCGCCTTGTTCGTCATCTGCCCGAGATGAGGGCTACTGCTTGTCTGTCGTCGAGTCAGGGATGGCATTCTGGGGTCACCTTAGACATGCGCGAAGCGAACTACGACATGATCGATGTTTTGGAGTTTGCTTGGCTGAGGCTCGCCGAGTTCTATCCAAGAAACCACTTTGGTACTCCGAACGCCCGTGACTACATTGAGACCTATATCCGCGCTCGCTTCGCATTTCATTGGGCGAAGCATGAGCCGGCGGGCCCCGGCTCAGGAGGGACCATTACTAGCGTGCTGACCGGTGGCGATGTCATCCGCGATCTAGAGCGACTCGTCGAAGAAACGATGCAATCGCTCTTCTTCGACAACCAACACCTTGACCTTGAAGATTGGCTACGACGCTGGCAAGCAGTTGGAAGTGCCTGTGCTCCAACTATTGGCCCCGCTGTCGTCAAAGTTTGATCGGGGCTGCTTCGGTCAGACTGGCACGTTCCGATTTGACCTATCGCAAGCCCGTCGCCACTCCTACTCACCGCGTATTCACCGACCGCCGTAAGTGGTCGATCCTCGAGAAGAACGCGTCCCTTGCGGAGCTGGCCCCATTCGTCTGAACAGATTCCGAATCTTTTTAAGTGAATCCTGCGAGGTCAGGCTATCTCGACCAAAGCTGCTTGATCAATTCCCGGCAAAAAATTCGGCGAGTATGGTCAGACGGTTAAGGACTCAGGGCGTCGTAGCTGCGCTCGCAGGCCCGCCCTGCGATACCTCTGGCGTCAGCGATCTCAGCCAGTCTTTGCGCTCGGAGGTCACACCGCCCAAGCACGTCGGCAAGCACTCCGATGGCGCCAGAGGCTGACGCGCCGCTGGGGAGAGGGGTTCGATCTTCGCTCGCTCTACGGGCGGCGGCTGAATAGGCGGCAATACGGCCGAGCAGCCGCTGACGATCAGCGACAGCAGTAGCCAATTCAGTTGTTTTGACATCGGTTTCTTTTGCGGCGTCATTGAGTGCCTTTCGTTGTTCGCCAACCCGGCGAGCCTCTTCAGCGCGCTCCCCGTGCTCGGCAATGCGTGCCGATTCGGCCGCGGTTGTTTTGTAATTGGCGAGGTCGAGCCGGGCTTCGGCAACAACGGCTCGAGCCCCGCTTATCTGTACGGCGCGCACGCCCAGCAGCGCCAAGGCGCCCGCCAGTAACAACGCCCACAGGAAGCCCGGCATCACGTCGAAGAGCCCCAGGAAAGCTTTCATTCCGCGGCCAAGCACTTCTTGTGGCGGGCAAGCTGGCGATCCCATACGCCCGGGCATCGGTGGTTTCCCGGCGTCGAGCAGTCGAAGCCGGCTGCCTTGCGGAAAGCCAGCAGCGCATCGCACGCGGCCCGATATTCGCTCACCAGCAGCTTCTTGCGCATGGTCGACGTGCGCCAGTTCCCAATGCCGTACTGACCGATGAAGTCAACGTAGACGTCGTATTCGTCCTGCCACAACGTCACGCCCGGGATGGTTTCGGCGAAGCGTTGTTCGTCCTGGCGCATCAGGTTTCGGGCAAGCTGTTCGGCCCGCGGGCGGGTGATCGTGTCGCCCATCTTGACGGGCGAACCGTCCTCGTATTTGGTCGACCCCAAGCCGAGCGTCGGCACATCGCCCTTGGTCGGAATCATGGCCTTAGGCTCGAAGCCTTCTGACTGGTTCCACACGCCCAGGCCGGCAGCGGAGACTGTCAGCAGCAGGACAGCGATGCGCCTCCGGGTACTCATTCGTCCTGCTCTTCGGGCTTGATGCCCACGGGCGCGGTGTCGATCGCCATCTTGCGCATGCGCAAAACATGCTCGGCGTGCTCGCGCTTGTCGGTGCGGTACTTGAAGTACAGATTGACCAGCAGGCCGATCACGCCCAGCGTGATGCCGAAGAGCACGCCGAACTGTGAAGACGCGAGCCAAGCCAGCAACGTGGTGCCGGCGCCGGTGTAGGTGATCTTGCTGCCAGCAGCCGCAGCAGCAGCTTCAATGGCTTCGCGGTTCATGCGGAAACCCCGCGGCGATGGCGGGGTGCATTGACGGTTACGGACGTCGCCGTGGATTGGGTGAGCATCGAAGTTCCTTGTGAGAACCGCGAGCCCCGTGTGTGTGGCCCCGATTAGGCCGCCCGCACGCCCCTCAGATCAAGGGGGGTTGCGCCGGCGCGACCAGTAGAGGAAGGCGCCAAGGCCCGCCAATGCCGCGCAGAACAGGTAGCCGTTGGCGCTGACGGCCACCAGCACGCTGACCAGAATCGTGATGCCTGCGAATGTGCTCAATTTTTACCCTCTTTAAGCTGTGCTTTCGCCTCTGCCCGAATGGCCTTAGGCGCAGCTTTGGCGGCGCGTGTTGCACGGTCCTGACGCATAGCCATGACGCGGCGCCGCACGGCAGCCATGTCGATGGTCATTGGTGAGTGGGGGTTTTTGCGGTTCCACTCGGCGACGTCGTGCCGCACCGCTTTCTGAGCCTCAAAGTCTTTGTCGTTCACGGCCTGCGCCATGTCCGCGGCAAATTCACTCTTGGCCAAGGTATTTTGCGCGCGGAAATTCTGAACGGCGTAGGCGCGCGACGATTCTTCCGCCACGTCGTTGGGCTGGAAACCGATCAGCTTGCCGATGCCGTCGGCGGTGCTGACGTTCATCACCTTGCGGCCCTTGGTGTCCTTGTACTCGCCATCGAGCAGCATTTCGACGCCCTTGCGCAAGTTCTCGGAGGCCTTCGGGCTCATGGTCATCGCGCCCAGGATCGGATGCCCGTCAAGCGCCTGCCCGGCGCCGGTGTACGCGCGGCTCACGAGATCCGCCATCGGGCCTGCGATCTCGGTCACGTCGCGCATGTGGTCGGCCTTATGCACCATCAAGCCGGTGCCCGGGATGAGGTTGCCCATGCCCAGCCGTCCGGACACGTCGATCGGTGCGCCTGGAAGGCCCGACACACCGCGCTCCACGAAGTCGGCCGCGCCTGCGCCCAGCGTATTGATGAGGAATTGCTTGCGCACTTGCTTGGTCGACCAGCTGTAGCCGAGCGATTGCATGATGCCGTCGAGGATGTCTTCGGCGTCACTGGCGAACGGCAAGCCGCCCACACCCGACAGCAGCATGAGCATCGCCAGTGACCACAGAGCGGCCTTCTTGCCCTCTGGCCCGCCCTGCGTGGCCATGCGGTGCAAAAGCTCCGTGTAGCTGATGCTGTACTGCTTGAACGTGAAAACGATGCCGCCGACGGCGCCGCGCGCCCACTGCGGTTTGTTGCCCTTGTTGTAGACGAACTGAGTGTCGTTGATCGCCTTCACAGCGAAGGCCACGGGGTCGCCCATGCCATGAGCAACGGCCGTGCGGTAGGCGGCGATGAACGTCACGCGGCGATTGAACTGCTCGGCGATGCTGAAGGGCTTGCCCCAAGCCAGTCCGACCTTTGATGCAAGGTTCTGCACGCTGGCGATCGCATCGCCCTTGAGAGTGCCGTCGCCACTCTTGAGCGAGCCCTGCCCACGGGCTTGGGCCATCAACTGATGCACTTCCTGCGGCGCCACGATACCTTCGTCCTCGGCGTGCTTCAGCGCCTTGTCGAGCACCGCGTCTCCGGTGGTCTTCGCCATCACGTCGCGCACCGCGCGCTGCATGTTGGCTGCCGACTTGGCCATGCCGCCGTACTGCGAGAGGTAAGGCATCGTCACCGCGAAAGGCTGCGTCATGTTCACCAGCGCCGATGCGATCGAACCGCCGATGTACTGGCTGAAGAGCAGTCCGCGGATTTTTTGAGCTTCCTCCTGCGGGTTGCGCACGTAGTCGGTCAGGTTGATTGCCATGTCTTTCAACTGGCCTTGCTCCTTCGGGATTGCGGCGGTGGCTTCGGTGATTTCGCCCTGGTGCAGATTCTGCGAAGTGAGGCGAGCGTTAGAGTAGATGAAGCCGGCCAGCACGCGCCCGGCGTCCTCGTTGAAGCCGGCGATGCCCTTGCGCTCGATGAGGCGCTTCATGGCCGATCGGTTGCTCTTCGCCAGCTTCAGGTACGACTGGAACATCTGCGCCTGCGGGCTGTTGCCATCGCCCTCGAGGCCGACCATCTGGCCGAACAGTTCGAGAGTTTCCGGGGTGATGCCGTTGAAGAGCTTGTAACTCTGCTCGCTGTTGGTCCCCATGGTGAACTTGCCTTGCGGGTAGAGCTTGCGCATTTCCCGCACCTTGGCGCCGCGCTCGGTCTTGCCCTCGTACATGCCGAAGAAGAGCCGATTGCCCGCGGCGTCCACGATATCGAGCGTGTATTGCCCGTAACGCGACAGCGGCGCATAGCCCCGGTCGATGAGCGACTGGATCTTGTCGCTCTTCTCGATCATGGAGTTGGCGGTGTCCAGCATGTCGGCCGACTCAGGATGCGGCACACGGGCCGGGTCGAGCGCCAGTGCGAGCCGAGTCTTCGCCTTGATGCGCAGTGCAGCCGCGCGGCCGGCGCGTTGGCTGTTGAAGGCCTGTGTGATTTCGGCCATGCCGTCCTGCGCCTGCCTTGCCTGCTTCATCAGGCGATCGGCCGCGGTGGTGGCGCCAGCCAGTCCCAGTTCACGCGCCTCGTCGGACAGGCGCTTCCACTCGGCCTTCAGGTCGGTCATCTTCTGCGTGTCTTCTTGTGGCGTCGTGTCGGCGGCAATCGCGTCGGCCTTGACCATCATGGCCGCGGCTTCGGCGCGAATCTCGCCCTTCAGCTTGTCGGTCATCGTGGCGGCGGGCTGGTGTCCCTCGGCCAAGCCGTTGAGGAAGTCGCGCAGCAGGATGCCCGCGGCGCGTGCGCTGCCGGCGTTCAGTGCCTGCTCACGGATGGCCGGGGTCAGGCGCTTGCCACCGAAGCGAATCATTTCCGCAATGCCCATCTGATTGAGCGACTTCGTGCTGGCAGCATGAAACTCACGGTAGAGGGCGATGTGCCGCGGGGTTGAGCCAAATTCCTTGACCAGTTCGGCGTCGGTGAACACCGCGCCCTCTTTCAGAAACTCGGCGTCGAAACGGTTGTTGATGGCGCCTTCGTAGGTGCCGATCTGGCTGGCCTTCCACGTCTTCAGTTCGGCCGCGCTGATGATGTTCTTGCGCAGCAACATCTGGCCTTTCTCGTCCGTCGACAGCTTGGCGTACTGCGCCTCGAGGTCGGCGTGCTTCACCAGCTTTCCCGCTCCGTCGCGGGTGTAGGTCAGCGTGCCCTCGAACACCGCGCGACTCATGCCCTTGACGTCGGCGTGCGACAGCGCCGACTTCTTCAGGTCGCGCAGGCTGTCGAGCTTCGGCAGGATGCTCGGCGCGAGATCCGCCGCTTGGGTGGCGTAGTAGCTGACGTCTTGCAGGAAGGTCTGCACGCCGTCGTAGACGCGCCTGAAAGCGGGTTGGCGCTGCGCGAGGTCGTGCATGGTGCCGACCGACTTGTGCCACCACGAAACCACGCCCGGCGACTTGAACAGGTCATTGGCGAGGTCGGATGCTTTCGCTCGATAGTCGCGGGTGTCGTTCACACCGTCGACTGCATACGGTGCGCTTTCTTCCGCGAGATAGCGCCCCTTCACGCGGGGAGCGGTGCCGCCCACCACGCCGGATTTGCGCAGCGACTCGCCGACCGCTGGTTGCGCGTCGGTCAGTATCCCTGCCTTGATGGCAGCGACGATGGGTGCCGAATTCATGTCGGCATTCGAGCCGACGGCGAACACCTTTTCGGAACCTGAGTTGCGTATCAAGCGCCGCACGGTGCCCGCCAAATACGGGTAGCTGCGCCCCAGGATCGACGACGGCGCTTCCGAAAGCACGCGCACCGCGCCGCCCGAATCGGTGCCGACCAGCGTGATCCATCCCGGCTTTTGCATCGACTTGGCTGCCACTGCGAGGTCGAGCGTTCCGAGCAGCTTGACGCCGAGCACAGCAGCCGGCTTACTCGCTTGCAGCAGTTGGTCCGGGCCCAATTCGTGCATCTTGACCTCGGACTTCGCCGAGCCGTTACGGCGCAGATTGATGACCGAATACTTGTTGCTGTTGATGATGACGTGGGCAAGCATGCCGGGCACATCACGGGCAAGGTTCTCGGTCACGCGCAAGTCGGGGTCACTCGCCGTCGGATCGCCCGTCGGGTGGTTGTGAAGGAGGTAGTAGCTGTCTGCGCCGGTCGCCATCATCTGCTCGTTGAGCAGGTTCATGTAGCCGTCGTAGTCCCAGCCCTGCGGCACCAGTGGCGTGTAACCCGGCATGCGGGCCGACACACCAGTCGAGTGAACGATGGTGCCGTCTTTGACAAAAAACAGGCGGGTGGTTTCGTACCGCGGATCGCGGTAGACCTGCGCGAGCGCGGCTAGGTCGTCGGCACTTTGGACTGTTTGCCCGATGAGTGCTTGACTTCCAGCACGCTCGATGCGATCGGCGATTCCCAATGCAGTGACGACTGCTCTACGTTGTACGGCGCCACCAGACCCCCGCACAGATGGTGCGGCGGAAGAATCGGCTGCCGCAAAGTCGCTTGCGGTGCCGTCGTCAGGTTGGCCGGGCGGTGCGTTGAAGTCATCGCTTGAATCGTACCCGGTGGACTTGGCCTCTGCAACTGCGTCATTTCCCATGGCGGGCCGATTGGCAGCCGGTGCGGTAGGCACGGGCTTCATCGCATCGGTGATCTGCTTGGCTTCCTCTGACATCGAGGGCAAGGCGTAGAGCGCGCCCTTCTTCATCAGCACCTCGAGGGCGGCTTTCGCCTCGGCGCCGTCCAAGGTGGTTGCCTTCATCTGGCCCCCGGACGTCACGAAGTCGTCACCGATTGCGGCGATGAGCGGCTGGTCGAGGAAATACTTGCCCCCCTTCAGCTTGCTCTTCGGCACGCTGATGGTGATGCCGCTACCTCCGAACGGGGTCACGCGCACCACTTGATCGCGGGTCGTGATGCCAAACCGCTCAATATCCTTGTGCGTCGACCGGTGCAGGAACGCCACGGCCTCGGCCGGCGTTGCAAGCCGGTGGTCGCCCTTGGTGTTGGCCTCGAAGGTGAACGTCTTGGGCAGCAGGATGCCCTGCTCTGTCGTGCCGTCGGCCTTCGTGAAGCTGATGATGGTGCCGCGGGCGCCGTCAATCTCGCCATACGCGGCCAGCAGGTTGCCGGTCACGATCTTGGCGACTTCGCGCTGGTCGGCCGGGCCTTCCTTGAACAACTGCTCGATCGTGAAGCCGCGCTGGATGTTCGACACCTGGATGGTGGCGAACTGCGAGGCCGGCACCGTCACGCTGCGCAGCGCACCGTTCACAGCGATCGTCACCTGAATCTTGCTCATGGCGAACGGGTTGCCCGTGGTCTTGTGCGTAGTGCGCAGGTTCGTGACCACGGCGTTGAAGCTGTCGCCGTTGATATCGACGCGGAATTTCTCGCCGATGGCGTGTTCTGCGATGAAGGACGCGGTGTTGTCGCGCGAGGTCATCACGAGCGAGCGTTGGTCCTCGGGCACCGATGGCAGCCAAGCCTGGAACTGCTCTTGCGCACGAGCCAGCATTGCGGCGGCGTGCGCCTTGCCGGTCTTGCCCTCGAGGTGTTCGTCTATCGCCTCGGTGATCTGCACTGGCGTCATCGGCTTGCCCTGAGCCTTGATGGAGTACTCCCCGTAGATTGCGTCTTCGCCGAAGGGCGTCGTGTGGTCCTCACCGGCGAACAAGACTTGCGTTTTCACTTCCTTGGCGTCGAAGTCGAAGGTGCGCGGCTCGAGGTCGTTCTGGTTGGTCTTGTTGAGGTAGTCGATCAGCGCGAGGTACTGGGTTTCGACTTCCTCATAGAAGGCCGTTTGCACCTTGATGGGTTGGAGCGCCAGGCGGCCAGTGGCCTTGCGTGCGACGTCCTCCATCGGGCCGCTGTCGGTCATAGGGCCGTTGATGCCCAGTTCCATTGACAGCATGATGTTCTCGGCGAGGTACTGCCCGACGATCTGGTCGCCATATTTGTTGAGCATGTCGGCCGACTTGATCGACGTCGCCGACTCGGTGTTGCTCGAGGTGTTGGCGTTGAGCCCCTTCATCTTTTTTGACAGCAGGGCCGTAGGGCGCTTTTCCGTCGGCAGGTCGGCACTAAGCAGGGAGTAGGCCGGCAGAGCGACCTGACCCGTGCGGTGGATGCGGCCGAGCATCTGCATGACGATGTTGATATCACCCGCAGGCTGCGCCACGATCATGAAGCGGGGGCGCTGGTCGGTGAATTTCTCGCTGGCGTGCAGGCTGATGCCCGTCGAGCCGGCCACGTTCAGGATGAGCGCGTCGAGCTTTCCGCTGTTGAAAAGCCGCGTCGTTCGCACTTTGTCTTTCTGTTCCAGCGGGTCAACTTGCGACAGCACCGGCGCGGCGCCGTTTGAGTAATCGACGCTGCGATTGCGGCCCGTGATTTCCGCGACCGTGTAGCCAGCGGCGGTGAGGGCCTGCCGCATGTGGTCGATCGGCGAGACAGGGATATCGAGGTCGAGCGCGTCAATGATCGCCTCGGCGTCGTTGTAGGCCTTGGCGGTCAGGCCGTCGAGTTGCGAGCGCGGAATGAGGCGCTTCACCTTGTCGCCTTGTGCGTTCTGCTCGGTGATGAAGAGCGTCCGGGCCAGTGCGCGGGACAGCACGGTGCGGTAGTCGAAGTCGCCCAGGGTGCCGCCGAGCGCGATGCCGTTGGCGTCGGCGTACTCATTGAGGAATGAGCCCATGGTGTTCTCCACGGCAATGATCGGCTTCTTGCCGGCCTTTAGTTGCTCGATGGCACTCTCGGCCGCGGCCTGCGCCTTCATGCCCAGCAGCATCTGCTTCACGAAGTTATGTACCACGCTCGAAAACTCGGTGTGGTCGACGCTGGCCTCGGCCTGATTGCCCGCGTTGTCGAGCACGCGGGCGCCCTCTGCCGCCAGCTGCTCCTTCATCGCCTTGACGAAGACGGAGTGGAACAGGCGGTCGGCGGTGACGATCGCGCGCAGAGCCTGCGTCGTGCGGTCGCTCATTTCCTCGTGGTGCGCCTTGTTCGCGGTGTCGGTCACGCTGGCGATGCTCACGCCGTCGTAGCTGCGCTCGCGCCGGAACATCTGCCCGGCCTTCACCAGATTGTTGGAGACGACCGTTTGCAGCGGCAAGCCGCCCGCGGCCATCGCGTTCATGAGCCCGTTGTCGTCGGAAGCTGCCTGCCCCATGTCCGTCTTGAAATAGAGCGGCATGTTGTCGGGGCGCTTGGCGTAGGTGGCGCTCAGGTAGGTCACGCCCTTGGCGAGATCCAGCAGGCCGCGCATGAAGTTGCCGGTGTTCGACTCTCCACCGGCGTTGTGGCTCTCGTCCAGGATGAACACTGCATTGGGTGCAATCGCGGTCAGGGCGCCGCGCTGGGTGTTCTCCACGTTGATCTGCGAGTAGGTCATGAAGACGGCGTTGGCGCCGTTCGGCAACCCGTGGCCATCGCGGATCAGCTCGAGTCGTTTCTTGTGGCCTGTGGGTTTGTTGGCGAACAGTTTCTCGCCACTGGCGCCGGCGATCGACGCATCGCTGTTGAGGATGAACGGGGCGATATCGTGGCTGCCGATGTCGGCGAGGTCGCCGTGCATGTCGGTGAAGAGCGATGGCTTCACGCTCACGAAAACGGGCGTGTAGCCCTTCTTCAGCGCCCAGCGGATGATGCCCGCGGCCTGCCGGCCTTTGCCGATGCCGGTCTGGTCGGCAATGATGACCGCCTTCCCCTTGTCCATCTGGTAGATGGCGCTGGCAACGCTGTCGACCTGAAGGCCCATGAAGGCCTGATGCAGTTCGTCGGTGCTCTTGTAGCCAAGCTCGCGTGCGGCGTAGTCGTCAATGTCGCCGACGGCATCCTCGAGGCGGGAAAGCGCGTCCTGCATCGGGTCGCGCATGTTCACCGGGATAAGCACGCCTTCGTCTTTGCGCGCGCTGCGCGCCACGTAGGTGGCTTGAAACTGGTTTTCGGCCGTGCTTAGGGCAGCAGTTCCAGCAGTTCCCGCAGGCTTGTTTCCGGCTGGTCGGTCAGGCTTCCCGACTGGCTCCACTCGATTTGCGCCAATAGGCTCTGCGCCGAGTCGCTGTTCGTCAGCGCTTCCCCCCACTGGGACTCCGGTACGTCCTCCGCTATCTGCCACAGGTTTGGTGCTTCCTCCTGCGACATTTCCAGCGCCGACCGTGCCTCCTGCGGGTCCGCGTCGATCATTCCCTGAAGGTGCAGCGACAGCAGGCGCCGGTACAGGCTTGGCGCCGGCTTCGACTGCGCTGGCACGGCCAGTGCTGCCGCTTGCGACTCGGACAGGCTCTTGCCCTGCGGCTGCCAGAAACTTTGTGTATTGCTCATAGACCTTCTCCCAGGTGTCGGCGCGCTCGATGGTGCCAGCGATCGGTGCCGTGCGCGTCGATGCTGCCCGGCCATTGATGATGATGACCCGCACCGGCCAGCTTGCGCCTTGCCGGGTGTAGAGATCCCCTTCTACTTCGAACTGGCCCGTCACGTTGTAGTGCGAGTAGAGCCAATTGTGAAAGATCAGATCGTCGTTCGACATCTGACCCGTGATCTTGTTGGCGCCCAGGATGAGCACAGCGCGGCCGTCGTCGTCCATGGCGGCGAGCGCCCGGGCTGCAATCAGGTGGTCGATCTGGCCGATGTTGTAGCCATCGACCTTGACCTTGATCGGCTTGCCTTCGGCGCCCTTGATGCTGCCGAAGGGCGGATTGGTGATGACGCGCTGCACCTTGACGCCGGGGAACCCGTCGACCGCATCGCGCCCCGTCACATCGAAGCCTTGGTCGGACAGAAGCGCCTGACGGGCTGGATCCAGTTCGTTGACCACTGCGCGGCCGATCGACGCGCGCATCAGCAGCATGCCGGTGCCGCCAGTCGGTTCGAGCACGCTGTCGCCCTTCTTGATGCCCGCCAGTTCAGAGGCGAGGAAGGCGAGCGGCGCCGGCGTGCTGTACGCCTGATTCGCCACGCTGGTGCTGGTGCGCACGTTCAGCAGCGGCTGCGACTTGTAGATCCGCAGCAGGCTTGCAAACGTGCTGGCCGGGCCTTCATTCTTCGCAGCGATGGCTCGCGCGGTTGTGGCGATGGCTGCTTCCAATGCCTCCTGCGCCTGCTTCATGCGCGCCGGCGTGGCGGGCGCCTTGTCGAAGGCCTCCACCACTTTCTTCAGCGCAATGTTGTCCTTGGGCATGCCGCCCGCTTTGATCGCGTCGTACAAGTGCCCCGACAGGGTTTGATTAGAAGCCGCGGGAGCCACGGGAACCGCCGCCGCCTCGGCCTTGGCCTTCATGTCGAAGCCATCGACTTCGGCCTCGGTGCTCATTTCCTTCTTGAACGACACCGCCCGGGCGTCGTGCTTGAGCGCCATGTAGAAGCTTTGCAGGTACGGCTTGATGCCGTCGCCCATGTCCCCCACCATGGCCTTGACGAATGCGCCGAAGGTGCGCGCGCCGGCCTCGATGTGATACCCGGCGAGGGTGATGCCGTCTTGCAGCAACTCCGGGTCGATACCGGAATTGAGGCGCCCCAGCTTGGCCTTCATGCGAGCGCGCGCAGCGGCTGCCATGTCGGCCGTGAAGATCGTATTGCCTGCACCGTGAGACGGTGCAGGGGCGGCGGGTTCATCGAAGATCCCGCCCTGGCCCTGCGATGCGCCCACATCGGCGGCGGGGTCGCTCCCAGTGAGGGTGAAGTCGCCGACGGCCGCGTCAGCGTCCAGCTTGTCGGCAGTGGCTTTCTTGGCGTCGGCCGCGGCTTTGATGCCCGCGGCTTCGCGCTCCTGCTTGGCGCTTACTTCTGCGGGACTAGGGCTGGATAGCCCGGCGCCGGCGCTGTCAGCGACGGTATCGGTCCCGGTGCTTCGTTGCGTTCGATCGCTTCCCGAAGCATTTGCAGGCGCCGCGCCGGCGTCACCTTGCTTAATTTGACCAGCGCCCGGATTGCGGCTTTTCGTTCCTTCGGCTTCTGCGGCAAGGGCATCTTGAATCTCCTGTTCGCTGGCACCCATGGCGCGCAGCATCTGTTCGGTCGTCGCGTTGCTTACCGCGTCGAGCCATGGAATATCGCTGTCCTGTTCCAGTTCAGCGCGCGTTTCGGGCGCCAGTGCGTCGAGCGCAAGGGCGGCATCTTCTTCTGCTTCGCGGGCGGCGGCAAGGCGGTTCGCCATTTCGTCTTCGCCCACGCCCTCGGCGAATTGGGGAATGACGCGCTCCTTGCGGAACCACTTGTCGATGAGAGCTTCGAGCGCCGGCACATCGGGCTCGGTCAGGAAGCCGTCGGACACGGCAGCCTGCGCCAGCATGTCCAGATTGAGGCCGGTTTTGCGGAAGATGGTCGGGTAGCCCTGCACCATGGCCTTGCGCTGCTCAACGATGCCCGGTGCCCACTGCTTCACCAGCGACAGGTTGATGCCGTACAGGCCGAGAAAGGCGCCCATGGGGTTGTCTATCCATGCACGGGCTCGAGCGCGATCGCCTGCGGTGATCTTCCGCGCACGCGGGCCAGCGGCCTTCGGCGGTACCTTCGACACGGGCGCGGTGTCGGCAGCGAACTGCTTCACCAGCTTGGCCTTCACAACGTCGCCCAGGTCGGCCCAAGATTTGGTCGATATCAGGTCCATGCGCAGCTTGCCCAGGCCGAGTGAATTTAGAAGCTCCAAGCGCGCGGACTTGTTGCTGCGCGTCCAGTGGGCCTCGGGGCTGTCGTCGTTCCTCACGCGGGTCTTGACGCCGGCGCGCGCGCCAGCCGGCGAAGTGGTCAAGGTTTCCTTGACTACTGCGGGCGCAGCGGCCGTCGGCAGTTTGTAGCCTTGTCCGTCCTTGACGATGGTGCCCGCTTCCAGCAGGCGGTCGATGGCGGCTTGCTTGATGGGGTCCGGTAGTTCGTAGCCTTTGTTCTGCGGGTCGCCCAGGTTGCCCATGAGCCGGTTGTGGGTCAAACGGCCTTGGAACATGCCAAGCACCTTCGGGATTTGCTTGTCGAGATAGGCGTCTATGTCATGCGCCGGTGCGGCAACCGTCAAGGATTCCTTGACAGATGCCTTCGGCGCCACGGTGTCGAGCCATGCGAGCACCTTGTTGGCGATGGCCTTGTCGGCGGGCGTGGACGTGTGGCGGGCCTTGGCCTTCTCCGCACCCTGGCGGATGAAATCGGCGGCGGCAGCTACGGCCTCGTCGCGGGTCGCGTACATGCGGCCGGGCGTCTTCGTAGCCGGCGAGCTATGGCCCTCGGTCATCGTGTTGAAGCCATGGCCAGCAGAGAAACGCCCTTCGTGCTCGTGGACCTTGATGGTTGCGAATGGGCTGCCCTTCGGGCGCTTCGGGTCGGGTAGCTCGAGCGTTTCTTTCGGCTCGGCGCTACCGAAGTGCGATGCGTCGTGCGCGGTGCGCTCTTCCTGTTTGCCGGCCATTGAAAGCAATTCAGCCGCTTCGCCATCTTCGAGCCGCGTGTCCTTCTGTATCTGCTGCTGCATGCCGATCGGAACGGCCTTGCCGTCGTTGATCCACTTGGCGTAGCTGCCGTACTGCTCGCTCTTCAGTGGCGCTTTGGTATCGGCATCCACGCCCGATCGAGCCCCTGCAACACCGCTCCCGCTTCCCACAGTGCCTTTGCGGTCGGCGGCTTTGGCGGTGGCAACTTCAGGAATTGCAGGAGCGCCGCTCGGTCGCTGGCCTGCGTCTGGTACTTGATCTTGGGCATTGGTTTCTCCGGTGTTGCGGACGGCGAAGCCGCCTTCGACTGCGACGACTTCATGGCCGGGACCGGCATTGGCTGCCGCTTTCGTCGCGGCCAGCTTGATGGTGAAAGGCTTGCCCTTGCTGTTCAGAATGTCCGTCGACTGGTGCGCTGCACCGGCTTCGGGTGCGGCCTCGGCCTCGAGGGGGTCGGCAATCTGGAACGACAGCGACTGCTCGTGCGCGTCCATCGCGTTGTCGTAGGCGTCCTGGTCGGACTGGCTTGCATCGCCGTGCGTGAGGTCGGCTACAGGCGCAGGGAGAGTAGGCGGCGCCAGCGGGACACCGGGCTGGCTTTGATCGCCCGGAAGAGTGCTCGGGCCAGTGATCGCCGTGGCAGGGGGCACGCCTGCATCGCTCGGCGCTTCATTGATCGCAGGTTCATTGGTGGTGGTCGGGTTGATGGCTGCCGAAGCAGTGGCGAGTGGGCCGGTCGGCTTGATCTGCACATCGGTGACTTGGCCGGTGGCGGTGGCGGCTGCGCGGGCCAGTGCGCCGCGGGGTTGCTGGGGCAGGACAGGCAGACCGTCGACGGTCGCGCCCTTCTGGAAGATTTGACCTTCGCGGCCTTGCGAAGCGGCCATCGAGGCGTTGCGATCTCCCGCGGTGGTCGCCATGCCGTCCGGACCCACTTCGATGGTCGGCGATGGCAGGCCCAGCGGGGCAGCGGGCACGGGGGGGACGGCGGCGGGCGGCGTTGCAGCTGCTGCCGGTGCGGCGTGTCCACCGCTCATGACGTTGGCACCGCCGCCCATGGCAGCACCGGCGAGCAGGCCGAGCACGGCAGCATGGTCGACGCCCTGCTCGAGCGGCTTGCCGAGCGCCAGATTCTGCAAGACCTGTTCGCTGATCGACTGAGGAAGTTCCTCGAGGATGCCTTCAGACGCCATGCCTTCGAGCACACGCTTGACGATGCCTTTGGCTTTCACCGGGCTCTGCGTTGCGCCGATGAGCATCGTGTCGACGTCATGGATGCCGAGCGACTTGGCCACCTTGGCGCCGAGCACGCCGAATGCGGTCGTTGCCACGCCGGTAGCGACCGCAGCGGCGCCCTGTCCGAGCGTCAGCAAACCGTCGGGTGTCTCCTGGCGGATCTGCTCGGCCTGCGAGCCTGCGCCCACAACACCCTCGCCGATACCCGCCGCGCCAGTGGCGGCTGCGGTGCTGCGTGCGCCAGCCATGGCGGCTTCGCGTCCGGCCATCGGGCCTGCGGCGATCGCTGCCTGTTCGGCCTTGCCCACGCCACCAGCAACCATGCCGGCCAGCTTCGGAGCGCCGGCCATGACGCCGCGGCCGACCACGCCACCAGCGGCCATGCTGGGGAGGGATTCGACAACGCTGTGACCGATCACCGAAGGATTGCGCAGCGCGGCCATGGCGGTGTTGCCGAAGCCCTCGGCGTCGTTCACTTCCTTGAAGGCTGCCTTCTGCTTGTCGGAGTAGAGGTCGTCGAGCATCCCCTTGGCGTCTTTGGGCCGGAAGCCCACAGCCTCGGCTGCCTTGCCTGCATAGCCCATGGTCGGGATATCAAGCAAGCCCACCGCAGCTTCAGGCACGCCGATCGCGCCCTTGAGTGCCGAGATACCCACGTCGCCCGCGACACGCGACCACGAGCGTTCTGCCGGTGGCGGCACCGCGTCCTTGACACCGAGCGCCTTGGCAATCTCGGCCTTCTCCATGTCGGGGTAATAGACCTGATGGACAACGTTGACGACCTGCTGGTCATCGAGGTTCTTCCATTCGGGGTTCTGTGCGCGGACTTCGGTGATGTTCATTGGGATGACTGGTTAGCGGCCCGAAGCCACGATGGTCTTGGAGTCGCGCTGTGCTTTGAGTTTTTCGGATTGGAGATAGGAGGCCTGCGCGGCGTTGAACTTCTGCGTGTCGCCTTTCGCGGTCAGGTCGTCAGTGCGCGCCTTCCACGAAGCAACGTCGGCGCTCAGGCTGTCGCGCGTGCCGTGGTTCATTTCGCCGACCTGCTTTTTGTAGAGCGCGGTCATCGGGTCGGGCTCCTTGTCGGCGTATTGCTTCTCTTGGTCCTTGTGCAAGCTCTGCGCGTAGCGGGTTGCCGCCTCGGGCGAATCGAACTTGCCCAGGTGCAAGCCGGTACGCTTGTAGAGCGCTACCGCCTCGTCATCAGTTAGCACTTGGCCGTCCTGGCTGACCGTCGGGATGAGCACTTCTTTACCGTCATATTCCACGCTGATGGAGCGCACGGTGCTGACGCTGCCGTCCTTGTTCTGCGCCACAGGCCGGGCGTTGAGGTCGATGTTCCCCTGCGTCGTCATGCCGGCTGCCTTGGTCGGGCCGAAGTTCTTGTTGGGGTTCGTGATCGCGCCCTGGCGCGAAGCCATGGCCGGTGTGCTGCCCGCGATCGGCGGCGCGTCGGTAGCGCGTGATGCCATGCGCGCGGCGACCTGCTTGCCGTAGTCGATGGTCCCCGGGTTCCCCGGGTTCTTGCTGTCATAGGTCTGAACGCCCTTCGCAGCTTTCGCCATGCCGTTCGGACCACCGTAGTAATAGGCGCCGGCCAGCACCGGATCGCCACCGGACTTGTCCCACGCTTCCTTCGCGTAGCGAACACCGGCGCGGGCGTTGTGGTCCTTGTTGTTGATATCCCAGTCTTTGTCGGCCACGCCCTTGAAGGTGCCCGGGATGATCTGCATGCCGCCCACGGCGCCGCGGTTCGAGGTCGTGGTGTTGGTGCCGTCGCCCGACTCCTGCGTGTAGATGCTGCGCACGAAGTCAGCGGCGCGGCCGTCGACCTTCTCGGCGTCGAGCGCGCCGTTGATGGTGCTCAGGTCGGCACCGCTGGCGCGGCGTCCGCTTCCACCGGCGCTGCGCCCTTGCGGTGCGGCTGCGGCTGCCGGGACTGGCTTGCGAATGCCCAGTGGGTCCGGTGCCGCGCCGTCCTGGTGCGAGTAAGGCGCAAGGTGCTTGCCGATCTGCCCGTTGATGATGGCTTGGCGTTCCATCAGGTTCTTCGCACCCGGGGTCGTCGCATCCCACGAACCATCGGCTTGCGCCTTGTAAATGATGCCGTTGATCTGCTTGGCTTCTTCCTGCAAGCCGGCCACGGCCGTCTTGATGGCAGGCGGGATTTTGGAGTTGCGCTCGAGGTCTTTGAGCTCTAAGGCGCCTTTGGCAAGCGTCTGGTCGGCTTGCAGGCCGGCGCGCGTCGAAGCGGTCTGCGCAAGGGCGTGACTCTGGCCGAATTGCTCAACCTGCGTGTCGTGGCTCTGCTGGTGATTCTTCTGCGCGAGGTCGCGCGCCGTCTCTGCGTCCGTGTGCGCCATGCGCGCGGCTGGGTCAATGCTCTGGTCGAGCATCCACGCGGCCTGCGTGACGCCCTTCTGGTCGTTGGTGAAGGCGCCGATGCCTGGCACCGGCACCAGCGCGCCGTTGGGGCCGATGGACGAGTAGGTGACGGTCTTGCCGTCAGCGCTCGGCACCGCCTGTACCTTCATGCCCTTCATGGGCCCGGCTTCCGACTGGGACACGAAGTTCGCAATGCCCTCGTGGCCACTGCGCATCGCTACGCCCAGGCCACGCTTCCATTGCATGTCCCCAAGCTGGATCTTGGACAGTTCGGCAGCACGGCCGCTCTGCTCGATCGCCATCGACTTTTCGACGTCGCCATGCGCGCGGTAGGTCTTGGCCAACCGGGCGTTGACGGCCTCGGGCGCGTTCTGAACACCAGCGGCAGCCGTGGCGCTGGCTTGGTCGACGTAGGGCTTGCCGGCCACTGCGAAGCCTGCATCCTGCAACCCACCATTGGGCAGCGCCGCGTTCTCGGGCGAGCCCACGTCGCGGTTGTCCATCGTCTGCGGAATGATCTTGCCGTTGGCGCCTTGGTCTACTTCCACGTCGCGGCTGGCCTGCTTCAAATCGGCCTTCAGCGAGTCGGCTTCAGCGTTGTCCTTGCGCTCGCGCGCCCGCTTCTCGTCCTTGTAGGCCTTCTCGGTTTCGTACTCGTCGTTCTCGCGCGCCAAGCGCGAGCCCTTCATCCAGCCGTCGACACCAGCGGCCAGTGCAAATCCCCAACCTGCGCCCATATCAAGCTCCCGTTTCGTTCTTGAGCCACACGATCGACCGGGTAACTTCGGTCTGGATCACGGCCATCTGTTGAAGAAATTTCTCGTATGTTTCGGGGTGCTTGGCTTGGAGGAAGGCCGCGCGGCCCTCGTCCCACCAGCCGGTGCAACCCATGCAGTCGCTGCCGTGCGTCATGCCGCTGTCGTAGAAGCTGTGCGCGATGGGCAGCACGTGCGACTCGAGGTAGGTCATGACGTCGGCGGCGGTCCAGTCCTCGATCGGATAGAGCACCTCGAAGCCATCTGCCACGTCGCCACTGCGCAGCGGCGTCTGTGCGTATTCGTCGGTGCGTTGGCCCCGGACAAGCAGCGTGATGCCGTCGGCCTTCATGCGTGCGTGAAGCGGGAGCATCAGGTTGGTGCCGCAGCAATCGAAGCGGCCTTGCAGGCGCACGGTTAGCCCGGACAACATGCGGCCCACGGGCGTGTTGGCAGCCGGCACCAGATCGGTGGGCATGCCCTGCACCTCACGCGCAGCCGGTACGTTGGTGAAGACACGGTGCAACGGCAAACCCGCGGCGTTTAATTCGCGCTCCACTTCTTCCACGACTGCAATCGTCTCGGGGAAGTGGTCGCCGGTGTCCACGTGGTAGATCCGCATGAAAGCCCAGTAGGGGCGCATCAGGTAAAGCGCCGCGGTCGAGTCACGCCCACCGCTGAACTGGAAACCGACGTTGCCCGCATGCCGGTGCAGCGTGCGCAACGTGCCCTCGGGCAGCGACATGAAGCGCCAGATGGTCGGCACTACGCCGTTAAGCAAGCGGTCGGCCATCGGGTCGTTGTCGAGCAGGTCGCGCAGGCGCTCCACGCCCACGTCAGGCGCCACGGCCGCGTCGAGGATGAAACCGGCCTGTTTCGCCCAGGCTTCGATCGTCTCGGGTGCATGCACGCGCCCGCCAAGCGCCGCTTCAAACTCGTCGTTGTCGCCACTGAGGCGGGCCATGTCGTTGATGAGCAAAATCCCGCCCGGCTTCAGCACGCGGAAGGCTTCAGCCAGTGCCTTGGGCCAGTCGCCCGACTGACAGATGGCGTAGCTGAAGACCACGCAGTCGGCCACGTGCGCGGGCAGCGGCATCGCATGGAAGTCGGCCAGCAAGCGGTCGCAGTCGATTGGGCAGTGCTCGAGCTGCACCGCGCTGGTGTTGACCAGAAGGAATTGCAGGTCCGGGCGCGACTCACGCATGAGCTTCGCCATTTCGCCGACACCGCAGCCGGCGTCCAGCACCATCGCGTCTTGCGGAGGAATGAGCGCGGCCAGCAACACCGCCACGTGCTCGCGTTCGTCGGCGCCGAAAAGCGCGCCGTTGAACACACGCACTCCACGCGCGAGCGCGGCTTCGGTTTCGCTATCGACGGCAGCTTGGTCAATGAGGTTCATACGATGATGGCTGCCGCGGCCACGGTGGCGACTGCGCCGACGGCCGCGCCGGTGTTGGCCGACTTGGCGGCGGCTGCCGAAGAGTTGGCGGAATTGATGCCGCCGTAGCTGTTTGCAGCGCCCGCAAGGCCCTGCTGCGCGCCGGCGAATCCCTGTTGCATGACTTGGTTGCCCGACTGGCCCGCGGCGATGCCAGCGGCCGACGATGCGTTGGTGGCTGCCCCCGCCTGCAAGCCCAGCGCGGCGCTGGTGCCTTGGCTCGATGCGATGTTGCGGCCTAGGTTCGCGGCGTCCATGCGGCGCGCGTAGCCGATCGTCTCCACGGCCTTGCTGGCAGCGTTGCCAGCGCCGGCCTTAGCCTTGGCTGCGCTCACGTCCATCGACGCCTGCACAGCCATGGTCTTCCCGCTGGCGGGGTTGACGCCAGCGCGCTCCATTTCCCGCATGGTCGAGCCACGCTGCGCGGCGATCTGCTTTTCAACGTCGGAGACTGCCGCGTTCGATTCAGACTGGCGGCGCTCGGCCGTGTCGTAGTTGCTCGCGTCGTCAACGATCTTCGATTCGAGCGGGCGAAACTTCGTGTTGTAGTCGTCACTGGCGCGCTGGGTAATCTCCTGCTGCTGGCGCATTTGCGCGAGCGACGCTTCGGTGACTTCGGTGCCCAGGCGCTGCGCTTCGGCGCGGTCGGGCGCCTCGGCCGCATAAACGTCCTTGGCCCAGTCGAGTTGCTGCTGGCTCAATTCGGCCTGACGGTATGCCGTGTAGTTCGATGCCGCCTGCGAAGCGCCACCGCTACCGCCACCACCCATAACCCGATGCGCGCCTTGAGCGCGCTGCTTCTCACGCAACAGATCCATTGAAGTCTCCCGTGTGCCGCGTAGGCACGTCGGCGAACGAGTCGCCGTTGTGGGACTTCTTGACCCTCGTTGAAATAGCCCGATACCCAAGGAAGCGCGCCATGCGGTCGGCGCCGTTCTCAAGCCGGAAGTGGAATGTCGCTTCGCGCACGCCCAGCGCGAAGATGCAACGCTCGGCGTACTTCACCAGATTCAAGCCGAGCATACCCACTCTATGAGTGGGCTCTATATACAAAATATCGTCAGTGACAGACTTGCGCCGCGTGTCGCAGTCCTCGCCGATCAGAAGCCACACGCTGCCGAGCAGATTGGTCGCTTCGTCGCGTGCAGTGAAGATCACTTGAGTGCCTTCGCGCGACTGACGGATGAGGCGTGCCCAGTCGGTGCGGATAGGAGCGCCGTCGCCTGTCTCATAGAGGTAGTTGCTGCGCTGCTGGCGCAGGTCTTGCCCACCGTCCATCAGGCGCTCGCACTGGAACACGTACATGCCCTGGCGCTCGGGCGCGAACTGCCACGGGTCGATGCTCATGTCGTACAAGGTCACGGCTTCGCGGCCGATTTCCCGGGCGAGTTCAGGAGTCAGCAGTTCACCGATATGCCGCGCAAGAGCAACAGCCAGTTTTTCCCGCACGTATTGCCCTTTGTGTGATGCCCATTGCTTCGGGCTTCACGAGGGTAGGCGGCGCAAACACCTAATTCAAGGGGGGTCGGATCACCACACGATGAGGTCCAGCGCAGCCGCGTCGAAGGCCTGCTCGATGGCACCGCGCCGGGCGCGGCCGCGCTCGTGAACACCGCTCGCATGCGACAGCACGGCCATGGCCATGCGCGGAAAGCTGACGAGATCCAGCGTTGCTACGGTGTCGTCAAAGCGCGTCCATGCAATGACCCAGTTCGGAGGCTGGTAGGGCAGCGTTGCGAACACCGCCGTGACGTTGATGTTGGCGGTCGCGTTGGTATCGAAGCGGCCAAGCCCGGGCACTTCCACGCCCGCAGCGAAGGCTTCGGCGCGAGCACGCTTGATGCGATCCCATGCAGACGCGCGCAGTTCGTCCAAGGCCCGCGGGTCGTTCCAGTCGCGCATACCGTAGTCGAAGACATGCACCGGGCTCGGCTGCGGTGGACAAGTGATGACCGCGCCGTTCTGCACGTAGCAAAGGCCCATGCCGGGCTCGCCTTCGCGCATCGCATAGGGCAGCCCCGTCAATGCCGTGATGCTCTGCGCACTCTCTTCTGTCAGGCACATCTGCGTGTGTTCGACCCGGCCGTTGGGTTCGTAGAAGAAGTACAGCTTCATCGCTTGCAAGTCAGTAAGACCATCGAGCGGAAAGCAATGGTGCCGTTGCCGGACCCATCTTGGTTTCGCACGATGAGGGTGTAGTGGGCATTGCCGGCGCCGCCGAAGTAGGCGGTCAGCGAGCCACCCAAAGTAGCCCCTTGCCAAACGATCAGGCCATCGCTGCGCTGAATTTGAAGCAGCAATTGCGGGTAAGCAGTCACTGATGTGCCGTCCTGCCCGCCTGAAAAATATGAGTAGCCAAGGTTTTGCACATTCATCATGGCGATGATTGGCGTGCCGCTGCTGTCGAAGTTGAAGACGGTCCCGATGGCCGAGGGAAAGCCGCGCTGGTCCCCGCCCTCCATGTAGCCCGGAACCGTCACTGCATTGCCCGCGATTTGCAGCGTGTTGATGACGTTCGCTGCTCGCACTTGCAGCGTGCCGTTGCTGTCGAAGTACAGGCCCGGCGTGTCCATAACCATCGTCGCTGACACGCCGGGGTTGTGATACATGTAGAACCGACTCGACCCAATGGTGAAGTCAACAAACATGGCCCCGTTCGGGTGCTGCGCCATGATCCATCCCCAATTCCCATCGAGCCACTTGTTCGGCGATCGGATGTAGCCCCAGTCGCCGCCCGCGTTGGACCCGATGGTCACTTGCCCCGCATTGATCGCGCCCAGGTTGGCGCTGAGTGCCGCGATGCTCGGCGTGACGATGCCCGCAGGCGTGATGAGCGTCCCGAGGCCCGTCGGGTTGTAGGGCGAGAACACCGTCTGTGCTTTGCCGGCCGCGGCCACGTGGCAGCCGCACGGCAGGAAGCAATAGCTGTCCGTCGCACCGGCGTAGGTGTCGCCCTTGCGAATAATCATGAAGGCCTGTGCGGCGCCCGCTGGGGCGATGCCAAAGGCACCGTAGCGGTTGTATTGCGCCAGCGACTTGCCGCCGCCACCAGCGCCCAGCGCATTGCCCGTGGCGCCCGGCGTGCCATCGGCCGTCGAGAAGTAGGCGAGCGCAGTGCCGGCCGAATTGAGAAAGCCCATGTAGACCTTCACCGAGCAGCGGTGCGCCGCAAGGTAGGCACTGAATTCGTAGCGCTGCCCTGCCACGCACGGGAAATATCCGCCGCTCACGTCGGTATAGGCGCCGTCGATGTTGGTGTCGCCATTGCGCCCGGTTTGCACCATGTAGATGGCCTGCGCGCTGCTGCCGCTAGGGGTCCAATCGTTCGCGGTGTCGACCTGCAACGTCGTCATGTAGGTCAGCGAGCCACCATACGTCCAGCCTTCAGGCACCGCGCCGTTGCGCACCACCCAGGACGAACGACTGAGCAGGTTGAAGCCGAAGCCGATGTTCAGCTTGCCGGCATTGATAGTGCCGTCGGGAATATCCAGCGTGCCGTCGGCGCCGAGCATGAAGCCGGTCCCGCCGAACGGCCCGCTGTAGTTGCTCGAGCGGATGCGGGTCGCCTCGATGATGATGCCGCCGACAGAGCCGCCGCCGAAGAATCCGAAGCCGCGCACCACCACGTTGTTGAGCTCGGCGTCACCAGCCCCGTTGATCTTCCAGCCTGAGAGCCCGCCCAGGTAGCCGGCGCTTTCGATGTACTCGCCCACGCTGATGGTGCCCGCGGTCAGCTTCGAGGCACTGACGTTTGCCACCTTCAAGTTGTCGATCGCGCCGTTGGCGACCTTCAGGTTGGTGATGGTGCCGTTCTGGATGTAGGCGTCTTTGATGTAAGTGCCCGCAGGCACTGTCACCCCGCCCGAAGTGATGGGCGCCGTGATGACGCTGAACATGCCGGCTTCAGTGGTCGCGCCCGGGATATCGCTAACCACATAGAACATGGTCGCCCGGATGGCGAGCTTCGTGAAGGTGGCGGTCGGATCTTCAGCGGCCTTCGTGATCGCGTTGAGCAGCTTGCTCACGTCCTGGCCGGTGTCGACCTGAATGCCGTGCAACCCGCCCGCGGGACTGATGCTTTCCACGCCGTCTTTGGACACCCACTTGAGCCACAGGAACCAGCGCGTTGCCGGCTCGCTCACGTAGGCCCATACGGTGCCGCCAAATTCGCCCAGCACCACGGCATCGGAGAACGTCGGGTCAGCGCCGGCGCCGATCGGCTTGGAGCCATACAGGCGGCTGACAAAGTGCCCGTGGCCCACGGTGTAACTGGCCGGCGAGCACTCGGCAAGCAGGCTGGTGATGGCTGCCGTTGCGGTGAAGCCCGTCGGGGTCGGTGGCGGGGTCAGGTCGGGGACGTAGACGCTGCCCGGCCCGCCGATTACGGTTGTGCTGCCGCCCGGGCCATCGAGCGCAAGGCCTCCACCGAAGGGGTCGCCCTGGCCGGTGGCGAGAAAGCGCGCCGACAAGTTGATGCCTGCTGCGCTCAGGTCGCGCAGTGTCACGCCGCGGTCGAGCCGGCTGCCCTGCTGGCCGAGGTACGTCATCAGCGACTCGCGCACGCGGTCGTTGAAGTTGGCATCGTTCGGGCTCGGGATCGCCTTGCGAATCAGCTTCGAGGGAGCGATGGTCATGCTTCGCCCAGTTCGGCCATGGATGTGGCGATGGTGAAGGCCACGACGGGGTTTTGCGTGACAACGGACAGCACCCAGTCGCGCGCCACGAAATCGCCGGGCAGTCGAAAGGGCTTGCGATTGGCAACCGATCGCGTGTGCCGCAGCGTCGTCGCATCGGGCGCGCTGAACTTCGTTGGCCGCGCAGCCACGCGCGCCGCCACCACAGCGGGCTCGAGGTTGATCGCGTCGACCATCACAGTCACCGGGAAAGCGGACGCAATCACGCGCCCCGCAGCGAAGGTAGTCAGCGGCTGGCGAAACTCCTTGGAGCGGAACGTGGTCGTCATCGACGCGCCGGCGTCCCACTTCTTCACGCTCGCGCCCTCGTGGACGTAGAGCATGTCGTTCAGGTCATCGACGTAGGCCGCGGCATAGCCGGTGTCGAAGAAGTACAGGCCCGTCGGGTTAAGCGGGTCGATGAAGAAGCCCTTCGTCACACCGCCCACGGTGTAGCTGCCGAAGTAAGCGCCTTCGTAGATGGCTCCGATCATCGAGCCCGGCACCATGGCCTGCCAATCGTCGCGCGTGAAGATGCCCGTCGTCAGGAGCTTGGGTCCACCTTCGCCAAAGTAAGCCAGCCCGTCGGGGCACGCCCAGCACACGCCATGCCCGAAAGAAACGATGCTCGGCTCCGACACGCAGGACTGACCGATCGGCAAAGGCTGTTCGTCCAGTGCTTCCGGCGCACCGCCCGACACCAGCACCGGGTCGCCCGTCGTGAGCACCAGGAGGCGCTGACCGAAGCGGCCCAGGCCGACGGCGCGGGCGTCCGGTGGCAACGTCTCGAAGGCGATCGGCCACGCATAGGGCTTGTACGGGATGCTGTAGCGGACCGCGCCGTCCACGGTGTTGATGCCCGCGATCATCCCGTTCCACATCGACGTGAGGCACGAGAGAGTCGCCGGTGGCGGAAACCAGCCGTCGGTCGGCATGACTTCGCCGAGTGCGCGCAGGTCATCGGTCGTGGTGGTGATGCTCGAAAGCTCTTCGCGCAGGAAGAAAAACTCGGTGTCGCCGGCTTGGCCCGATTCGGTGCGATAGACCCGGATGCGGTTGACGCCATGCGAGCCGGCCGCTGGGGGCGCGAAACTGTTCAACGTGGCAGTCTGGTCCGACTTCATGCTGGTCAGCGCGCTGACGGGCGCCGGCGCGCTCTCTTCCCCCTGATTCGTCACGTAGGTGTAGGTGTAGTACCGAATCTGGATCTCGGTGCTCGTGCCCCCGGTGATCGGCACCACAGTGATGGGCGACGTCGGCACCGGCACGCCCAGGTCGCGGTACGTGGTCGGGTAAGGCGCCGAGGCCAGCGCGATCGTGTTGTTGGTCTGCTTCGGCGCGCCGTCGCCGGTGTAGTAGGTGCGCTCGGTCGCGTCGCCACTGATGAGGCCATGCACCAGATGCACGCGGGTGTCCCAGGACAGCCAGTAGAGCGTGTCGCTGATGACAGAGCGACCCATGCGGTAGATCGTCTTGCGACCCGCGGGGATGGTGGCCACCGCCAGCGGCTGCTTCCACGGGCGCAGGTCGGAGCGCCCAGGTTTCTGGTTGATCGAGTTGGTGCCCACCGTATCGGCGAGCAGCTTGGGGTTGGGGCCGAGCGCGGCGCCGGCAAAGCCCTGAAGCGTGAGCACTTCAAAGCTCCTTGAGCTTCATGACAAATTCATCCTCGAAGGTGCGCCCGCCCGTCGTCATGGTGCGCACTGTCACCTTGTAGTTGCGGCCGTCGGTGCCGGCGCCAATCCACACCTTCACACGGTTGCGCACGCTCACGTCGATCACCCCGATGGTGAGCGTAAGGTCGCCCGCCACGCTGGGGGTGACAGTGACCACTGCGCTGGCCACGCTGTCGGTGGCCGGCAGATCCGGTGCGGCGAACGCAATGTCGTAGTCGAAGACTTCGCGCGGCTGCTTTTCTTGCTTGTCGAGAATGGTCATCGGGTCATCTTTCGGATTGGCCCCACGCGCACCATGACGCGGGAGGTCGGGTTGCGTTGCATACGACGGTTCGAGGCTGCGGGGCCGATGGCGCCGTGGTCGCCCGGGAAGGCCGCGGTCGACCACTCCACAAGGCAATCGCCAATCAGCGTTGCCATGGAGGTCAGGATGAAGCCCGCCACAAAGACGTCCTGCGCGTCCAAGTCGTCGGCACTGAAGGCGGCTGCGACCGTCTTGCCAGAAACGAAGAGGTCATCGGTCTGACCCTGCACGTCGCCCAGCATCCCGGCGATCGCGCTGCCCAGCCACAAGGTCGTGCCGTCCAGGCCGCACGTGAAGTCGCCGCCGCTGCTGGCGATCGCGTTCGAGTCGAAAAGGCTGGTGTTGCTGCTGGTGCCGTCCATCACGCCGGCGCCGATCGCGCCACCGATGACGGGCCACGTGCTGTCGGCGGTGATGGTCGCGGACATGCTCGAGACGGCCGATGCGCCCCACGCTTCGACATCGCTGCCGGTGTCGGCGTAGACGGCGGCAAAAATC
The DNA here is from genome assembly GCF_046115955.1 of Variovorax sp. GrIS 2.14. Lineage (NCBI taxonomy): Bacteria > Pseudomonadati > Pseudomonadota > Betaproteobacteria > Burkholderiales > Comamonadaceae > Variovorax > Variovorax sp. GrIS 2.14. Next base: position 26,941 of record NZ_JBJXIA010000002.1, read on the forward strand.
TTCGCAGCCAGATAGGCGTTGGCCGCGTCGTCGGTTTCGGCGTAGAGGCCCGCGAGGACTTTGCTGGCGGTCCAGAGGTAGCCACCGTCGCCGTCGATCGCGGCAGCCGCTTCGATGATGTTCACATCGGTAGGTGCTGCGCTCAGGTACGGATGGCCCGCGGGAAGTGAGGCTTGCAAGCCCCAGGCCCACATCATGTAACCCTCTACTTGCTGGCGCTGCGATGGGGTCAGGGTGCCGCGGATGACGAGCCACTCGGCGAACTTGCCTACGCACAAGTCGCTCGCGCCATTGTTGTCGTAGCAAAACAGAGTGGATGCGCCGGCGTCGGTCGCCGACGTGTTGCCCGGCCCGCTGATGGTGACGTTCGCCGCATGCGCGGTGCCGTTCATCCATGTGTGGCCCTTGGCGTTGGCGTAGTCGGCGATGCCGCATGCCAATTGCCAGCCGGTGTATGAGGTCACACCGTCATTGACTGCGGTGTAGCTATCGGAGTCGAGACGGCGCACGCCAAGTTCAAGGTCGCCGGGCGTCGTTGTCGAGCGGGAAAGCCCAATACGGGTGCGCGTCGGGTCTGCGTTTTTCGCGTTGTGAATCAGCGTGCCGCCCGAAGTGAGCGAGTGCAGGCTGAAGAGCGTCATGCCTCCGGTGTTGTTCGATAGCGTTATCCCGCCGCTGACTGTGAAGGCGCATAGCGCACTGGCCGAACTGCCGGCTGTGATGAGGTTGCGCGCGTTGAGGGTGTCCACGCCCCACACGCCTTTGTTGTTCGCTAACGAACCCAGCGGTGTCGCAGTGAACCCGCCGCCCGACTTGTCTGCGATGACAGTGATGGCGCTGCTGCCCGTCGTGTTTGCGGGGTTATCGGCAACGCCCCAAGCCATTGTTAGGCCAAGGGATGCAGGGGTCCAGAGCGCCACGTGCGCTTACACCACGAGCGTGATGGTCGAGGTCGTCTTGACGCGCGGGGTCACGCCGTTGGCGACCACGATGTTGGGCGTCAGGGTGCCGCGCAAGAGGATCTTGGTCGATCCCGTGCCAGCGATGCCGACCGACACATAGGTGACGGTGCCGCCGGCGCCAGCGGTCATTTCGCCGAAGTCGATATTGGCTGCCGGGCTTGCTGCATTGGCAGTCACAGACCAGCCGCCAGCAGTGCGTGCGATCGCAATGCGGGCATAGCCGGTGTAGGCAATCTCGTTCGTGGTCTGCGTGCCGGCCGAGCCCGGGTCTGCGGTGTGCAGCGCGAGATAAAGCAGCGTGAGCGGGCTGGAAACGGCGTTGTCGCCCAGGTTGGCGATGGCAACCGCCTGAAGGATGAGCTTCAGAAGGTCATTTGCGAAGGTGGCACCGAATGGCATGAAAGCTCCTTGAGGTTGGGATGGGAAAGGGTTGCGAGTTACCAGCCGAGCGCGGTCACTTTGCTGGTCACGGCGTCGGCTGCCTTCTGGTAGCCGGCGTCAGTCAGGTGAATCTGGTCGACGTTGAAATACGTTGCGTTGCTGATGGTCTGAAGCTCGGTGATCGCCGCGAAGTCGACAACGCCGTCGGCGTAGTTCGAGAAGTTGGCGAGGATCGAGGCGTTGACGGCCAGCCGGTCGGTGTTGAAAGCGCCGTAGCCATCGCCGCGGTTCAAGCAGGTGCCCACCAGGACGCTGAAGCCCGCGGCCCGGCGAGCGGCGCAGTAGCTTTGCAGCAGTGCGAGGGTCGCGGCCACGTTCGTATTGGCCATCAGCGTGTTGGTCGTCTCCCACACCAGCGCCACCTTGCGCACGCCGGCCTTGGCGCCCATGACGTCGGCACAGAGCGGGCTTTCAGCGGTCATCTGCGTGAGGTTGCGGCCCGGGTAAGCGTCGATGCGCACGTCCCAGGTCGCCGCGAGCGCATTCCACACACGCGCTGGCATGTTGTTGCCGGTCGGCGACTGGTCCTGCCCTGCCCCGCCCGTCGAGCCTTGGCCCGAGGTCTGCGAGTTGCCGCAGCACACGAAGAGCTTCTTCGGGTACAGGTTGTGCTGCGCGATGAAATAGGCCTGCAGCGCCTTGTACTCAGCCGTGGTGAGCAGCCGGTTGATGGCGAAGTACGCACCGATCTGACCCGGCCAGAAGTAGGCCGCATCGGCGCCGCCGATCGTCATGTAGGTAGGCGTCGAGAAGCCGAGATTGCCGCCCACACCGCTGTCGCGGCGCATCTTGCTGAAGGTCGAGCTTTTCGGCGCGGTGCCGTTTTGCAGCCAGAAGCGATCGAGGCCGACACCCACTTGCGCCACGCCATATTCCAGCGCGAGCACGCCGTCGGTCGCCATGTTCGCGCCCAGTGCGGCGCCGGTGAAGCCGGTCGTGTGATCCCAATTGCCGTTCGAGCCGTCGTAGCCCGTGTAGAGGTTGGGAGCGAAGCGGCCATGCACCAGCCGCAGGTCGGTGTGAGGCACGCCCGAGCGCATCACGGCCATGAAGGTGGCGCTGTTGTTGAACGTGGCATCGAAGATCGACGCGGTGTTGATGTTGCCTGCGCCGGCGCACACCAGACCGGTGGTCGCGTTGTAGGTGCCCTTGGCGGTCGGGCCCGTGGCGTTGTTGCCCTTGCCGCTCTTGTCGAGCGCGAAGCCGACGGATTGGCCTGCCAGCATGACAGGCACAGTGCCGGCCGCGTCCTGCCGCAGCGAGGCCATATCGGTGAAGTCGTAATAGAGGCCCTTGTCCGAGGCGCCGAACAGAACCGCGGGCGTGAATGCCGCCGCTGCACCGCCATTGCGCTTCGGGTAGAGGACAAGACTGCTCTCGGCCGTGCCCGGCGTGCCGCTGCGGCCGCTGTAGACGGTCAGATTCGGCAATTCGACCGCGCTCCCGGCGCTGACGCCGTTGCGCTTCGGGTAGACCGTGACGGTCACGATGCGGCCACAACGCCGACGGTGGCGCCGGTGCCGGTGATCGAGTTGACGCGCGCCCATACGGTCATCCAGGGCGCCGTCGAGACGAAGCCATCGCCCGAGCGCACGGTGCCCAGCGTCAGAGCGATGTTGCCCAGCAGAACCGCGTCGGCGATTTCGCCTGTGTTGGCGCCCAGGATGTCGACAGAGGCCGTGCCAGCGCCGGCCGTGGTCTTGCCCAGCGCGTGAAAGGTGCGGTTGGTCGGCTTGAGCACCACGCAAGGCTGTCCGACACCGGGCGCAGCCGTGGTCGCGGGAAGGAGGATTACGCTGTCGAAGGACATGAGGGTTCCAATCAGAAAAAGTGAGCGCGCGAGCGCGGGCGGGTTGCTGCGCTGCCGCGCCAGAGCGCGACCTTGATAACGTCCATGTCGCTCTCGGCGACAAGGCGCAGGTTCCCGTCGCTCTTCAGGTCTGCGATGGCCAGCTTTGCGATCGTGCGGACGTAGGCGTCATAGATGACGTCGGCGATGCCCGTCGCCTTGTTGCCCGGCTTCAAGGCGCAGGTCAACACGAGCGCCTGCCCAGCCGCTTCGGGCGTGTTGAAGCTGATGGCCGACTTGTCGGCCGTGTAGACGAAGGTGCCGCGGGCCTTGTCGCCCTGGCGCCATACGTCGTAGTCGTTGCCGGCCAGCGTTGCGCTCTCGATGCGCACCAGTTCGTTGGCGCCAAGCTCCATGTCGTAGGTCAGCACACCGTCCACGGTGGTGGTCGGGTCGAGCGTGACTTGCCACGCCCGCGTGTACTGGCAGAAGTCTTGAGCCGCGCGGAATATGGCCCACTCCACCAGGGGTTCGGGCAGGCCGGGGGCCTTGGGCTTCACGTCGCGGAGGAAGTCGGACCAGAGTTTCATTTGCGGCTCGGCTTGGTGCTGACGTCAGAGATCGTCTTGCCCGTGAGCGCCTGCATGAAGGTGGAAAGGGCGTTGGCTGCCTTTTGACCGTCGGGGCCTGCATCGCCGTCCTTGGACCAAGCGCGGTAGCAGATCCAGTCAACGAAGGCGCCCTCGAAAATGTCATCGAGGTCAACGGTTGAGCCCACAGCGGTGCAGTCGGTGGGGATGGCAGCGACCAGCGCATGCACCTTGATACCGGCCGCGGCTGGCGGGTAAACCTCGAACGATTTGGGGTCGTTCAAGTCGAATGTGTAGTGCTTGATGACGTCGGCGTTGTCAGCGGAGTACCAGTCGGGGTCAAACTCCTGAAGCTGGTCGCGGCTGATGAGCGAGATTCCGCGGCCCCCGACGTTGCGCTTTACATCGAGCAGGCGCGTTGCCGAGCCCGGGATGCTCTGCTCTGCGCCGGCGATCAGCACGATATCGACTTTCGTGGCCTTCGCCTCGGGCCGCACGGCCACGATCTGAAGCTGCGCCCCATTGAGCCAGCCCAGCAGTTCCGCGTCCGTCCAGCGGTCACTGTCGGGGTCGTTGAGCAGGACGCGGGCTAAGCCGATGGGGCGCGATGCAAGCATGGGTTACTTCGCGGGGCCGGTCAGGGCGTCGGCAACCATCTGGCGAAGTGCAGCGACCTTCGTGCCCTTGCCCTTGGGCAGCGTCACGCCGGCCTCGAGCGCGAAGGCGCGGAGCTTGACTTCGGACATGGCGCCGAGGTCCACCTTCTCGCCGTCGGTTGCTTCGAGCACCAGCGAGTTGATGACAGGCACCACGGCGACGGGCACTGGCGGAAGGGCAGCAGCCGATGCAGCGGCAGCGTCGATCGCGGCTTGCACGATGGCTTCATGCGCCACGATCGCAAGGGTCACTTCGGTGTCGAGCAGTCCTTCGCGGTCGTCCTGATCGTTCAGGTTCCACTCTTCGCGGTTCATGTCCGAACGCTCGAATGCCATCTGCACCAGATCGCCCAGGGTGATGGTCACGCCTTCGCCGATGGTGATGATCGAAGGCAACGAGTCGGAGCCGAGCAGCACCAAGTCGAACACCTTGTCGCCGTCGCCTTCGTCGATCGTGGTGATGACCGGGGCCAGCGGCAGAGCAGCAGCGGCAACGGCCAGAGCCACACCCACTTCGACGCCCTTGCCGGTGTACTCGAGGAAGGCTTCGCTGATGGACAGCAGGCGGTCAACCACGCGGGTATCAACAACGTCGCCGCTGACCACGTGGCCGAGGGTGTTGGGTTTGAAGGCAATCTCTTGATCGAACAGATTGATCGAGACAGCTTCGAGACGGCGGTAAGCGTGAATTTGCATCTTGCATTCCTGAGACGGTTGAAAAACGAAAGGGGGGCACGCAGCGATGCGGCCCCCCTCACACACACACGGGGCAGGCGGGATTAGCCGCGCAGCATCAAGAGCGCGGTGACGGTCTTGCCTGCACCAGCCCACGTAGCGGCCGCCGCCGTGACCTTGAGGGCCAGCTTGCGGGGAACGGTCGTGTCAGCGAGTTGCTGCATAGCCGTGGTCGCGCGATTGCAGCTTCCGTTCGCCGTGCGGCCGAAGGTCAAGCCGGCTTCGTAGACAGCGGCCAAGTCGGTGAGCGCGACGTTCTCCTGGCCGAGCGAGAAAGTCAGCAGCGGCGTAGCGTTCGAGTCCAGTTGGGCCGCGAAGATGTCGTAGTCCAGCAGGTCGGTGTAAGGCGGCAGTTCGAGCAGCGCCAAGATATCGCCGACAGCGGGCGCAACGGTGCCGAAGACGAACGTGAGCGGCAGTTGCAGCACGCTGCCGTCGTAAGGCTGGGGGAGCGGCTTTTTGCCGGTGAGCAGTTCGGAAAGGAAACGGGCCATGGTGTTGGGCTCCTGAAGATTGAAGGGGGGACTGGTGGGCTTGTGACGAAGCCCCGACTTGCGCCGAGGCCTCTATGTCATCAAGGGTTCGGGTCGATCGCGTAGGTGTCGACAGCAACCACACCGAAGTCGCGCACGGTCTGACCGTCCTTCGACTTGTAGGTAGCCTTCTTGACACCGACGATGGCGTTCGTACCGATCGCCACGCTGTTGCCGTGGTCCTTGGTTTCTTCGGTCCAGTTGAACCGGGTGCCGGCCTCGTTGTCACCGTAGGCGATGAAGGCGGCTTGCGAGCCCAGGAACAACGCACGAGCGGCCGGCAGGTTGGCACCAGCGCCGTAATCGCTGAAGCGAATCACGTTGCGGTGCTTGTGCAGGATCACGTCGTTGTACATGCCCATGGCGCCCGTGAAGATCGGATTCTTCTGACCTTCGGAGGCAGCGGCTGCCTTCTGAATGTCGAGCCAACCGCCCGTGCCTGCATCGAGGCGCAAGGCATCGGCTTGGAACGTGTGCATGAGCAGGATGTAGTGGTCGCCGCCCTCGATGTTCACAGGGATCATCGAAAGCTCGTCCGAGCCGTCACCGCCCATGGTTTCCGACTTGGCCACGGCCTTGTCGACAACCCGCAGCTTCATCGTGTCAGCGGCTGCCAGAGACAGCTTCGAGGTCGCGGTGCCACCGTACATGGTGTGCATCGCGTCAGGCGCCGTCAGCGCGTTGATGGCGAACATTGGATTGCCCGCCGACCAGATCATGCCGCCGCCCGTGCCGCGAGTGCCCGAGATGTAGATGAAGTAGAGCTCGTCGCTCAGGCGCTTCCACCAGTCGGTGCTGACGCGCTTCGCGTCCTGGCGCAAGTTGCGCAGCGTGCGCTTCTTGCTCATGCGCGAACCCAAGTCAGCGCCACCGCGAACTTGGTCGATGCGCAGGCGGTCGGTGAAGTACTTCAGCGGCTGCTCTTTGCCGTCGAGAGTCTGGTCGCCGATCAACGGCTCCATGTTCATCGGCATGAGCAAGTCCACCGTCACTTCATCGCCGGCCCCGGATTCGAGGTCGTCAATGCGCTGGATGGGGAGGCGGGAGTCTTTGCCCTCGCCGACGAATTTCTTGGCCCAGTAGGAAGCCTTGTTGATGGCGACAGCCATCAGCGAAGCCCACTTTTTTACAGCCTGTGGATCATTGACCCCGATTAACGTCCGCATGTCGGCACTCCATCCCCTTGGGGAATCGAGCGCGTCTTGCGCATAAAAACTGCGATGCCCGCAGCGGCAGCGAAGGGGCTCCCGGCGTCTTAGTGCACGTCTGCCCCTTCACTACTCGAAATCGTATGCCCTCTTTTCTTCTATTCAAGGGGGGTCGCGCCGGTACTGTTAACTTTGTATTGCGAGCTTACAAACGGGCCAGTACGATCCTTGCCATGAAAACCTCTGCCCCCCTCTTACATGCCGACTTTGCGCCAGCCATGCGCGCGATGGGTTGATGTGCCAACTGCTCCAGGCGAAAGTTTGATCATCAAAATGTGGAACTCACTCGTCGACAAAGGCATCGGCGGCGTGTTGACACCTTGGCAAATGCGTCGGGAAGGCAGCGCGGCTTATGAGCTCAAAGCCGAAGAGATGATTGCCTTTGCCCATGCGGAACAATCGATCAAGCGGATACAGCTTGGTCGAGCTTCGCTGGTGTGGATGGAACCCATCTTGCTCAGCGGCCCGACTGCAGCGTCCAATGAACCGCAGTTGGTGCCGAAAGGCCTCAACGAGTACGACCATGAGTTAGTAATCCTTGCGAACCAGCGTGCCGACGTGATCCGCAAAGAAATCAACGTCGCAAAGGCGGTGCTCGAAGCTGAAACCGTTCTCGTGCAAGAAGCAGGTGCTCCGCCTAACGCAGTGCCAGAAATCGACTGGCTCTACAAATGGCGCGATCTGGCCGCCGAGACTTCCTCCGAATCAATGCAAAAGCTATGGGGCAGCGTGCTGGCCGGTGAGTTCAAGAAGCCGGGCAGTCATTCGCTCAGGACGCTCGACTTTTTGCGTTGCTTGTCGCAGACCGAAGCGACCCTGATTGCAAAGGCTGCGAGCTTCGTGATCGCTCAAGCTTTATGGAGCGGGGTTGAGGGCAAGTTTTCTCCCGAACGCGGGCTAACCCTTGTCGACGCGACCATCCTGCAGGATCTAGGTTTGATCAGCAGTGTGGGACGTGGGATGTCAAGGCGGTTTGAGGCAGCCAAAGGGCAGCCGTTAAACCATCTAATAATTTCGTGGAACAAAGCGCTGCTAGTCAGTGGGGCGGTCCGGCAGGGTCAGTTTTCAGTAGCCAACGTCAGCTCGCTCGGCATGCAAATCTTTGCGCTAACCAATCCCAAAACAAACGAAGACAACCTCGTCGATCTTGGAAAGTTTCTCAAGCACTCCAATCTAGACGTCGCACTTGTGGACTTCGAGGACTATGGCGGTCGCCAATACCGGTGGTTCAACGACGTGCAGCTTTAAGCTGGCCTCTTGGCAGGGTTTAGTTGCAGCGAAATTGCACTTCGGCCGATGCGCTGTTGTAGGCCACGGAGTCCATGGACGATGACGTCACCGGGATAACCTTCTTACCCGCCTTGGCGCAGTAGTCGGCTGCTTCGCGGTATAGCTAGGCCTTCACGCTGCCCCCGCTGTACGTGCCCATGCCACCCAACTTTGACGTCATGTAAATGCCGTCGCCGATCAGCACCACGCCCGTGGGGGAAGTGCATGCGGCCAGCGCGAGAGTGAGGCAGAGGAAGGCGAGCCGCATTTGAGATCCAGTGGGTTGCACGCCGATGCGGCGCCCCGGAGTATGGAGCGCCGCCCGATTCAGGTCGCTGCGATCGGCGCCTTATCCTGCTCGTCGTTCGCCGCGGTGCGCGGCTTGTCGACGACCACGTCCTCATGCAGCGTGAGTCGCAGGCGCGCGGTCTTGGGCGTGTTGCCGTCCAGACCGAGCACGATGCGCCCTTGATCGAAGGACAGGCGCTCGCCGACCTTCAGGTTGCGTATGAGGGTGTTGAGGCGCATTAGGAGTCCAGGTAGCGGCGCTCTTGCTCAGGCGTCAGCTTGGCAAGCTGGCGCTCGAGGTCGGCCGGGTTGGTGATGCCTTCGAGATGTGCAAACTCCGACGTGATGCTGGCGTCAGCGGCCACCGGGATGGCTGCCAGCGTCATGCCCAGCTTCGAGCGGTCAGGTGCAGGGCGCCCACCCTTGGGGACGACAGCGGCAGCCGCTGCAACCACCGGCGCAGGCACCTTGCCCGCGGCGCGCAGCATGTACGCATGGGCTTCGGACAGAGCCTTGCGGCTGTTCGCCAGATTGCCCGGCTTGTCCGATATCCCCTGCGCGGCCAGTTCGTTGGAGAACATGACAACGGCACGGTCGAACTTCGCAGCAAGGTCGGCGCTCGAGTAGTCGAGCCCCGCGGCCTTGCCCAGTGCCTTCGTCACTTTCACGTCAGCGTTGTAGAGCTTCATCATGCCGGCGTACTCGATGTTGGCCGTCGCCTTGTCGGTCGCTTCAGCCACGAGCAGCGTGTCGAGCGATGCGCGCACTTCGTTCTTGATGACGGCGTGCTCGGCCTGCGTGATTTCGCCGTCCAGCAGCTTCTGCATGCTGTCGTCTTCGCGGGCGTTGAGGGCCACACGTTGATCGGCGATATCGGCAGGCGCGGCGCGCGGCGTCGGTGCGTCGTCGTCTTCGGCTTCCACAGCGGCTTCGATGCCAGCGGCCCCAGGTGCAGCGGGTGCAGCGGGTGCAGCGGCCGGCGCTTCAGCGGGCGCAGCAGCCAGTGCAGCAGCAGCAGCGGCTTCGGCATCCTGCGCCGCGGTCGTGACAACCAGTTCGTCGTCAGCGGGCGCCGATGGGCTGCGCTTGCCGCTCAGTTCTTGCGCAATGTCGCCGTCTTCGTCGTCGGCTTCAGCCGCGATGAGGATTTCGCGTTCGTTCGCGGACAGGCCGCGCAGGTCTTCGTCAGAGATTGCCATGATGGTCTTTCAGTTCTTGAATGGTTGGGCGGCTCAGTCGGCCGATTCCTGCTCGGCCGTCAGCTTCGAGCGCAGTTCGTAGCCCAGCAGCGGCCAGATTTGATTGCGCGCGTGCTCGAAGGCGATGCGGCGCCCGATATCCGGGTCGAAGTTGGCGTGCGCAGCGCAGGCCGCATGCCCGACCACCGTGAATCCATTGCGCAGCGTGAGCACGCACAGGGTCAACGTGCTGCCCGGGGGCACGTCGTAGTACTCATGCGCGATGGTCTTGTCGATCTCGCGCGGGGTGATGCGTGCGGCCACGGCCTTGGATGCAAGCTCGGCTTCGGTCACGCCAATGGGGGTAAGGGATGGGTTCATGGTCGTTCTCTGAAGTTGGGGGCGTGCTGGCGGTCAGGCGACCAGAACCCAGTCGTCGGCCAGCAGGTCGGTCTGCGATGCGAGCCACGGCACGCGGGCGCCGGGCGTGTTCGCCGCGTCGGTCGGGTAGCTCATGAAGATGTAGGGCAGAGTGATCTTCGAGTGGGCGTCGGGCACTTGCAGCTCGAGCCACAAGCCTTTGCCGTTCCATCCCAGGCGCGCGACCTTGGCGCCCTCCTTCAGCACCTCGAGTGCCACGCTGAACGCCAGCGGCACGGGGTCTGTGATGCGTCCGGGCACGTTGGGCGCCGCATCGGCAGGCATGAATCCGCCCGTGCTTCCTGCAACCCACACGCCGTCTTCCATCACGTCGACCACCGGGCTGGTGGGGGACAGGCCGAGTGCTGCACGTGCAAGGCGCCCAGCGCGATCACCGTCCGACTCGCCATCGAACAGGCCTTCGTACAGTTCATTGCGGCCGGTGGCTTCATAGCCCACGTCCGGCGGCACGCTGGCGATTGGCATCGCGTGCAGGTTGCGCACCAGCGTCTCGTTGGCCCGGTCATGCGCGGCATTCCGCTCCCGCTGGCGCCGGCCCATGAAGGGCGCAGGCGAGCCGATCGCAACCGGGTTGTCGATGGCCACCAGTGCGATGCCCGGCGCGTCGTACAGGCTGCCCGGGTCCAAGGCCTCCTTGATGAGCGTTCGCACGATCGCTGCGGTCATCGGCGTAGCGGCTGCCTGCCCGATCTGGTATGGCATCCACTCGCAGAAGCTAGATAAGGGCTCGTACTCCATGCCAGCCTGCTTCAGTAGTACCGACGTGCGCTCAACGGGCTTGCCCTGGCGGTTGAGCACCATCAGGTTGACACAGCGTTCGGCGAACACGCGGGCCACAGTCGCAGCAAACGGCGCAGGGTCTTCGTCGTGCAGCGGGTCCGACTTGTTCGGGGTGAACCAGACCTGACGGCCCACGGTCGGGATGATGATTTTGTCGATTGCGTTGTTCAAAGCGTCTTGCTCCTACTCACTGCGGGGGATTTGCAGGGCCTGCGCCCTGCGGGGGAAAGTTGTCTTCGGGTCGCACCGTTTCCATGCCGCCCTGCACGCCTTCGAGGGGCGACGCGGGCGCCATGTCGGGCGGTCCAGCCTGTGCGGGGTCATTCGGTACGCCATCGGCCGGCAGCATCGGGTCGGTGTTGGGCTGCGCACCAGGAGCGCCCTGAACGCCTTGGGTCTGTGCCAGAAACCGCTGTGCCAGTCCGGTGGGCTGGGGAATGGCGCCGGGGTGCATGTCTTCCAGGCCGGCAGACAGTGCAATCTCGTCGGCTGCCGGCGTGACACCGGGCGTCGTGGCGACGATCTGCGCGGCTTGCAGTGCGGAGAACATCGCCTCTACGCGCTTGAGCACGCTGGTGACGTCCATGTTCTCCATCTGCGAGCGGATCAAGTCGACCTTGGCCTGCACTTCGGCGAGCGCGGCCTTGTTGGTGTCGGTCGCAACCTGCTCGGCTTCCATCTGCTTGGCGACAGTGGCCTGCTCGACTTGCTGCTCTTCGGGCGTCGGCGGCTTGCTCGGGTCACGTTGGCCGTTGAGCTTGCGGATGCGGGACACCCACTCTTCTTTGTCTTTGATTTCCGCGTTCTCAACCACCAGATCGAGCACGTTCAACACCACTTGCGGCGCGAAGGTGGCGATCTTGCCCAGCAGGTCGAACATCTGCTCCTGCGCAGACTGCGCGAGCGATGCGCGGTAGTCCTGCGTGTCGATGATGAAGTCGGCAGCCGATGCGGTGACGTCGTTCAGGATTTGGCCGGTGGCCGGGTCCACCTGATTGATCTTCAGCCACTCGATTGGCTTGCGCTGGCCGACGATGCGCACGGCCTTGGGCTCGGTATAGAACTGCTCGATGTGCGACAGGCGCAAGCCGCCCGCTTGCCGGATGGCCAGCAGGTAGTTGTCGAACAGTTCGCCCGTCGTGAGCCCGCCTTGGTCTTGCTTGAGGCCAATGGCCTTGCCCGACTGCGCGTTGGTGTCGTGGCCGAGGTTCTCGTTGGTCACACCGCCGACGTTGCGCATGAGTTGGCTGTCCTCGCGTGCCAGTTCGAGGTTGCCTTGGAAGTCGCCGGTCTGTTGCTCGAACTTCAGAATCTTGCCGGCCTTGACCACCATGATGGCGTCCGGGCGTGCGGCCTCGATACGCAGGTCTTCGATGTCATCGACAGCGCCGGCCTCAATCTGGATGCGGTTGGACGAAAGAGCGAAGAGCGCCTTCGAGCGGCGCTTGTTCAGGTCGTCCTGAATGTCCCGCATGCCGCGCATCGGGCCGTATGCCATGCCATCGCGGAAGCGCCGGTACGCATAGATCGGGGTGAGCAGGAATTTGCCGTGCTTGAACGGGCTCGGCATGTCCAGCATGGGCGCCTGCTTCGTGGCGATCATGAGGCGCATCTTCATCTTCACCGCCTCATAGGTCGGTGCGTTGTCAGCGATCGCGGCCTGATGCTCGGCGTTCTGGTCGTCCACCAGCTTGCCCGGCGCCTGCCCGCCCATGAACACCTTGACGCGCTCGGGCACCTTGTACCAGCACTCCAATAGCTCGCAGGAGCGGCGGCGGCTGTAATCGAAGTAGCCCGAACGCGCCATGTAGGCCGAGCGGTTGCCGAAGCCCGACATATCGGCCATCTCACGCATATCGGCGGTGCTGGCCTGCTTCTGCCCCAGGTACCACACGTCCTCACCGCCCTCGCCGTCCTCGTCCATGCGCCCGGCCATCGAGCGCAAGTGCGCCTCGTGCGCTGGGAGCAGTGCAATCGCGTAGTCCAGGTCGATGACGCGGCGGCGGAACAGGTAGCGGCTGTCGACGTTGAAGTCGATGTTGCGAGAGTGGCTGTCGCGGAAGACGTTGCGCCAGTCCTCCATGCCGCTGTAGATGATTTCCTGCTCGGGGTCCGGATTGATGCCCTCTTCGAGCCATGAGATACCGGCGGTCGCGGCCTGCTTGAATGCCTTGGAGCGGTGCCACTGGGTCAGATTGACGTCATCGGTGTACTTGACCAGCTTCGTCTTCAGTTCGGCGCCGGCTTCGTCGTCGGGCTCGCGCGGGAGAATCTTGTAGTCCTTGCGCAGCCGCTTTTCGGTGCCAGAGATCCAGTCGATCGTGAGCCGGGCTTCGTTGAACACCAGCGGCGCCTGTCCGCGCTCCATCAGTTCGCGTGCGTCATCGGCTGCCCACTGCTCATGGTCGTAGTAGCCCTCGTCCACTTGGGCCTGCGCACGCTCTTCGGCCTGCCGCTCGCTCTCGTACTCGAGCAGGTCCATCAGGACGTGATGCCGATGGATGGCCTTGGGGTCGCTTGCCACATCGCCGGGCGTTGCGTGCTCGATGATCTTGGCAAGGTCGCCGCCCTGGCGCTGCTCGCCCTCGGCTGGCGGTGCGGTCGTGGTGCTGCTCAGGTCGTCAAACATTACAAAACCTCGGTGTGCATGGTTTTGTCACCGTTGCGCACGGTGACTTCGATGCCAAGGCGGTGCGCTTGGATTTCCAGTGCCGTGGGCTGTTCGCTCGGCATGGTGATAAGGTCTGGCAGAGCCTCGATGACGAGATCCATCATTCGGTGCCGGGCTGCCTTGTCGTTCTTGTCGAACCCGCACGTCTCGCATGCGTTGAGCACCGAGTTGAAGAAATACGGGGTCGGCTTGCCCTCGCGCGCACCGTAGATGTAGGCGAACCGCTGCGGGATGACGTGCGCGCCCGTGTCCATGCGCCGGAAGGCATGAAAGATCGTCATGCAGGGGATAGGCCCCTCTTCGGGGAACGATGGGTCATGGGCTTGCAGGTCGAGCCACTGAAGGCTTGCCACCATGTCACCCTTCGTGAACTGGCGCCATGCGCGCTCGCCGCCCAGGTCGACAAAGGGCGTGCCGCGCGGGCCGAGCAGTGAGGGGGTCGTCATACGGTTCTCCAAGAGGTAGTGCGGGCGCCGTCTCGCGCCCTCGGTTTCTGACAGGCCAAGTCGAGGCCCGTCATGCAGACGTAGCGGGTGCCATCCATCAAGTGATCGTTGGCTTTGACGATGGCGCCCTTCACGTCGCGCCGGTAGATGCGGTACTCGTCAATCCAGTTGCGGCAGGACGCGAACACCTTCAGGCGCCCGCTGCTCATGCGGTCCCACACGTTGTAGATGCCGGCTTCGACGCCGTTGTCTGCGTTCGAGATAGCGAGGCCCAAGTCCTGATAGAGCTCGAAGAGTTGCTCGCCGTCCTTCTGGCTGCGGCCGTGGCTGGCCGGGTCGATGGCGCCCGGGATCCACTCACCGCGGGCCTTGATGGCTGCCGCATGCACCGCAGGCTCGGCTTCGCCCCGGTAGTGCTCGCTGTAGAGGTAGGCGACGTCGGTTTCGCGGTTGATCGCCGCCCAAATGACAGCGGTACGGTTCCAGCCGACGTCCATCCCGAACGCGCGGTGCCAGTAGTCGGGCAGAGGGAAGTCGGGCACCACGATGTCTGTCTCGGGCACCGGGTAGATGGCACCGGATCCCAGTGCGGGGATGCCCTTCGTGCGCGCGTCGCGCTGGTGCGGCATCAGCTTGGACAGCAGCTTTGCCTTCGCCACTTCGGACAAGTGAGGCACGTCGTCCCAGCCGCATTGAACGACCTCGCGCGACATGGCCGGCTTGTCCGGGTTGTTGCTGGTCAGTGCCTGCACGAGTGCCGTGAGCCCGTTCAGAGGCGTGAACGTCAGCATGCTGATGCCGCCCGTCGTCAAGAGCCGCACTTGGCCCTCTTCGTACACGTCCTCGGGGCATTCCTCGTCGGGCCAGAACAGATCAAGCTCGAAGCCTTGGAATATCTTGCGGCCCTGCACGTAGCTGCGAAGCCAAAGCTCGCTGTTCTCGCCGCTGACGTGCTTCACGGTGATCTTCTCCACCGCGCCCGGCACGCCCTGGCGCTTTGTCCACGAGACGATGCAGTCGCCCGGAATCAACCCGGTGCCGTAGTCGCGCTCGTCGGTGGTGCCGCCGAGCATCTTGTCTTGAATAATGTCGCGCGTCGTGTCGTGCGTGTCACCACTGGCCACAGCCCGGATGGCACGCCCGAAGCGCCGGCCTTCCCACCAGTCCGGGTAGAGGCCCGTGAGGTGATAACTCGTCTCTGTGCCCGCTGCAACCGTCTTGCCGACCCGGTTTCCGGCCATGAAGACGCGCTCGTCGTTCTCGCGGCCTGACCGGAAGAACTGCATGTGCTTCGGGTAGAGCGCACGGCGCAGCGGCCCGCGATCGGGGAACAGGGACTCGATGAGGCGCGTCTTACGGCGCCGCATGACCTCGCCCATGAGCGAAGACAGTTCGAGCCGCTGCGACGGCGTGAGCGTGGTCAGGTCAAGCATCGTCGGATGCCTCCTGATTCAGCGTTCCAATGCGCGGCAGGGATAGGCCCAGCGCGGCAATCTTGCCCAGTAGCTCGGCGTCCGACACAGAGGCCAGCGTCACGGTGCTCTCGATGGCCACCTTGTCGCCGTACACTTTTGGCAGGATGCGCGACAGAGCCCACTTGCGAGTCTCAACGCGCAGTTTGTTGCGGGCCACTGCAACCGCGTCGAGCGGCATCACTATCTCGCGGCCCTCGATCGTCAGAGTCGTCGTCGCCTCGTCAGAAATACGGGTCAGCGTGTCGAAAATGTCATGCGTCCGAACCTCGCACGCGCGTGCGTACGTGCCGGAATTTGTGGGATCGAGCGCAATCCACGTCTGCAAAGTCTGTCGGGGGAAGCCTTTATCTACGGCGTATTGCTTGAGGTTTCCGCCATCCTCGATGTAGCTACAAAAGGCTATGAAACTCTGCGGAAGCTCGGACTTCCATTGCTGCCATGGAGTCGCTGGTGCTGGTTGCGGGAGAACGAGTAGCGCGCGCCCTTCTACGGGCGGTGCGGTGTTGGCTGCTGGCTTTGGCTCTACGTCTTCAACTGATACGACTTGCGCGATGCGCCACTTGCTTGGTGGTGCGGGTGTGTTGCTTGCCTTGGGCTTTGCGGCCTCAGGCTTCTTCTTCGGGGTTGGCTGCGCCTTCGGCGGGCGGGCCTTCTTGTCGGTTTGTGCGGGGAGCTGTTTCTTAGTGCTCAATGGGAGCGCTGATTCAGCCAGCCCCCGCGGCTGAATTCAAGGGGGGTCGAACTACAGCTTCTTGTCCTTGATGCGGCGCTGGAACGCCCACCACGTCACGTAGGGCATGCGGCGCTCGCCGGCTTCCCACTGCTCCCACGCGCGGGTGCTGCACCAGATCATTTCCGCCGCGGCGCGCTGGCTCAGGCCTGCGGTGATGCGGGCAGTCTGGATCTCTTCGGTGCTGGGGTTAGCGCCCTCACCGGGCTTGGTGCTTCGGTTGGGGTGTGTGCTCATGCCTTGAATGTAGCCTCCTATCGCGTGCGGATTGCACTGGCAAGGCTCGAGGCCTTGACGGTGGAATCAGGCCGCGTCGAACATCGTCAGGATTTGCCCGGCGCTCAGTGCGCAGGCAACGCAATGCTTCGCTGACGCATCCACGGCGAACCATCCCGACCAAAGCGCGTCCTCTTCGGCACCCGTTGTTCTCTTGCGGTTGCGCAACCGTTTGAGCACGTCGGCGTGGGTGTTGTCCATGCGGAAATTGCTTTGCCAGAAAAGCAGGTCGCCGATCGGCCGCGTTCTCACTCTTCGCTCCCTTCCCGGTCGCCCGGGTGGTCGGGGTCTTGCGGGTTGGGGTGCGCGATCAGTTGGGCCTGATAGTTACGCCGGGCGCGGCTCTCGAAGGCCAGTTCATCGCGCTCGGACTGGTCTGGTTGCTCGTCGTACTGCGGGAAGGTGGGCATGGGTTTCCTCGGAAACGGTGAGTAAGGGATGCGGTCCATGAAGGCCCGGCATTGCGCGTTGAGGGACTGGCCCTGCACGCGCAGAAGAAATACGGAAGTCACGGGGCACGCTCTGCGTCCAGGCGGTTCCCATCAGTCGGCGGTGAAGACGGTTTCAGCCTTGGCGAGAACGACCTTTGCCGTGTCGTAGATGCCCTTCATGTCCTGGCCAAGCGAGCGGGCCCTTTGACACTCAGCCACGATCGCGGCCAGCGCGTCGAGCGCATCCAAGGTGACGGCGCCCAGCACGTCCATGTCGACTTCGCCCACGCGCTCGATTGCTTCCTCAAAGCCCGGGCAGCACGTGTAGTCGGAGATCACGTCGGCGCCGTTGCCGATGACGCAGAACAGGCCCGGGCGTCGCTTATTGCCGTCGACCAAGCCCTCGAACACGATCGTGCAGTCGAAGTCCACCGCGTCGATCGCGTCCAGCACTTCGGCTTCGGTGGTGACGGGCATCAGGTCGTCGCCGCCCTCGTTCACCGCGACCATGACGAAGCCGGCTTTGGCCGCAGCGCGGATTGCGCGGGTGATCTGGATTCGTTCGATTGCTTGCATGGTTGACCTTGAGCCCCTGATACCCCGAGGCGCGGGTGTTGCGCGGAGCGCACTGTGAAGCCTGCTGCGACAGGCTTGCAGTGCGTTCAGGCTTCGATGCCGGCCTCGATGGTTGCCCAGCCTGCGGGGGCGGTGGAACGGTTCGCATAGTGGGCTTTGGCAAGTTGAACGCTGGCGTCGACCTGCGCCAGCGCGGCCTCATGCGCCTTGCGAATCGCCTTCTCAGTGCAGGTGCCCGGGTGCGTTTCGCCCGTCATGTAGAAGTCGCAGGCGGCGCGCTCTGCTTCGGTCAGGAAAGGCGACACCGGCGGGTTGGACACGCGGAACCCGCGTTCAAGGCGGCTCACTGCGAGCACGGTGCAAACACCCTTCTCTTTAGTCCATGCCTTGTGCGTCTTGATGCCCAGCGACAGGTTGCCGCCGAGCGACACATAGGTGGCTGCTTCCCATCCATCGCGGCCCTTGATGAAGAAGGTTTCGTAGCGGGTTTTTGCGAGTGCTGCCATGATCTTTTCCTTGAGCCCCTGAACCGCGAGGCGCCAGCTGCAACATCTGTTGCAATGAACGAATGATATCCCTCAATGAGTGGGATAACATGGACTATTTCAAACTATTTTTTGCCAGCTTTTCCATCAGGTCGCCGAGACATGAAAGCTCGGTCTTCTTCGTCACGTTCCAGATGCGGCGCAGGCCATGGATGCCGTTGTGCGGGCCGGTGTGACAGCCTTGGCAGAGCGGCAGAGTGAGGAAGTGCGTTGACTGGTCGATGTGGTGCGCATCGCTCGGCCCGGGCTGGTCGCACACGATGCACGGTTGGCTCTTGACCCATGCAACGTGCGTCCGCTCGGCTGCCGATGGCGCCGGTTTATTCTTCGTTCTCATTACGGGTTGTCGGCAATCCAGCCGCTGTAAATCTGATCGAGCAGGCGGAGCATTTCGGCCTTCTCGAAGCGCGGCAGGATCACCGCAAGCAGCGCGTCGATCGCGGCGTTGTAGAAGCGTTCAAAGTCGTCCTGGCCCATGCTCTCGAAGGCGATCGACGTTGGCACCTTGATGACTTCGAGCGTGGCCGGGTCGACGTGCGGCTCGAAGAAGCCCGCGGCCAGCTTCAGCGCGACCAGCGCCTTTTCGGTCGTGTCGTACACAGCATGGTTGTTGCTCAAGAAGGAAAGCAGCGCGCCAAACTTCTGGTGATGGTCGACATGCCGCGGGCTCGACCACTCGAACCGCACGCATGCGCCGGGCTTTGATTTGGCAAGGCGCCGCTTGAACTTCAGATAGGCCTCGTGATCGTCAGGCGTGGCGCCGCGCAAGCCCTTCTCTGTGACCACAAGCAATGCCTTCACGTCGTCTCCCACCCTGGCACGATCGAGGACACCTTGCGCTTGATTTCGTTGTATTGCTTCTCGGCAACGACCACGAGTTTTTCGCTGGGGTGGTACTTCGCCATGCGCGCGATCGTGGTCTTGCTGCGTGCGTCCATCCAGCCCTTTACCTCGTGCCACTCGATAGACCCGTTGGGGTTGGTCACGCGGAAGTCGGGCAGATAGCTGACGACACCGCGGCGGATGCCCTCGAACCAGAACGTGTGCGGCTCGTGCTCCCATGACTGGATCTGCCCGATGCTGCGAAGCCATTCGAGGTACGCGGCGTAGTTCGCTTCCCACCGCGAGCGGAAGAAGCACCGCTGCCCGCCGTGCGTGCGCCATGCGGCCTTCCATGAGCCGCGCGGGTTGGCGAAGGGAATGCCGACTGCTCGCTTGGCCACCACGGCACTGGCCTGGATGGCTTCGAGATCCGGCGTGGGTGCGCCGGGGAAATGAATGTCTTTGCCGGCTGCATCTTTGGGGTTGTGGATCAATGGGCCATGGCGCCGAGCGCCCACACGGATGCGGGCGCATGGCGCATGGCGTGCTGCGTGGTCGTCATCGGGATGTAGGGCAAGCAAGGCGCTTCGATCACTGGCACCTCGGGCACTTTGGGCGAGCAGCGCAGGTAAAGGCACGGCAGGCGATCGGGATTGGCGCGCAGCGCGCGGCCGTGGTGCACCAAGTCGCCGATGATTTTTCCGACAGTCACCGGCGACAGCTTGCACAGCACGGCCACCTCCGCAGCGGTCTGCGCTGCACGCTCGTGGAGGAACGATTCGACCCAATTGGTTTTGTTCTTCATGCCGCCACCGCCTCGAGCAACGGAACGAAGTCGGTCCAGTTGATGTGCTGCGTGCGCATCTTCACGGCGAGGTCGCAGGCGGCGTCGACCAGTGCCCGGCGGGGCAGTACCTCGATGAGCCGATTGCAGGCGTCAAGGCCGCTCACGATCGACGCGCGGCGGGCTGCGGTGATGGTCGGCTCGTCCTTTTGCTCGTACACCGCGTTGCAGGCGCCACGAATGATGCGCAGCTCGAGCAGATCGGTATCGACTTCCTCTGCGATGCAGGCGCCGAGAACCACGAAGAGCACGCGGCCGGCGCCGTTCACCATTTCGTTGGAGCCATCGCCCATCAGTGCGGTGATCTGCCCGGACGTCACGGTGCTGCGCCATTCCTTGTCGATGATTGCCCGTTCGATGAGGGACACGCCCATGGGCTTACGTTGGGGCTTGCGATAGAAGCGGGTCATTGGGTTTCGTCATTGGCAGCAGGGAAGTAGTAGGACCACATCGAAAACGCGGCGCGGTGGTTGCGCTCGATGCAGTACTGCCGCGCGATGCAGGCGCGGTTTTCGGGTGTGTCGGGCACGTTGCCGGTGTTCATGCGGCGCTCGTTCACGGCGGCGATGTGCCCTGCGTGCTGCGCCGCAATCAGGTGCTGAGTCAGGGCCAGCATGCTCACGCTGGCACTCCTTCGACAGCGGCGCGCACGCGCAGCAGGTAGGCGGGGAACTGCTCGCGGCTGGCGCTCATGTCCGCGTCGTTCCACTTGCCCAGGCCGAGCGCGATGCCCTTGGCTTCGATGCTGGCGCGGCTGGCGTCCCATGCAGCGGTTGGCATGCCGGCGCCGGTGGCGATCGTGGCGGCATCGCCCATCTGCCGCTTCACGATGGCCAGCAGGTAGCTCAGGCCTTTCGGTGGCGTGGCCTTGGAGCACGTCTGTGCGGCTGCCTCGAAGGTTTCGAGCGGCACGCCCTGCTCAATGAAGGCCAGCAGTTCGGGATGCGACGGGTTGACCCCGGTGATGCCTTTGGCCTTGATGGCCTTGCAGACTTCGCCGGCCAGCGACCCCCGCGTAAGTTCGGGCGGGCTGCCAATTACCGTATTACTGGTTCCGGTTCCGGTTCCGGTGTCGGAATCTGGTCGGACTCCCGTGGTTGTCCCGTGGGACAAGGGTGGGACCTCAGGAGGAATCTTTCCGCGTGCCAGAGCCTTGCGATCGGACTCCTTGCGGCGGCGCGTCATCATGTCGACCACGAACAAAACGATGGTGTCGTGATAGAGCCGGCCATCGTCAGCCTGCCACCAACCGCGGCGCAGCGTCGTACGGTGCTTCACGAAGGTCTTGAGCGGCATTCCGATGCGCGCGGCTATCAGTTCGTCGCTGTCGGGCATGGAGCCGCACGGGGTCTGCTTCCATGCTGTCAGCCACAGCATGAGCAGCCATGGCTTCAGTTCGGCCGATGCAAGCGCCCAGGTGTCCGACTGCTCAATCTTTTCGTGGTCAAGCTCGAACCGCCAGCCCTTCGCCCGCACGTCGCCCGGGTAGGGAATTGCCCTGGTCAATGGGCGCCGCCCGGCATGCGGCGCGCGGCCTTGGCGTGGCGAAACTCGAACAGGCCTTCATTTGCTGGGTTCACCAGCGCGAAGAGCCGCGCGAAGTAAGGGGTGTGCCAGTCGTTCAGCTTCCAGTGCCCACAGCCCACGTCCTGTAACGCGGAGTGGTGCCGTAGCGCTTCGATGATGGTGCGGGCGCTGTAGTGCTTGAAGCCCTTGGCGACCACGTGCAATGCCTCTTCCTCGAAGGCGTCATAGACGTGCAGGTTGCCCGGCAGATAGGCAACAAACTCGGCCGTGAAGTGGTCGGCGTTCGCGGCAACCATCGTGGTTGCGCGGTGTGTGAAGAGGTCGCTCATGTGCCCATGCCCCGGACTTGATGCTTCAGCCACTCGGCCTCAATCCACTTCGTCGCTACATCGAAGCTGGTGCTGAAAAATTCACCGCCTACGCGATCGTCCGCAAAGTGGCGATGCGCTATGCGCTCAATTGCTGGGGAATGCAGACCGTCCAGGCTGACCCACGTGCGGAGTAGTGCCGCCTGATTCGCGCCAGCAACATCGGCGATGCGCGCTACGGGTCGGGTCGAAAAGCCGATCTTGATGTTCCCGTCGTCAAACTCAGCGACGTAGACATGCTTGCGGGTCGCCTTCTGATCGAAGTCGCGTCGGTCGTAGGCCATGGCGGTGCCGTAAATGGCTTCGCACAGAAGCTCGTAGTGCTTCAATGCGCTGTAGACCCGGCTGATGCTCGGGCACTCGCTTCCTTCGCGCGAAACCTCACGCTCGTACGTGCGCTCGATGAACAAGACTTGTGACGTAAAGCCCTCGATGACCACTGCCATCTGCTCACGCGACATTTCTTGAATATCGGCAGGCATCAACGTTTGTCGGACCATCACTTTCGCGTGAGTCTCGGCGTCCACTGGCACGTGCGGCTTGTTCATACGGTCTTTCCGGGGTTGTTGCGGGCGGCATCACGCGGGCGCATTGGCCATGCGGCTGGGATGAGGTAGTTGCGAGCGCTGCCCTCACAGGGTCGACGAGTGGAATGCCGTACCGCTTCACTTTTTGACTTGCTTGCCGTGGATCACGATGAACCGCAGTGAGAGCACGTATTCGCCGGTGCTCATTTCGCCGTCGGCGTTGACGTTGCGCACTACACACTCCGGACTGGCTGTGCCGGCGATGCGGCGGATCTCGATCACTTGCATGGATGGCAGGCGCCACCACTGATAAAGCTCTGCGCCGTGCTGTGTGCGTGGCATCGGCGTAGGTTGATCGACCAGCTTTCTCGGCGCCTTGTCTGACCCGCCCTCGAGCGCCTTCGCCGTAGGCGCTCGAGGCAAGCCGAATAAACAATGGGACATGCGTACTTCCTACTTACAAAACAGTGTGTTGTTGGAGGGGCATGGCCACTCAGGCAGCGCGCTGCAGATCGCGGGCGCAGAGCTGGAAAGCGGAAGCGAAGGTCAGGCGCTGGGGGGAGCCCGATGCAAATGGATTGGCGTCTTCGAGGCGCTCCCCACGTTCAGCCGCGTGACGGGCGATATCGCGGACTTGCTCGGGGGTCAGGCGCTCAATGGGTGTGACGTGCATTCAGGCCACCGCGGGAACGATGGCGGGAGCGTCTTTGTGCTTGACCAGTTCGGGCCACAGCACATGCCAGTCGTCGGGGCGGGTCAGCCACCGCGGGATGATGCCCAGGCTGGCATCGTCAATGGCGAGCGCGCGCAGCATGGGCACAGCGCGGTGCCCGTTTACCCAGTCGCTCATGTCGGACTTTGCGGCGCCGATTGCCACAGCGAGTCGGCCGCTTGTGCCGACACCACCATCGGCCACGAACTGCGGAAGTGATTTGTAGTTCATACCGTTGAATGTAGCACGGGGCTAAAGCCACAGTGCTAAAACGCGCTAACGAACCTGATTTAGCTCCCGGCTTAATATGAAACCGTGAAATTTATAGACGACATAAGGCGCGAGAACCTCGCGCTACTCATCACCGAACTGGGGTCTTCCAAGGCCCTGGCGGAATTGCTCGGGCGCGATGCAGCGCAGGTCAGCCAATGGAAGCAAGGATCGAAGAACAGCCGCACAGGTCGGCGGCGCGGACTCACTGATGAAACCGCTCGTTGGATCGAAGACAAAGCCGGAAAGCCCTCGGGCTGGCTTGATATCGACCATGGGGTTATCCCTTCAATCGAAAGAATTACTTTGAGCGCCCCGATGCGGGCTTGGGAGCATGTCAAGGAATTCCCGCACGCCGGGCCGGTTTTCATTCCCTCTTTGACGGTGGAAAGTTCGCTACAAGATGTTAACGGTCAGGTCACAATCAGCCTTGTGAACATGACTTGCCACCTTTTTGACTCCGACTTCATCGCGGCCGACCAACTTTCTCCCGCGGCGCTGGGTGTCGTTTTGGCGCCTGACGAGACGATGCAGCCAACCATCGAACGGGGTGACAGGTGCGTTGTCGACACGTCTCAGACGAAGGTGCAGGACGGCAGAACCTTCGCCATCTACTACGACGGACTCATGCGGTTGCGGCGCCTTTTCGGCATCCCTGGCGGCGGTCTGCGCATAGAGACGGACAACTCCCGACACCCAACGTTGGTGCTCACCAAGGCAGACGTAGACCACGTGACCATCATCGGGCGCGTGGTCCAGCGCTCGGGGATTGGCGGTTTGTAAGGATTAAGCTAATTTACTGAGTGGTTTACCCCACATCAAGCCCGCGGCAAGCGGGCTTTTTTACGCCCCGTGCTTATCTCTCTGTGCTAAATAACTTTCACAATCTTTAGCAAGATGCTATATTTCTCCTGTCGGCAGTTCGCTGGCAGGAGAAATCAGTGAACCGTTTTGCTAAACCAGTCGTCCCGACTGAAGCCGCTCAGGAAGCGATCAACCTGGAGCGCGATCACGCCTTCTTGGCGTCCCGGTATCCCGGCTGGCAAGAGCAACGCGCCACCTTCTCCGAGCGCGCCGTCGCCAACCCCAACGGCCCCGAAGCCGCAGCCGAAGCCATCGCCCTCCGCTACCGCCTTGCCGCAGGGCTGTCAGCGTGAACTGGCTGTACGCGGCCATCGCTGCCCTGCTACTCGCCGGCACGCCCGTCTGGTTCGGCGCAGGCCCTAACGACACCACCACGAATCTCGCCACCGATGGCGACCTTGACGACGCCCAACGGGATGCCCGTGCCGCCGTGCAAGAAACCCGCGCCCTGCGCATCTTCAACTCCAAGGAAAACCTGTGAACGCTGCTCGTCCCCCTTTCCCACGCACCCGCAGTGCGATGGTCAATCAGCCGGTTCCGGCTGACGCATCCCATTCCCTTCGCGTCGACTTGAGCGACTGGACGATGGTGCCCATGGCGCGTGTTGCACGCATGGCCGCGAACGACGCCCAGGTGCGCCGCGAGCACCAATTCGCCACGGATGGTGAGTCCCGCTACAACGTGCCAATGCTGCTCTGCGTAGCCGTGGTGGTGCTGGCCGTGTGCGGTGTTGCCGCCGCTGCCTACAAGCTGCTCGCGCGGCCCGTTGCCTCCCTGTTTATGCAGGCAATTTCCAACCCGCACGCCTTCGGTGTCGGAGTCGGCGTTGTGACGGTCTTGGTCCTCGGCGCGGTGCTCGGCTTTCGCAACCGTTCGGAGCAAGCATGAGCGCCGTCCTCTCTAACTCCACCATCACCGACGTGCTGCCGCGCGGTGAAGCCGCCAACGAACCCGGTACCGCCCTGGCGCTCAACACGCCTTCGATCGGCGGCGCCATCGGCGCACTGTCCAAGGTCAATGCTGGCATTGCGGCGCTGCACGAAAAGTACCTCGGCGTTGTCTACGATGTGAGCACGGGCAAGGGCTTGGACGAAGCCAAGGCAGCGCGGGTCGAGATCCGCGCTATTCGCTACCAGATCGAGCCGACGGTGAAGGCGACGAAGGCCGCTTGGAAAGTTGCCACCGCCCAACTGGACGTCGAAGCCGCGCGCATCGTCAGCGAACTGATGAAGGTGGAAAAGCCGATCCACGAGCAGATCACCGCCGAAGAAGAGAAGAAGGCTGCCGAGAAAGTCATCCGCGATGCGCTGGCTGCTGAAGCCAAGTTGCGCACCGACACTGCCCTCGAAGCCATGCGCGGTGCGCTGGTACAGGCTGTCGGCAAAACCGCTGCGGAAATCGTGCTGCTCATGGAAGGCGTTGCGGCCGTGGTGGTCAACATCGAGGCCTTTGGCGCCGATGCTGGCGAGTGCAAGCAGGTTCAATTGCAGACCATGGATGCCTTGACCGCGATGCACGCGGCTGCTGTCCTTGCCGAGGCAAACGCGCTCGAGCTGGCAACGATGCGCGCCGCCCAGGCCGAGAACGACCGCATCGCCAACGAAGCCCGCGAAGCCGCTGAACTGCTGGTGGCAGAGGCGACTGAAAAGCAGCGCATCGCCAACGAGGAGGCCGCAGCCACGGTGCTCCGTACGCAAAAGCAGATGGCCGATGCGATGGAGGCGATCACGCGCATTCAGGGCGTCCCCGCACTGGCAGCGCGCGGCGTGCCAACCATCGACAGCGTGCGCGCTGCGCTGGCCGACGTGTCGGTGTGGGAGCCAGTCGAAGCCGCATACGGGTTCCTCTTCGCACCGGCCACGCTCGCCAAGTCGACCGCGATCGCCCAGCTGCAGGCGCTCGAACAGAAGGTGCGAGAGGAAGAGCTTGCCGCTGCTGCGTTGGTCGCCAAGGCGAAGCAGGATGCCGACGACGCCAAGGCCGCAAAGGCGCTGGCAGATGCCGAGATTGCCACCGAGCGCAAAAAGCAAGACGACGAAGCCGCGGCTGAACGTGTCGCCCAAGCCGCACGTGATGCCGCTGCGGCGCGCGACAAGGCTGCCGCTGCCGTTGCACTCAAGAAGGCCCAAGGCGTTGCTGTGCAGCTTCTGACGGCGTTGCAGGGCATCAACGTCGCGCTCGAGGCCTTGACCGATGCAGAGAGCGAACTGTCTTGCATCCCCGAAGGTCCGGAACGCCACGCGCTCGAGGACGCATGGTTCGTCGGCCGCGCTGCTCTGTTGGCTGCGGAGTGATCGACATGAACACGCAAACCGTCCTTGACGTGGAATCGCGTGTCGCAGTGGACGCGGTGCTCGGCCTCGAACCGATCACCGCGACCACGGCGATGGTCGAATCGCCGGCGCTCGAAGTCGTTGTGGCCGATAGCCCGATGGCCCAGGCCCTTCAGGCGCTCAAGGCCGGGCTGACCCTGGCTGACATGCGCGACATTCTGGAAATGCAGCGCGTCCACAACGCGGAGGAAGCACGCAAGGCCTTCGTCTCGGACATGGTGCAGTTCAAGCTGAACCCGCCCGAAATCCTGAAGGACAAGCACGTCTACTTCGAGACGTCCAAGGGCGTGACCAGCTACGACCACGCCACCATCGGCAACGTGTGCAAGGCGATCATTGCCGCGGCTGCGGCGCACGGTTTCTCGCACCGCTGGGTGCCCGGCGCGACCGACGACGGGCAACTCCTGGTGACGACGGTTATCACGCACCGGCTCGGCCACTCCGAAAAGACCACGCTGCGCGCCGGCGCCGACGCGAGCGGGGGCAAGAACGAGATTCAGGCCATCGCCTCGGCCAATACCTACATGCAGCGGCACGGTGTCTTGATGGCCTTCGGCTTCGCCACTGAGGACGCACCGGACGACGACGGCCGCGCATGGGAACTGATGCCCGACGCTGCGACCGACCCGCTGCAGCGCACCCGAGAGCAAGTCGCGGCGCCCGCTGTCGCGGCAGAGGCGCACGTCGACAAGTCGGAAACCAAGCTGACCCGCTACTGGTGCGACATGGCCAGCAAAGCCCTCACGCCCCTTGCACTGCGCGCCACGAAGCGCGAGGCCAACAAAGGCTTCCGCGAAGCAAACGACCTGCCCCGCTGGAACGCCTGGAAGCAGTGGTGCGACGAGCAGATTGCCGCCATGGTGGCAAGGCAGGCGAAGTGAGCCGCTTCATCGTCTCCCCGCACGCGCAGCAAACGCCCGGCTGGTTCACCGACCGGCTTGGCAAGCTGACGGGTTCCAAGTGCAAGGCGATCGTCGCCCAGCGCGGCGAGCGCGACGGCCGCGAAACGCTGCGGCTGGATTTGGTGTTGGAGCGCATCACGGGCATTCCCGCCAAGGGTCCGCGCATGACGGATGAAATGCGCCACGGCATCCTGAACGAGCCGATCGCACGCTCCATTCACGAAGAGCAGACCGGCCTGTCGGTGTACGAGTCAGGCTTCATGTACCTGCCGCGCCTGAAGGCTGGCGGGAGTGTCGACGGCGTGCTGACCGACGACGACGGCCGCAAGGGCATCAGTGAGTACAAGTGCCCCGGCATGCGCGCTCACTGCCGCTACATCAACGCCGGCGTGCTGCCAGCCGAGCACGCGCCCCAGGTCATTCACAACCTGTGGGTGACGGGCTACGCCTTCTGCGACTTTCAGAGCTATTGCCCGTCGCTCCCGGAGAACCTGCAAGTTTTCCGGCTGCGCGTCGAGCGCGACCAAAAGGTGATCGACGCCTACGAGCGCACTGCGATGCAGTTCCTCATGGAGTGCGACGACCTTGAAGACCAGTACCGCCAACGCGCGGCTTGATCGGCCGCAGAGCCGAGCGAAGCCTCTTCGCTGTCACACACCCCCAACCTGAAAGAGCCCATGAAATCCTTCGCGATTCAATTGTCTGAGCACAACGATGGGACCACCGTAGCGCAAGCCACGGCCAAGTTCTCGGAGTTGCTGCAAGCAGTGCAGAACAGCGGCCGCGGCGGCAAATACGCCATCACGTTCACCGTGAGCCCAGCGAACCGCACCAATTCCGGCAGCGTGGACAAGGTGACCATCACGGCCACTCACAAGCTGGACTTGCCCAAGGAAGTGCAACAGGAAGATTTTTACTTCCTCACCGATGCCGGCGAGACGAGCCGCAACCACCCCAAGCAACAGAGCCTGGAACTGCGCGAAGTCCATGGCGTGTCCCCCCTGATCCTCAAAGAAGTAGTGAGTCAATAAATGGAAAACATCATCGAAGCCGCCCAGTACGTCGCAGCCGCGGCCGTCGCTGCCCTCGAACCCAAGGTGATCTTGCACAAGGTCGGCGCCGTCACCAACGTGGTGCTGCCGCCCGAGCACAGCTTGGTCGATATCACGAAGGCGCTCGAAACCGCCCAGGCCACGCCCAACCGCAAGCAGGGCATGCGCTCGCTGGCCGACGTCCCGAGCTTCATCAAGTATCTGGATGACCAAGCCGCCCAGTCGACGGCCTACGTCTATTCCGACCTCGAACAGCGCACGCTGACCTGCATCTTCAATGACAACAAGGCCAGCGCACCAGGCTGGCGCGACCAGGGCGCGACCTTCCGGGCCGAACTGACCGACGAATTTAAGCTGTGGATCAATCAAGACCGCAAGCAGTTCACGCAGTTGGAATTTGCGACGTTCATCGAGGACAACTTCGCCGATCTGGCCGGCGCTGATGCGACCACGCTCTTGACGGTGGCCACCACGATTCAAGCTGTGGGCGCCATCAACTTTTCGAGCGTCAAGCGCCTGCACGATGGCACGTCGCAACTGACGTTCAATGAATTGATCGAAGCCGGCGCAGGCCCGAACGGCGACATGAAGATCCCCAAGACCTTCCTGATTGGCGTGCGCATCTTCAAAAGCGATGGCGCCACCGATGGCGCGTCAATCCTTGCTCGCCTGAAGTACAAGCTGCACAGCGGCTCGGTCAAGTTCACCTTCGAGTTGGATCGCCACGAGCTCGTCATCAAGCGCGCCTTTCAGGCGTACACCGATGCAGTGGCCAACGCGGTTATCGAAATGCCCGGCAAGCCCGTCGCTGGTGCGCAGCCGACCAAGCCGCTCGGCTACACCGTCCTGAACGGGAAGGCCTGATGGACCGCGGCCCCGTATCGAGTCGCCAGCGCGCTCGGCGCCTTGGCACTCTGCGGAGCCGCGCCGATCACCTGGACCGGCGCATCAGCGCCGAGCCCAACCGACAAGCCGACTTCGACCGCGCCGAACTGAAGGCGCTGCGGTGGGCGATCGGCGAACTTGAAACTCCGGTCCCCAAGGACGAATGATGGAAAACCGTCACCGAGTCATGAACGACATGTCCAAGCACAACCTCGGCGAGCACAGCAGCATCCGTGCCGAATCGCAGGCAAGGCGCGCTAGCCATCGCGGGCACGCTCCCAAGGTGCTGGCTGAAGCGGGCCTGAAGCACACCCTCTTGAACGACGGCGCGCACATATGCATCGGGCATGCAGTGGCCGACTTCTGGCCCGGTACCGGACTCTGGCGCATGCGCAAGCCCAACCAGAGCGGGCGCCGCATCGAAGGCTGCGGCGTGCAGAACCTCATTGCGTACTTGAAACAGGTCTACGGGAGCGACTTGTGAGCGAGTACACCGACGACTGCCGCGCGGCCAACATCATCGCGTCGAGGCTGCGCGGGACCGTGTACGCCCTGCCCAAGCGGCTGTCGAAGCTGGGAAAGCCGCTCGGCCGACCCCGGCGCGGCAAGGCGGACCTGACCGCCCACCAGCAACGGGTGCTCAATTACATGCGCGAGTTCTTGTTCGCCAACGACCAGTTGCCACCGTACTCGGAGCTTGCCCGTCACTTCGGCTGGAAAAGCCTTTCGACGTCGCAAGCATTCATCACGCGGCTGGCCCACAAGGGCGCGATCGAGCGCAACCAGATCGGCGGCTGGCGCTTCCCAAGGGACCATATCCATGAAGAGGTAGCGCAGGCCACCGACTGGACGACGCCAACGAGCTACCTGCTTCGCTTCGGCGATGCGCTGCAATCCCTCTGCCGCGGGCGGCGCCCCACCGAAGCCATGATGTGTGCATGGCTGGACACCGACGACGAGCAGCTGCAAACCTTCTGCTGCGATCACGGGCCATCGTGGGCGCAAGGCATCGCGGTTATCGACGCGGCGCGCGTGCTGGCAGACCAGCCGACCGAAGGCCCACCACATGAGTACCGCAATGACTGAAACCCTCTGGCTGTCCCGTGACGAGTTGCGCGAACTGACGGGCGTGCGGCAGCACACCGCCCAGCAGCGGGCTCTGGACCGACTGCGGATCAGGCATGCGCGCCGCAAGATCGACGGCAGCCTGATAGTCAGCCGCGAAGCCGCCCGGATGGCGCTGCTCGGCGTGCCCATCGTGGTTACCGGCGCGGCGCCCGCAGCAAACGAACCCGACGACGGGCTCAACTGGAAGAAAGCATGAAGCAACGCGACCGCCTCTCACAGATGGGCCTGCTACCGCGCATGGAAGCGCGCCCGCTGAAGAACGGGGGCGCCAGTTATCGGTACCACCCCGTCGAAGGCAAGCCGATCGCACTCGGTCATGACAAGGAAGCTGCACTACGCAAGGTGCTGGACCTGACGGGCGTGCGCACCGGCGAGGGGGACTTCCCGCGGCTCTGGCGCCTCTATCAAGACACCGCGCGCTGGAAGAAACTGGCCGACAGCACGAAGACTCAATACCGCGACAACTGGAACGAGTTGGAGAAGGTGTTCGCCAAGGGCTATGTCGCGCTGACGCGCCCGAAAGCCATCGCCTACTACCTGCGCATCCACCGCGCTGACGCGCCCGTAGTGGCAAACCGCGAGGTCGCCTTGCTGTCCAACCTATTCAAGCTGGCTGTAGAGCTCGGCGAAGTCGACCGCAACCCGTGCAAGGAGGTCGAGCGCAATCCCGAAGTGCCGCGCGACCGGCTGGTGGAGCACGAGGAATTTATTCCGTTCGTGGCGTGGGCGCTACAGCAAGGCCCCAGCGCGACCGTGCTGGTGTCGATGGCTCAGTTCTCGGCGCTCGCCGGCAACCGTCGCGCAGAGTTTCGGGATCTGCACTGGCCCCAGGCCAACGACGAAGTGGTGCGTCTCACTCGCGCAAAGCAGCGCGGCAATAAAACCAAACGCGAGGTAATTGGCGTGAGCGTTGCGCTGAAGGTCGTCTTGGACCGCATGCGCGCAATGAAGGACTACTCGCCAATGGGCGCGGTATTTCGCTCGCCAAAGACAAACAATGCTTATTCCGAGAGCGGATTTAAGACGATGTGGGCGCGTCTAATGCGCAAAGCTAGAGAACAGGGAATTGTGAAAGAGCACTTCACATTCCATGATCTGCGCGGCCACTACACCACGTATTACAAGGAGCAATTCGGCGAACTGCCGGAGTTGCATGCTGACCCAAAGACGACAGCGGGGATCTACGAACGCTCTAAATCGGTCAGCCGCCGAGCCCTCTGAAATTCCCAAATTGGGAATTTTTTGAGGCCTTGCTATGGTTTTGGTAGCAAGAAAGTGAGGCTAGGTGGGGTGGCTGATGGGACTCGAACCCACGACGACCAGAATCACAATCTGGGACTCTACCAGCTGAGCTACAGCCACCGAAGAGCGCGCAATTGTAGCGTCAAAAGGCTATCGAATCGCTGGCAGCGCCGAATCGGCGGGCTTCTTCGCCACGATTTCCGCTTTGAACCTTTGCTTCAGCATGTCGTAGTACGCCGTGCTTTCGGCACTGGCAACCGCCTGGGCGATCTGTCCGGCCTCTTGTTGGGCGACCTCCGGCGTCGGGGCAGCGCGAGGAATGCTTTTGAGGACGTTCACCACCGCATAGCCTTCAGCGCCCAGATCGACACCCATCAACGCCGGCAGTTTGGTCGTGTCGGCGCGAAGTGCGGCCTCGACGACCGGGATCGGTTGCGACTGCACATCCAGCCGCGACACGGTAACCGGTGCGCCGAAGGTTGCAGCTTTGGCATCCGCTTGCCATGCCGCCAGCTTGGCAGCGCCCTCGGACTTGGCCAGGGCCGATGAACGCTCAGCCAGCAGTTGTGTACGCACCTTGTCTTTGACCTCGGCGAAAGGCAATGTGCGCGCCGTGGCGTACTGTGTCACACGGCCCGCAGCGAGCTGGTTGGCGCCGACCTCGATCGCGTCCGTGTTGTGCTTGCGTTCGAGCGAATCGGGCGTGAATAACGCGGCCAGGAAATTTCGGCTCGCCAGCGCGCCGGTCGCGCCCGGGGCGGGCGTGCGCGGCACATCCGCAGCTTTCAGGATCAAGAGCTTGAGCTTGTCCGCGGCAGGTTTCAAGCTGTCCGGCTGCTGGTAAACGAGATCCTTGAACGCATCAGCGGCCTTGGCAAACTCCACGGTGGCCTGCTGGGCACGCAAGTCGTTCTCGACGCTAGCACGGGCTTGTTCAAAGGGTTGAACCGACGATGGCTTGATGTCGGTCAGTTTGATGATGTGATAACCGAACTGCGTCTCGACCACATCGCTGATGTCGTTCTTCTTGAGCGCGAACATGGCATCTTCGAAGGGCTTGACCATGGCGCCGCGCATCACGAAATCGAGGTCGCCGCCCTTCTCTGCCGAACCGGGATCCTGCGAGTTTTTGCGCGCAACTTCGGCGAAGCTGTTGGGCGCCTTCTTGACTTCGGCCAGCAGCTGCTCGGCCTTGGCCTTGGCCTTCTCGCGATCCGCGGCGGGCGCGGTGGCGGGTGCAGTGATGAGGATGTGGCTCGCACGTCGCTCTTCCTTGGTACCTAGCCGATCCTTGTTTTGCTCATAGTAGCTCTTGACGTCGGCCTCATTGAGCGCGATGTTCTTTTTTGCGGCGTCCATGTCGAGCACGATGTACTCGATGCTCGCCTGCTCGGGCCGCTGGAACTGAGTAGCGTGCTGGTCGTAATAGGCCTGCAAGTCGGCGTCGGTCACCGTCAATTTAGCTGCAAAGTCGGTCGGATTGAAGCGCGCCACCTGGACTTCACGCTTGTCATAGAACGCATTCAACGCCGCATCGGCCTGACCCCGAGTCGCGAAGGCCGTACCCGATACGCCCAACAGCACTTGCTGGGTTGAGAGGTCCGAACGCACAGCTGCTTCGTACTGCTCCGGCGTGCGGCCAGTGGCACGCATGAACTGCGCGCGATCGAACTTGCCATCTGCACCGCGAAACGATGCCAGACCCGTGTCCTCGGCGAACAGGCGCGACAGGCGCTCTTCCGACACGGTCATGTTGCTCTTCGCCGCCGCGGCAGCGAGCACACGGTCTCGCACCATGCGCTCGAGCGTTGCGTAGCGAGCAGCGCCAGTGTCGAGCAGCGCAGCATCGACGCTCGGGTTTTGCTGGCGAATGCGATCGATCTCGTTGCGGTGTTCCTGGTCCCATTGAGGTTGCGTTATCGCCTGGCCATCGACCGTAGCGACCTTCTCGCCCTGACCGTCGCCCTGGTAGCGCTCCACTCCGAACAACACGAACGAAGGAATGATCAACAAGAACAAGAACACCATCACGAACTTGTTGTACTTGCGGAAGAAATCGAACATTGAAAACTCTCTTTCACGACCACGTGTGCCGGTCGGCTCTGAAATAAAAAAGGCGAACAACCTGTTCGCCTTTGCATCGGATGGTGGTGGTGGGTGCTGAGGGGCTCGAACCCCCGACCTACGCCTTGTAAGGGCGCCGCTCTACCAGCTGAGCTAAGCACCCCACCGGAAACGATGTCTCAGTTCAACGCGTCTTTCAACGCCTTGCCCGGACGGAACTTCGGAATCTTGGCGGCCTTGATTTTAATCGCCTCGCCGGTGCGCGGATTGCGGCCTATGCGGGCTGCTCGTTTGCCAACGGCAAAAGTGCCGAAACCAACGAGCGAAACGGAGCCGCCCTTCTTGAGCGTGGTTCGAATGGCGCCGATGGTTGATTCCAGCGCGCGGGTAGCGGCTGCTTTGGAAATGTCGGCGTTCTTCGCGATGTGCTCAATCAGTTCGGTCTTATTCACAAGGGCCCCTTGTAGGTATTGAAAATTGATCGGGTGTCGTCAGCGGCGCAGCCATCCTCTCGGCGACACGAATGCCGTTTAGTTCTGGCAAGAGGATGGGCTTTCTGACAAGTCGACAGCGCACTGCCGAAAAAGATTACAACCACTGCTCTACGGGGTGTCAATACGACACGACGTTGCTCAGCTCTGTGAGGATCGCGATTTTAGGGGCGTTTTCGCGAACTGCTTTCAAGTCCTTTTGAACTGTTGTCTCAAAGCGCCGCGGCGATCGCTTTTCCCACATCAGCGGTGCCGGCGTCGCCGCCGATGTCCGCTGTGCGCGGTGCGCCGCTCTGCGGCGCCAGCACCTTTTCGATGACTGTGAGAATCGCGTCATGCGCGTTCTTGTGGCCGAGGAATTCGAGCATCATTGCACCGCACCAGATCTGGCCGATAGGATTGGCGATGCCTTTGCCGGCGATGTCCGGCGCCGAGCCGTGCACCGGCTCGAACAACGATGGCGTGGTGCGTTCGGGGTTGAGGTTGGCGCTCGGTGCAATACCGATGGTGCCGGTGCAAGCCGGACCCAGATCCGACAGGATGTCGCCGAACAGATTGCTCGCAACCACCACGTCGAAAAAGTCGGGGCGCTGCACGAAGTGCGCAGTCAGGATGTCGATGTGAAACTTATCCAGCGTTACTCCCGGGTAGTTCTTGGCCATCTCGACCACACGCTCGTCCCAGTAAGGCATGGTGATCGAGATACCGTTCGACTTGGTCGCGCTGGTGAGGTGCTTTTTGGGCCTCGACTGCGCCAGTTCGAAAGCGAACTTCAGCACGCGGTCCACGCCGACGCGTGACATCACGGTTTCCTGCACCACGATCTCGCGCTGCGTGCCTTCGTACATGCGCCCGCCGATGCTCGAGTACTCGCCCTCGGTGTTCTCGCGCACGATGTACATGTCGATCTCTCCGGGCAGCCGCGGCGAGCCGTCGCGGCGCACCACCGGCGCGATGATGCCGGGCATCAGCCGCGCGGGCCGCAGGTTGATGTACTGATCGAACTCTCGGCGGAACAGCAACAGCGAGCCCCACAGGGACACATGGTCCGCAATTTTTTGCGGCCAGCCAACGGCGCCGAAGAAGATCGCGTCATGCCCGCCGATCTGCTTCTTCCAGTCGTCCGGCAGCATCTTCCCGTGCTTCTTGAAATAGTCCCAGCTCGAAAAATCGAAGTGGTCGAACTTAAGATCGATGCCGAACTTGCGCGCAGCGGCATCGATCACACGCAGGCCTTCGGGCATGGTCTCCTTGCCGATGCCGTCGCCGGCGATGACTGCGATTCTGTGGCTGGTCATGATCTCTGTCCTTGTGGATTGGTTATGTTTTGTTCAGGGGCGAAAAGAAGTCGAATGCTTCGGCAAGCACTGCATCGGGCGCTTCTTCAGGGACGTAATGGCCGCACGGTATCGAATGGCCCGACACGTGGTGCGCGACCTCGCGCCACAGCGCCAGCACACCGAAGCATTTGCCGACCGCGCCATGTTCGCCCCACAGCACACGCAATGGCGACGCGAGCTTGCGGCCGGCAGCAACGTCCTCGCGATCGTGCACGAGGTCGATCGTGGCCGATGCCCGGTAGTCGGCGCAGATCGATTCGGCCGTGCCATCGATGCCGATGCAACGCTCATATTCCGCCATGACCTCCTGCGCGAAAGGTGCGAGCCCCGCGTGCCGCCCGCCCATCACGCTGCGCACATAACGGACCGGATCAGATGCGATGAGCGCCTCCGGCAAGGGCGGCGGCTGGATCAAGAAGAACCAGTGCCAATAGGCACGCGCGAACGCTTCCGAAGTGTTCGCGTACATCGACAGCGTCGGGGCGATGTCGAGCAGCAGCATGCGATCGACTGCCTCACCATGATCGGCGGCGAGCCGGTGCGCCACGCGCGCGCCGCGGTCGTGCGCCAGCACGCCGAAGCGTGAAAATCCGTGATGCGCCATCACGGCCATGGCATCAAGTGCCATTTCGCGTTTGCTGTAAGCGACATGGTTTGCATCGTCGGCCGGTCGCCCCGAATCGCCATAACCGCGCAGGTCCATCGCGACGACGGTGAAGCGCTCTGCCAGCGCAGGTGCCACACGGTGCCAGATGACATGCGTTTGTGGATGACCGTGAAGCAGGAGCAAGGGCGCACCGCTGCCGCCGATGCGGCCGTGCAGCACGACGCCGTCTCTCTGTACGTCGAAGGGTGTGAACTGAGTCATCGCGCTGAACATCATCGGATTGTGCGTCGCACGGTCACCTGCATGGAATCGTCAGCGCCGGTTCAGCGTTCCGCGCGCACTACCAGGCTGACACCGATGGCGGTCAGCGCGATACCTGCCAAGGTGACCGCGGTGATCGGCTCATCGAACAGCAGCCATGCCATGACGGCTGTGCAAGGCGGCACCAGATAAAGCAGGCTTGTTACGGCTGTCGCAGTGCCGCGCTGAATGAGGATGTAGAGCAACGAGCTGCCGCCCAATGTCAGTGCCAACACCGACCACGCCAAGGCGCCGATCGAATGCGAGTTCCACTGAATCGCCTCGGATTCGAGCATTGCGAAAGGCAAGGTCACGATCAGCGCCGCGCCGAGTTGCACCACGCTGGCGCTGCGCACATCGCATGGCGCCAAAAACCTCTTTTGGTACAGCGTGCCTGCGGTGATGCAGAGCAATGCGAGCAAGGCGAGGCTCATCGTGACGCCCGTCACCTCGCCGCCCTGCCCGACTTTGCGAGCCACGACAAGGACCAGTCCGGCGAAGCCGAGCAACAAACCCACCCATTGGCGGCGGCTGACGGCGCCGCCTCGCATCGACATCCAGATAGCCGTCAGCACAGGCTGGACCCCGACGAGCAATGCCACCAACCCCGAGCCCATGCCGAGCTTGACTGCAGCCCATACGCCCCCGAGATAACCCGCCTGAATGAGCGTGCCTGTCACCGCGAGATGCCCCCATTGGGAGCGCGATGCAGGCCAGGTCACGTGCGCCAGCCGGACCCATGCATAGAAGCAGACAAGCGACAGCGCGTAGCGCATAGCGAGAAACTTGAACGGCGGCGCGAAGGGCATGCCGTAGCGCGCAACGATGAAGCCGGTACTCCATATCAAGACGAACACGACCGGCATCGCTCGCAACCAGCCCGCGCCGCGGGCCGTCATGTTCTCGCGAAAGTCATTTGGCCCGCGCCCTGATCTCCGGAATGGCTTTCTGCAGGTAGTACACCATCGACCAGACCGTAAGCACGGCAGAAATCCAGATCAGCCAGTGACCCCACAACCCGGTGTCGATCAGGCCGAAGAGCCTTCCGTTGAACAGCAGGAACGGTATTGCGACCATCTGCACAACCGTCTTCACCTTGCCGAGCATGTGCACGGCGACGCTTTTTCCCGCCCCTATCTGCGCCATCCACTCGCGCAACGCAGAGATGGCGATCTCACGGCCGATGATGATGAGCGCGACGAACACATCCGCCCTTTGCAGATGTACCAGCACGAGCAGCGAAGCACAGACCAGAAACTTATCGGCCACGGGATCGAGGAATGCACCGAAAGCCGATGTCTGGTTGAGCTTGCGTGCCAGGTAACCGTCGAGCCAATCGGTCAAGGCGAAGATGATGAACATCACCGTCGCGATCAAGTTGCGCATCGGCTCGGCGATGGGCAAATAGAACACGCCGACGATCAACGGGATCGCGACGATGCGCGTCCAGGTCATGATGGTCGGCAGAGTCCAGAACATCGGTCGATTGTGACGTGGTTCGATGACGGGGTTACGGCGCTTCTTGCAGACCTGTGTCAGTGAAGCGCCCGATAGATCTCTTCGGCCAGGTCCGTCGCAATGCCGTCGACCGACGCGATGTCTTCAACGCTCGCTGCTGCCACACCCCGAATGCCGCCAAAACGTTGCAGCAAACGCGCACGCCTCTTGGGACCGATGCCCGGAATGTCTTCGAGCTGACTGCCGCCCACACGCACCTTGGCGCGCTTGGCACGCATGCCTGTGATGGCGAAGCGATGCGCTTCATCGCGGATTTGCGCGACCAGCATGAGCGCGGCGGAATCGCGGCCCAGGTAGACCTTCTCGCGCCCATCGGCAAACACCAGTTCTTCCAGCCCGACCTTGCGCCCCTCACCCTTTTCGACACCGACGATCAGCGACAGTGGAAGCCCCAGCGCGCCGAAGACTTCGCGCGCCATCGACACCTGGCCTTTGCCGCCATCGACCAGAACCAGGTCGGGCATGCGCGCGGCACGGGTTTTGGCGGGCGCATCGGTGCCAGCGCCGCTCGCATCGCCCGCGGTCGGCGCATCCGTCTCTGCCGCCATGACTTCAGCCAGCTTGCTGTAACGACGGTGCAGAACTTGCCTCATGGCGGCGTAGTCGTCGCCCGGCGTGATGCCCTCGATGTTGTAGCGGCGGTATTCGCGGTTCTGCATTGTGTGATGCTCGAACACCACGCACGATGCCTGCGTGGCCTCGCCGGCCGTGTGCGAGATGTCGAAGCACTCGACGCGGAAGTTGTCGAGATCGTCAGGAGCGAGTTCGAGCGCATCGGTCAGTGCCCGCGTCCGCGCTTGCTGGGAGCCTTCTTCGGCCAGCAAGCGCGCCAGCTGCAGGCCGGCATTGGTCTGCGCCATTTCCAGCCAGCGCCGACGCTGCTCGCGCGGCTGGAACACGGCCGTGATCCGCGTGCCCGACTGCTGCGACACCGCCTCGATCAGCTCGCGGCTGACGAGTTCGCTCAACACCAGCGTGGCCGGCACCGGCACGTCGATGTAATGCTGTGCGATGAATGCCTCGAGCACCTGGACCTCGACCGAATCGACGGCGGCAGCCGGTGCGCCCGTATCGGCCACATCGGCTTGCTCGGCTTCGAAGTCATCGCTGTTGATGGCGGCCGCGTCTTCCACATGCACGGGGAAGTAGGGCCGGTCGCCGAGGTGCCGACCACCGCGCACCATCGCCAGGTTGACGCAGGCCTTGCCGCCCTGCACCTTCACCGCCAGGATGTCGACGTCCTTGTCCGAGGCGATCTCGATCGACTGCTGGTGCAACACGCGCGACAGCGCCGACATCTGGTTGCGCAGCTCGGCCGCCTGCTCGAACTCGAGCCGCTCCGCGTGGCTCGTCATGCGGCCTTCGAGCGCAGTCAGCACGAGGTGCGTGTCACCCATCAAAAAGGCTTCGGCGTTGGTCACGTCGTGCGCGTAGTCCTCGGGCGTGATGTTGCCGACGCACGGCCCGGTGCAACGCTTGATCTGATACAGCAGACACGGCCGCGTCCGGTTCGCATACACGGTGTCCTCGCAGGTGCGCAGCTTGAAAACCTTCTGCAGCAGCTGGATCGTTTCTTTCACCGCCCACGCGCTCGGATAGGGCCCGAAGTAGCGATGCTTGCGATCGGTTGCGCCACGGTAATAGGCGAGGCGCGGAAACGTGTGCGAAGCGATCTTCAGGTACGGATAGCTCTTGTCGTCGCGAAAGAGAATGTTGTAGCGCGGCTTGAGCGACTTGATCAGGTTGTTTTCGAGCAGCAACGCCTCGGCTTCCGAGCGCACCACGGTCGTCTCCATGCGCACGATCTTCGAGATCATGTGGCCGATGCGCGTGCCGCCGTGGCTCTTCTGGAAGTAGTTGGCGACCCGCTTCTTCAGGTTGCGCGCCTTGCCCACGTAGAGCACGGCGCCCGCCGCATCGAAATAGCGGTACACACCCGGCAATTGCGGCAGGGCCGCCACTTCACTCAACAGTTGATCGGAATGCACGTCTGACATGGCGGCTATTGTGGCGCGGCGGCACGGGCTACATCAGCCATGCCGCGCGTCGGCCCTGACGCTAAAGTGCCCGCATGCAATGGGACATCTTCTGCAAGGTCATCGACAATCACGGCGATCTGGGCGTGTGCTGGCGCCTGTGCTGCCAGCTTGCAATGCGCGGGCAACGTGTCCGCCTGTGGCTTGATGAGCGGTCAGCGCTGCAGTGGATGGCGCCGAAGGGACGCGCGGGCGTAACGGTCATCGACTGGAGTGATCCAGACGCAGTGAAGGCCGCCGCCTGGGGCACCCCTGCCGACGTACTGATCGAGGCCTTCGGCTGCGACCCGGCGCCCGAACTGATCGAGCATTTTGCAAACGCGCAAGACGCCACTGCATTGCCGCAAGAACGCCGGCCGTGGATCAATCTGGAATACCTCTCGGCCGAACCCTACGTCGAGCGTTTGCACAGTCTGCCCTCTCCTGTCTTTCGCGGTCCAGGCGCCGGCCTGACCAAGCGCTTCTTCTATCCCGGCTTTACGGCAGGCACCGGCGGGTTGCTGCGTGAACCCGACCTCATGGCCGAACGCACACGATTCGATCGCGCAGCTTGGCTGGCGCAGCGACAGATCGACTGGCATGGCGAACGATTGATTTCTCTCTTCTGCTATGAGCCCCCCGCCCTCGCTGCTCTGCTGAACCAGTTGGCGACCGCGATGGAGCCGACGCGGCTGCTGGTGACGGCCGGCCGTGCGACCTTGGCAGTGCAAGCGTGCCTGTCGAGCAGTGCCAAACCTGATGCTGCTTCAACAAGCGAAGGCGCCTTGTCCATCTCCTACCTGCCGCATCTCACGCAGCCAGATTTCGACAGGCTGCTGTGGTCTTGCGACCTCAACTTCGTACGAGGCGAAGATTCCCTAGTGCGCGCCCTTTGGGCCGGTGCACCCATGGTCTGGCAGATTTATCCGCAGGACGACGACGCGCACCACGTCAAGCTCGGCGCATGGCTCGACTGGCTCGATGCTCCACCGTCGCTGCGAGCGTTTCATAGGACATGGAACGGCTTTGGCGGTGTCGATTCTGGCGAAGCGGCACTGCCCGCACTCGAAGCCGAAGCGCTCGCTGGATGGCAGGCCACGATCAACGCGGCGCGTGACCGCCTTCTTGCACAAGACGACCTCGTCACCCAACTGATGCAGATGTGCGCCGGGAAAAGCTAAACTAACTGGCTTTGCGGTCAGACCGCCGAACCCGCCGCGGGAACCATGCATCACCAGGTCGCACTGGACAAAGACCGCCACACTGGCTTTCCGATGCACCGAGCGGCCCAACATCCAGAGACCCTGTTATGAAAATCGCTCAAGAAATCCGCGCCGGCAACGTGATCATGCACGGCAAGGACCCCATGGTCGTCCTCAAGACCGAATACAGCCGCGGCGGCCGCAATTCCGCCACTGTCCGAATGAAGCTCAAGAGCTTGGTGGCCAACTTCAACACCGAGCAGGTTTTCAAGGCCGACGACAAGATCGACCAGATCGTGCTCGAGAAGAAAGAGTGCACCTACTCGTACTTTGCCGACCCGCTGTACGTGTGCATGGACACCGAGTTCAACCAGTACGAAGTCGAAGCCGAGAACATGGGCGACGCGCTCAACTACCTCGAAGACGGCATGACACTCGAAGTCGTGTTCTACGACGAGAAGGCCATTTCGGTCGAACTGCCGACCAGCGTCGAGCGCGAAATCACCTGGACCGAGCCAGCCGTCAAGGGCGACACGTCGGGCAAGGTGCTCAAGCCGGCCAAGATCTCGACCGGCTTCGAAGTACCGGTGCCGCTCTTCGTGGCGCAAGGCGACAAGATCGAAATCGACACGCGCACCGGCGAATACCGCAAGCGCGTCTGAGCGCTCCTTTAGCGTTTCGCCCGCTGTCGAAAAAGCTCCCTCGGGAGCTTTTTTTATGTCTTACCCGACCTTCTCTCTTGCCCAGTCTCTGACCGTTCCCCAAGCTGCCGAGTGAACTGGCCCGTATCCTGCTGTGGCCTCTCCTGCAGACGCAGCAAGCACAATCAGCAAGACTCCCGGAGCCAACGCATGAACAACACACACAACCTCCACGACAAACGCCTGGCCGACGCCTGGGCGACGCTGCAAACCCACTCCGACAAGGGCTTGCCGCTCGATCCGGACCCGTCCCGCCTTGCGTTCGCCGACCCGGAATTCCTGTTGCGCCGCGAGACCCGCGGCCTTCGCATGCAGCTGGAGCTGATGAAGCCCGACATCGAGATGCGGGCGCACGGCATCGAGAACACCGTGGTTGTATTCGGCAGCGCGCGCTTTCGGAGCGAAGAAGAATCCGGCGCGCTGATCGCCCAGGCGGAAGCGGCGGGTGACGCCGTCGCCGTGGCTCGGCTGCGCCGTCTGGCACGCGGCTCGCACTACTACGAGCAGGCGCGAGCCTTCGGCAAGATGGTCGCGCAGTACAGCAACGACAAGGAGCCGGAAGACAAGCTCTTTATCTGCACCGGCGGCGGCCCCGGCATCATGCAGGCCGCCAATCGAGGCTCTTACGAAGGCGGCGGCCTCAACATCGGCCTCGCCATCGCCCTGCCGATGGAAGAGGAACCCAACCCGTACGTCACGCCAGCGCTGAGCTTCAAGTTCCATTACTTCGCGATTCGCAAGATGCACTTCATGATGCGGGCGAAGGCACTGGTCGCGTTCCCCGGCGGCTTCGGCACGCTCGACGAGCTGTTCGAGGTCATTACGCTGGTCCAGACCAAGAAGTCGAAGCCGGTGCCGATCGTGCTGTTCGGCTCCGACTACTGGAAGCAGCTGCTCAACTTTGATTTTCTGGTGGACGAAGGCGTGATCTCGCCCAACGACGTCAAGCTCTTCGAATACGTCGACGCGCCCGCCGATGCTTGGAAAGCCATCAAGGCGTTCTACAAGCTCTGAGCCGTCTGTGCCTCCGGTGCCGGTGCTTCGGGCGGCGGCACCTTGAGGCCCCACACAGAGCGCGTGCCCGCAGCCACCACGCCGCCGACGATCCAGAACACGCCCGCCACGCCGATCAAAGCGCCAGCCGCACCAAATAGCATCGGCATCGCCACGCTCGATGCGTTCAGCGTCATCAGGCGCAAGCCGAGTGCCTCGCCGTGACGTGAATGCGGCGTTGTCTGGTGCAGCATGCTCATCACCATCGGCTGCACTGCGCCCAGTGCCAGGCCGAGCGCGACCGAGCAGCAACCCATGCCGAAGGCCGTGGTCATGAATGGATAGACAGCGAACACGAGCGCTGTGACGACGTTCGATACGGTGATCACGCTGCGCTCGCTGGCACGTGATGCAATGGCCGGCAGCACCACGCGCACGACGGCTGCGGCCACCGCGAACGCACCGAGGATCGACCCGATGACCGAGGCACTCAGGCCGCGTTGGTGACCGAGCAGCGGCAGCACGAATGTGTGGACGTCCCACGACGCGGACTGCAGCCAGTTGACGAACAACAGCCGACGGAACATCGGCTCCGACAACAGATCCCAGGCGCGCGGCTTCGTTGCGCCCAGGACCGACGGCGGCATCGGCAGGTCGCGTGCACTGCGCGCCAGCCACCAGCAGGCGAGCGGCAGCAGCGCCAGCAGTCCGAATGCCACACGGTAGCCGACGATGTCGCCGGGCGCGCCGCCCGCATGGTCGATCAGCAGACCGACGGCGAACGGACCGACAAAATTGGCGGCAGCCGGCGCGATGGCCAGCCAGCTGAAAACCTGCTTCAACTGAGCCGGACTTTGCGCAGCGCGGCCGACGTGCCGTTGCAATGCGATCACTGCGATGCCGGTTGCGCCACCGGTGAGAAGTGCGGCGACGCACAACGCCGGAAAGACCGGAAACGCCGCACACAACGCAGCGCCCAGTGCCGCAGAGACAACAGCGATCAAGAGCGGCTTGCGCAAGCCATGCCGGTCTGCGAAACGCCCGGCCGGCAGCGCCAGAAAAACCTGCGTCAGCGCGAACAGCGCCAGCATGACGCCGACGGCCGCCGGGCTATAGCCCTGCTGCAGCGCGAGCAGCGGTGCGGCGAGACGCGTGCCGGTCATCACGGCATGCAGGCAGACCTGCGCCAGGATCAGGCGCAGCAGTTCAGCTGTCACGGCGTCTCATCATCTCCCTCGAGGGCCGGTGGCAGCAGCACCTGCGCCTGGGCTTCAGGCAACGCCTCTACCTGACGCAGCGCGCGGTGCATGACATTGCTGCGCGTCTGCGCCTGGTCGAGCGTATTGAGGACGGTCTGCGCCTGGTTCTTGACGCGCGCGAGCACATCGCCGAACTTGCCGAACTCGGCCTTGACTGCGCCGAGCACCTGCCACACCTCGCTGGAACGCTTTTCGAGCGCCAGCGTGCGAAAGCCCATCTGCAGCGAATTGAGGATGGCGAGCAAAGTCGTCGGACCCGCCAGCGTGATGCGATGCTTGCGCTGCAGCCCCTGCATGAGGTCAGGGCGGCGCAGCACCTCGGCATACAGCCCTTCGGTCGGCAAAAAGAGGATCGCGAAGTCGGTGGTGTACGGCGGCGCGATGTACTTTTCTTCGATGGCCTTCGCCTCCAGCC
Source organism: Variovorax sp. GrIS 2.14 (assembly GCF_046115955.1). NCBI lineage: Bacteria > Pseudomonadati > Pseudomonadota > Betaproteobacteria > Burkholderiales > Comamonadaceae > Variovorax > Variovorax sp. GrIS 2.14. The sequence goes on from NZ_JBJXIA010000002.1 coordinate 71,342, forward strand.
AGATGCGTGCCTCCAAGGCACGGCCAGCCAGTTCTGCGGCGATCGGGTCGGCGCGCTGCTGAGCGTCGAGCAGGCGCTCATAGTCTTCGTTGGGAAACTTGGCATCGATCGGCAACCACAGCGCGTCGCCTTCTGCGGTGCGGCCCGGCAGCCGGATGGCGAAGTCCACCGTATGACGCGCACCGGGACGCGTCACGACCTGCGCGGCGTACTGGTCGACAGTGAACACCTGTTCCAGCAGCGCACCCAGTTGCGCCTCGCCGAAGATGCCGCGCGTCTTGACGTTGGTGAGCAAGTGCTTGAGATCGCCCACTCCCTGAGCCAGGGTCTGCATTTCGCCCAGACCCTTGTGCACCTGTTCGAGTCGGTCGGCCACCTGCTTGAAGCTTTCGCCGAGGCGCGCTTCAAGCGTGCTCTGCAGCTTCTCGTCGACGGTCTTGCGCATCTCTTCGAGCTTGGCGGTATTGCTCTGCTGAAGCTGCGCGAGCTGCGTTTCCATGGTGGTGCGCACCTCGGCCAGGCGACGGGCGTTCGATTCCGAGAGGCCTTGCAACTGCGTGTTGAGCGTGTCGGCCAGGGTCTTTTGCAGCATTGCCAATTGCTGGCCGAACGCGTCGATCTGCGCGTTCTGCGTGCGGGTCGATTCGGCACCCTGCTGAAGCAACGCATGCTGGAACGTCGAGAAGACCTGTGCCGTTTCCTGACGCGTGCCACGCGCGTTCTCGCCGATCTCTCGGCGTAACTCGCGCTCGATCCGCTCGTTGGCGGCGCTGAGCGTCGCGATCAGTTCGGTGTGATCCGGCTTGGGCGCACGACGTGCCAGCAACCAGACGAGGAGCACCAACTGCACAGCCGCCAGCACCATCGACACGAGAAGGATCAATGGGAAATCGAATGGCATGTCGACGGTTTAAGTTCCTGCCGGGGCCAGGGATGTGACCGGCGTCACCGGCCCCTTGCCCTCGAAGAATGCGATCAGGTTGTCCGCTGCCAATTCCGCCATGGCACGCCGCGTCGGCACCGTCGCACTGGCGATGTGCGGGGTCAGTACGACATTCGGCACGGTGAGCAGATCGGGATGCACTTTGGGCTCGCCTTCGAACACGTCGAGGCCCGCCGCGGCGATGCGTTTTTCGCGCAATGCAGCCGCCAGCGCCGCATCGTCGACGATGCCGCCGCGCGCGATGTTGACCAGCGTCGCGGTCGGCTTCATCAGCGCAAGTTCAGCGGCACCGATGGTGTGATGCGACGCTGGTGTGTAAGGCACCACCAGCACCACGTGATCGGCGGTCTTCAGCAATTCTTCCTTGCCCACATAGCTGGCCTTGCACTCCGCTTCGAGTGCAGCGTCGAGCCGCGAACGGTTGTGATAGATCACCTTCATGCCGAAGCCGTGCGCACCGCGTTTGGCAATACCCTGTCCGATGCGACCCATGCCGATGATGCCGAGCGTGGCGCCATGGATGTCGGAGCCCGAAAACATGTCGTACGCCCACTTCGTCCACTTGCCGGCGCGCAAGTAGTGCTCGCTCTCGGCGATGCGGCGCGCCGTGGCCATCAGCAGCGCGAAGCCGAAGTCGGCGGTGGTTTCGGTCAGCACGTCGGGTGCATTGGTGCCCGTGACGCCGCGAGAGACCATGGCCTCGATATCGAAGTTGTTGTAGCCGACGGCCATGTTGGCGCAGATCTTCAGCTCGGGGCAAGCGTCGAGCAACTCGCCATCGATGCGCTCGCTGCCGGTGGTGAACACGCCGGCTTTGCCCTTGAGTTTGTCGATAAGCCGGGCTTTCGACCACACGTCGTCGGCCTGATTGGATTCGACTTCGAAGTGCTGCGACAGGCGCTCGATGGTCTCGGGAAATATGGCTCGGGCGATCAGGATTTTTGGTTTGCTCATGGTGGTCCTTTCAGTGGACGTTCAGCGAAAAAACAGGAACGTGCAGACGACAAAAAGCGGCAGCAAGATGGTGCACGACCAGCCGATGTAGCCGAAGAAGCCCGGCATGCGCACGCCCCGGCTCTCGGCGATAGCCTTGACCATCAGGTTGGGTGCGTTCCCGATGTAGCTGACCGCGCCCATGAACACCGCGCCGGCCGAGATGGCGGCCAGGGTCGATGCGCGTGCGGTCATCAGCACATCCGCATCACCGCCGGCGGTGTTGAAAAAGACAAGGTAGGTGGGTGCGTTGTCAAGAAACGCGCTCAGCAGTCCGGTGGCCCAGAAATACATCGGCGGGTTCGGTTCACCACCGGGCAGCGTGACGGCTGCGACCACCGCGGCGAACGGCCCAGCCGCCCCTGCCTTGAGCATCGTGATGACCGGCGCGATGGTCACGAAGATGCCGGCAAAGAGCTTGGCCACTTCGCGCATCGGCTCCCACTCGAACTGGTTGGCGGCGTGAACCGGGGCGGCGGTGAGCTTGAGCGAAATCAGCGTCAGCACCACCAGGCCGACATCGCGCACCAGTCCCGGCAGCCCGACCGACGTGCCATAGACATCGAACACCATGTTTGACTTCCACAGGCCGCTCATCAGCACCAGCCCGATCACGCCGACCAGCAAGATGAAGTTGACGCCACCGTCGATGCCGATGCGCCGGGTGTCGGGCGTCGGGTCTTGCGGCAGCACGCCTTCTTTGCGGTACCAATGGCGGTCCAGTAGATAGAAGACGGCGAGCAACGCGGCGACCAGCAGCAGTGTCTCGGGCAGGATATTGCGCGCAGTCCAGAAGAAATCCACGCCCTTCAAAAAGCCGAGGAACAGCGGCGGATCGCCCAGCGGCGTCAGCGAGCCACCGATGTTCGACACGATGAAGATGAAGAACACCACCGTATGCACCTTGTGCGCGCGGTTATCGTTTGCACGAATCAGCGGACGTATCAACAACATCGAGGCGCCGGTGGTGCCCATGACACTCGCCAGCAGCCCGCCGATGGCGAGGATGGCCGTGTTGGTCCGCGGGTCGCCGTGCAGATTGCCGCTGATATGAATGCCGCCCGATACCGTGAACAGCGCGACCAGCAACAGGATGAACGGAACGTACTCAGCGAGCAATGCATGCACAAGCTCATGCGCAGCCGACGAGGAGCCGAACACGGCCATCAACGGCAACAGAAACGAAAGCGCCCAACCCAACGCCACCTTGCCGTAATGCCCGTGCCAGAAGTGCGGCGCAATGAGTGGCAGCAATGCGATCGACAGCAGCAACCCGGCAAAGGGCAGCGCCCACATCACGGACAGCGTGGCGCCGTCCATCAGCGCTGTCCCGTCGTACGGGCCGTCACGCGGGCTGCTCGATCTCAAACACCTGGCGCAGGTAGGCCAGATATTTCTCGTCTTCGCACATGTTCTTGGATGGTGTGTCCGACAGCTTGGCAACCGGCTGGTCATTGCAGCGGATCATCTTGATCACGATCTGCAGCGGCTCGTAGCCGAGGTCGTTTGTCAGGTTGGTGCCGATGCCGAAGGCGAGCAGGCACCGCCCGCGAAACTGCTGGTAGAGCTCGATGGTGCGCGGCACCGTGAGTCCGTCACTGAAGATGAGCGTCTTGGTACGCGGGTCGACACGGTTGGCCGTGTAGTGCGCCAGCATGCGCTCGCCCCACTGGAACGGGTCGCCGCTGTCGTGTCGCGAACCGTCGAACAGCTTGCAGAACAGCAGGTCGAAGTCGCGCAGGAAGGCGCTCATGCCATACACATCGGACAGTGCAATGCCGAGGTCGCCGCGGTATTCGCGGCCCCACATTTCGAAGCCAAAGACCTGGCTGTCGCGCAGCCGCGGGCCGAGCGCCTGACACGCCTGCAGGTACTCGTGCGCCATGGTCCCGAGCGGGATCAGGCCGAGCTTCATGGCAAACAGCACGTTGCTGGTGCCGGCGAACTGCGGCGGCTCGCCGGTGATTCTGGCGGGCACCAGTACCGGACCAAGCTTGGAGCTCAGCGTGCGCAACACCTCTTCATGCCATTCCTTGGAGAAGCGTCGGCGCGTGCCGTAGTCGGCGATCTTCAGATCGACCAGACCCTCGCCCTGCAGTTGCTCGATCTTGGTTTCAAGCCGGCGCCGCCCTTCCGCGACATCGGCCTTCGGCTGGGTATTGCGAAAGTAGACCTCGTTCACGATGGCCAGTACAGGAATCTCGAACAAGATCGTGTGCAGCCACGGTCCTTTGATGCTGATCTCGAGTTCGCCCGAAGGTTGCGGGACGATGTCGATGTACTTCTGGTTGAGCTTGAACAGTCCGAGGAAGTCGACGAAGTCGCTTTTGATGTAGCGCATCGAACGCAAGTAGTCGAGCTCGGCGTCGAGAAACTGCAGGGAGCACAGCGAGCGCACTTCATCGCGAATCTCGTCGGCAAAGCGAGCCAGATCGACGCCGGGGTTGCGGCACTTGAAGCGGTATTCAACCTGCGCCCCAGGAAAGTGGTGCAGAACGACTTGCATCATCGTGAACTTGTAGAGGTCGGTGTCCAGCAGGCTTTGAATGATCATGGTGCAGCGCGTGTGTCTCTCTTCAAGGTGCAAGGCTTTGCGACTGGGCGTCGACGATGACGTCGCTAGGGGTGGCTCGATTATCACGGGGCGCGTCGGCATGTGCCTACGGTCGGTTGCCGGGGCGTCCTACCGGCTCGCAACCATGACGCTACGTACATTTTCTCCACGGCAACAAGGCACGCCGGACCATCCAAACCGAAGGAGAAAGTCATGAACAAAGACACCGTTGAAGGCAACTGGAAACAGCTCAAGGGCAAGCTCAAGGAGCAGTGGGGCAAGCTGACCGACGACGATTTCGACGTCATCGCCGGCAAGCGCGACCAGCTGCTCGGACGCATCCAGGAGCGTCACGGCATCAGCCGCGACGAGGCCGAAAAGCAGGTCAAGGATTGGGAGGGCCGCGATGGCCGTACGCCTGACGCACTCTGGTTCGAAAAAGTCTGAACCGCTGAATCTTCAATTTATCAACTCAACGAGGGAAATTCTCATGAAAAAACATCTGCTCATGCTGGCACTCGCATCGTCTTGCTTCGTGATGACGCACGCCAGTGCCATGACAAAGGACGAGTACAAAGTCGCCAAGCAAAAAATCGAATCCGACTACAAGGTCGCCAAGGCGCAATGCGACACGATGAAGGACAACGCCAAGGACGTGTGCATGAAGGAAGCAAAGGGCACGGAGAACGTGGCCAAGGCTGATCTCGAGCAGCAATACAAACCGAGCGACAGCCATGCTCGCAAGGTCGCTGAAGAAAAGGCCACGATGACCTATGACGTCGCCAAGGAAAAGTGCGACGACCAGAAGGGCGACGCCAAGAGTGCGTGCGTGAACCAGGCCAAGGCCGACCACGACAAGTCCAAGGCCGACATGAAGGCCATGAAGAAAGGCTGATCCAGCGGTCGTCTTTTGGGACGGCTTTTTGGCGATCAGCAAAAAAAACGGCGCCTCGTGCGCCGTTTTTTTATTCCGCTCGAAGTTCGTCGGCAACGCGCCGCAACGCCTCGGGCAAGGGCATCGGCTTCTGCGTCGAGCGGTCAACATACACATGCACCAGGTGCCCTTGTGCTGCAGCCGTATCGGCACCCCGAGCGAACAGCGCGATCTCGTATCGAACACTGGAACTGCCGGCCTGTGCGACACGCAGGCCAGCTTCGACCGTCTGCGGGAACGCCAGCGGCGCGAAGTAGTTGCACTGCGTCTCGACAACGAAGCCGATGATCTGGCCCGCGTGAATGTCCAGTACGCCGCGCTCGATGAGCTCCGCATTGACCACGGTGTCGAACCAGCCGTAGTACACGACGTTGTTCACGTGGCCGTACATGTCGTTGTCGGCCCAACGCGTGGGGATGGTCCTGAAAGTGCGGTAGGCGCTGCGACTCTGAGGTTGGGGACGGGCAATGACAGGAGGCAGTGGACGTTCGCTCATGGCGCCGAATTCTGCCAGCCACTGCATCAGCAGGCGTTTTAGAAAGCCCGTTCTAAATTGCTGCACAGCAGCAAAAAACGCTTGAAAGCTTGAGTCAGCTGCCTATACTTCAGTCCATGCTGCACCGCAACATAGACGGCCCGGCAACGTACCAAGCACCCCTTTTCAACACTACTGGAGATCATCATGGCCCTCAACGCTGACCAACTCATCGCTTCGCAAAAAGCTTCGCTCGAAACCCTGTTCGGCCTGACCACCAAGGCATTCGAAGGCGTCGAGAAGCTGGTCGAACTGAACGTGACCGCCTCCAAGGCAGCACTGACCGAAGCTGCTGGCACCGCCAAAGCCGTGATGGGCGTCAAGGACGCGCAAGAACTTTTGGCTCTGCAAGCCAGCCTGTTCCAGCCTCTCGCCGAAAAGACCGCTGCCTACAGCCGTCACCTGTACGACATCGCTCAGGGCACCAGCGCCGAATTCACCAAGGCATTCGAAGCCAAGGCCGCCGAAACGCAAGCCACCATCGTCGGCATGGTCGACAGCGCTTCGAAGAACGCACCTGCAGGTTCTGAAACCGCCGTCGCCATGATGAAAAGCGCTGTGGCTGCCGCCAACAACGCATTCGAATCGGTGCAGAAGGCTGTCAAGCAAGCTTCCGACGTTGCCGAAGCCAACTTCACGGCCGTGTCGACGCAAGCCGTCAACGCTGCCAAGACCGCTACCGCCAAGACCAAGCGTTAATTCACAAGTTGTCTCCTTGGGTCCTCACGGATCCAATTCAGGGCCCTGTTTTCGGACAGGGCCCCTTTTTTTGTCCGATCGCTTTTGTACACCGTGCAGGCGGCGTCTTCGATAATGCGACCCTCACTATTTGGAGATACGCATGCAGATCGAAGGCAAGGTTTTCATCGTCACCGGCGGCGCTTCGGGATTGGGCGAGGGCACGGCACGGATGCTGGCCGCCAACGGTGCCAAGGTCGTGATCGCCGACATGCAGGACAAGGGTGAAGCGGTCGCACAAGACATCGGCGGCGTGTTCGTCAAGTGCGACGTGAGTCAGGAAGCCGACGGGCAAGCCGCTGTTGCTGCCGCGCTCAAGCTCGGCAAGCTTTTTGGCCTCGTCAACTGCGCCGGCATCGCGCCGGCCGAAAAAACGGTGGGCAAGAACGGCGCGCACGCGCTGGCTGTTTTCAGCAAGACGGTGACGGTGAACCTCATCGGTAGCTTCAACATGATCCGCCTCGCGGCCGAAGCCATGGCCAAGAACGAGCCCGAGTCGACCGGCGAGCGCGGAGTGTTGATCTCGACGGCTTCCGTGGCCGCCTACGATGGGCAAATGGGCCAGGCCGCCTACGCTGCGTCGAAGGGCGGCGTGGTCGGCATGACACTCCCGATCGCGCGCGATCTTGCGCGCAATGGCATCCGCAACATGACGATCGCTCCCGGCATCTTCGGCACGCCAATGCTGTTCGGCATGCCGCAAGACCTGCAGGATGCGCTGGCCGCGAGCGTGCCGTTTCCGTCGCGCCTCGGCACGCCGGAAGACTACGCCAAGCTCGCGAAGCACATCATCGAAAACGACATGCTCAACGGCGAAGTGATTCGCCTCGACGGGGCGATCCGGCTTCCGCCGCGGTAAGTGCCTCGCCCATGACTGTCGGCGTCAAGCGTCGTCTCCAACGCCGATGCGGCCTTCGATCGGCTCGGTGCTCCCGGTGCGCTCCAGCCGTTCATATTGCGAGATGACCTGGGCGCCGAAGAGCACCAGCGTCGCGGCGATTTCCAGGCTCAGAAGCACCACGATGGCCGTCGTCAGCGAGCCGTACACGACATTCACTTGCGACAGCGACGAAAAGTACCAGACCAGGATGCGTCGCGTGACTTCCCACAGCAATGCCGCAGTGATGCCGCCCAGCAGCGCGTGGTGCAGCGACAGCCGCCCGACCGGCATCACCAGATAGAGCGAGGTCAGCATGAAGATCTCGCCGCCGAGGCCAAGCAAGTACAGCAGCACGCCCGACACACCTGAGAGCGACCAGCTGCGCCCGAACAGGTCGACGCTCGACTGCCCGATGAGCTGCAGCGCGCCCGACACCAGCGTGACCAGCAGCAGCCCGACGCACAGGCACAGGATGTAGACGTAGGGCATGACCACCGACAACAGCGCATGGCGCCGATGAGTCGACTTTCGGTGATGGAAGATCACTGCCATCGCCGCTTCGAGCACAGTGAAGGCCAGCGAGCTGAAGAAGATCATCGTCACCAGCAGCACCGGCCCGAGCACGTCGCGATGGTCGAGAAAATTCGACAGCTCCTGCACGACGGCCTTCGACTGGCCCGGCAGCAGCCATTCGAGATAGCGGCCGATCGTCATGAGCAACTCGCGCTGATCTATGAAATGCGACAGCGCGATGACGCTGACGATCAGGAGAGGGACGATCGACAACAGCGCGTAATAGGCGACCGCGCCCGCGAGCAGCAAGCCCTGGTTGGCGCGAAAAGCCTTGAGCGCGTCCCAGATGAAACGGAACGGATGGCGCAGCAGCGGCGCCGCATGACGGACTGCTTGTTGTAAAGGGCGAGGGGTCATGAGGCGGGGATGAACCGGATGAAGAAGTATGCCGGCTGAGCGCGGGGCCGCGAGCGCATGCGTATGATTTGGCGCTCCCGTCCCACATGACCATCCCCGCCTCTTTCATCCAGGAACTCATCGCACGGGCGGACGTGGTGGAGATCGTCGGACGCTATGTGCAGTTGAAGAAGGCCGGCGCCAATTTCATGGGGCTGTGTCCGTTCCACGGCGAGAAATCACCCTCGTTTTCAGTGAGCCCGACCAAGCAGTTCTATCACTGCTTCGGCTGCGGAGTGCATGGCAACGCGATCGGTTTTTTGATGGAACACGCGGGCATGGGCTTCGTTGAAGCGGTGCACGATCTGGCCGGTCAATACGGCCTTCAGGTGCCCGAAGACGATGCCTCGCCGGAGGAGCGCGCCCGCGCCGCCGGGCAGCGCCAAAAGCAGGCGACCTTGTTCGACGTGCTCGAAAAAGCCGGCGAGGCCTACCGCAAGCATTTGCGCAATGCTCCGGGCGCCATCGACTACCTGAAGCGCCGCGGCGTTTCTGGCGAGGTCGCCAAACAGTTCGGCATCGGCTATGCGCCGGCCGGCTGGCGCGCGCTGGCCAGCGTCTTCCCCAACTACGACGATCCGTTGCTCGCAGAGAGCGGGTTGGTCATCGTCAGCGAAGGCACGCAAGGCGTGAACGCGGAGCAGGCCAGCGAAGGCGAAGCGCGACGCTACGACCGCTTTCGCGACCGCGTGATGTTCCCGATTCGCAACGTCAAAGGCGAGTGCATCGGCTTCGGCGGACGCGTGCTGGGCGACGAAAAACCCAAATACCTTAACTCGCCCGAGACGCCGGTATTCAGCAAAGGCCGCGAGCTCTACGGCTTGTACGAAGCACGCGCAGCCTTCCGGGAGCGCGGCTTCGCGCTGGTGACCGAGGGCTACATGGACGTGGTTGCGCTGGCGCAATTGGGCTTTCCGAACGCCGTCGCCACGCTCGGTACGGCCTGCACGCCGGAGCACGTGCAAAAGCTTTTTCGCTTTACCGAATCGGTCGTATTCAGCTTCGACGGCGACGCGGCCGGCCGGCGCGCAGCGCGCAAGGCGCTCGACGCTGCGCTGCCATATGCGAACGATGTCAGGAGCATGAAGTTCCTGTTCTTGCCGACCGAGCACGACCCCGACAGCTTCATTCGCGAGTTCGGCGCCGACGCTTTTGCTCGCTTCATCGACGACGCGACACCCTTGTCGCGCTTCATGCTCGAAGCCGCGCGCGAAGGTTGCGACCTGGCAACCGCCGAAGGGCGCGCTCACATGACCAGCAACGTACGACCGCTGTGGGGCGCCCTGCCCGACGGCGCCTTCAAGCGCCAGTTGCTGGGCGACATTGCAGGCATGGTTCAGATGGGCGTCGAGGCGCTGAACGAACTTTGGGGTTCGACGGCAGGGCCTCGAAATGCGCCGTCATCCGCGTCCGCGCCGACAAGTCGTTACAGAAACGACGGCGACCGAACCGCATCCGATGGTCGATATGGCGGCAAGCCATCGCAAAGTCGGCCGCCGAGCCGCGGGCGCGTGCTGCCGCTCACCCGCCCCGACCTGGCGGTGCGGCTGCTGCTTTCGAACATGACCGAATGGGAAGGCCTCTCGCATGAACAGCACGCCATGCTGTGCGACCTGCCCGGTGAACACGGCCGTTTGTTTGCGTGGCTCGACAGCCAACTGCACGAGCACGGAGCTCAGCCGTGGGCGGCGTTGCGCGAAGGCCTGCGCGAGCAGCCGTTCGAGGGGCTGGCGACGCGGCTCATGACAGCCCCCGACGGCGGCCCGATCGGCGATCCCGAGGGAGACCAGGCGGCCGATGCAGCGCGCGAACTGCGCAGCGTGCTCGACTTCATGCTGGACGATCGGCTAAAAGCGCAGCAGAGCGAGGCGATAGCGGCGGTCGGCACCGACCCACAGGCGCTGGAGCGCTACAAAGCGCTCGAATCGCGCCGGCTGACGCTGCGCGCTCGCCTGAAAAGCAACACAGACACTGCTTGAAAAAAGTGCAGCGCGCTATAATGTCAGGCTTCGCTATCAGCGAATTCGGCAAGAGCGACAGCAGCACCTCCGGTCCGGCCCCATGCGCAATGCACTCCCCTAGCGGGAACGGGCCAATACACCGCAAGGACTGCACACCAAATGTTCGCCCGACATCTTGCCGGTGTGCTTAGTCAGTTTGGCCCATGAGGATTTATTTCCTCTGTGCCCCCTTGTATGCCTGCACCGGGTCTGTGGTGCGCGTGTGATTCCGCTTGTTAATTCTTGATGTTCGAGGTTGTATGCCCAGTTCAAAGAAGCCTGCCGTGTCCGCCAGCCACCCCGCTGCTAAAAAACCGTTGAAGGCGACCATTGCACCCTCAAGTGCAAAGGTAACCAAAGCGGGTGCCGCCGCCTCAAAGCCGGCTGCCGCAACGAAAGTGAAAATAGTGCCCACGACCAAATCGAATCCTTCCGCCGACCTGAAGAAGCCCGCTGCAACCGCCGTAGCCGCGACGCCAGCCGCACCCGCTCCAAAGAAAGTGGGCCGTCCGCCCAAGGCAGCCGCTGCTTCAGGCGCGGCTGCACCCGCTGCCACCGGCGCCAAGCGCGGCCGAAAGCCCAAGGCTGGCAACGAAGCACCCACGAGCGACGTCGACCTGTCGGACATCGAGGACGATCTGGCCGGTGAACCCGTCGTGACGTCGACCGAAGAAAAGGTCAAGCCACTGCGCATGAAGATCAGCAAGGCGAAAGAACGCGCCTTGATGAAGGAGTTCGGCCTCGACGAGACCGTGCTGTCTGAAGAAGACCTGGCCAAGCGCCGGTCGCGCCTCAAGACCCTGATCACCCTCGGCAAGACCCGCGGCTATCTGACGCACGGAGAAATCTCCGACCACTTGCCCGACAAGCTGGTCGACGCCGAAACGATGGAAGTCGTGGTCACCATGCTCAACGACATGGGCGTGGCCGTTTACGAGCAGACACCCGATGCCGAAACGCTGCTGCTGAACAACACGGCGCCAACCGCCGCGACCGTCGAAGAAGCCGAAGAAGAAGCGGAAGCTGCCCTTTCGACCGTCGACAGCGAATTCGGCCGCACGACCGACCCGGTTCGCATGTACATGCGCGAAATGGGCACCGTCGAACTGCTGACGCGTGAAGGCGAAATCGAAATCGCCAAGCGCATCGAAGGTGGCTTGATGGCGATGATGGAAGCGATCTCCGCATCGCCCGCCACCATCGCCGAAATCCTGCGGCTGGCCAACGAAATTCGTGCCGGCGTGGGCAAGGCCGTCATCACCACCTTCGTCGACGGTTTCTCGAACCCCAACGAGGCCGACGACTATGTGGCCGAAGAAGACTTCGACGAGTTCGACGCTGAAGACGACGACGACGGCAAAGGCGGCTCCAAGGCGCTGACCAAGAAGCTCGAAGAACTCAAGCGCGATGCGCTCGAACGCTTCGACCGCATGGCCACGATGTTCGAAAAGATCCACAAGATCTACGAAAAAGAAGGCTACGGCACGCCGTCGTATGTCAAGGCGCAAGCGGCCCTGAGCGAAGAGCTCATGACCATCCGCTTCACCGCCAAGACGATCGAAAAGCTGTGCGACATGGTGCGCAGCCAGGTCGACGATGTGCGGAAGAAAGAGCGCGAGCTGCGCCGCATCATCGTGGACAAGTGCGGCTTTCCGCAGGACGACTTCATTCGCGACTTCAGCGGCTACGACAAGAACGGCAACCGCGTCGCCTCCCACCTGCTGAACCAGAAATGGGTCGAAAAGCAGGCGGCATCCGGCAAGCCTTGGAGCGTGGTGCTCGCACGGAACATCCCACCGGTGCAGGAACTGCAGCAAAAGCTCGCCGACATCCAGGCGCGCGTCGTGGTGCCGTTGCCTGAGCTGAAGGACATCAACAAGCGCATGAACGAAGGCGAATATTCGTCGCGCGCCGCCAAGAAGGAAATGATCGAAGCCAACTTGCGCCTTGTGATTTCCATCGCCAAGAAGTACACCAACCGCGGCCTGCAATTCCTCGACTTGATCCAGGAAGGCAACATCGGTTTGATGAAGGCGGTCGACAAGTTCGAATACCGTCGCGGCTACAAATTCTCGACGTACGCGACCTGGTGGATTCGTCAGGCCATCACGCGCTCGATCGCCGATCAGGCCCGCACCATCCGTATTCCGGTGCACATGATCGAGACGATCAACAAGATGAACCGCATCAGCCGGCAGCATCTGCAGGAGTTCGGATTCGAGCCCGATGCATCCATCCTGGCCGCCAAGATGGAGATCCCGGAAGACAAGATCCGCAAGATCATGAAGATCGCCAAAGAGCCGATCTCCATGGAAACGCCGATCGGCGACGACGACGATTCGCACCTGGGCGACTTCATCGAGGACAGCAGCAACACGGCGCCGATCGAGGCTGCCATGCAGGCTGGCCTGCGCGACGTGGTCAAGGACATCCTCGACTCGCTGACGCCACGCGAAGCCAAGGTGTTGCGCATGCGCTTCGGCATCGAGATGAGCACCGATCACACGCTCGAAGAAGTCGGCAAGCAGTTCGACGTGACGCGTGAGCGGATTCGCCAGATCGAAGCGAAGGCGTTGCGGAAGTTGAAGCACCCGAGCCGTTCGGACAAGCTGCGTTCGTTCATCGACACGCTCTGACCCCGCGGATCCCGTTACAAGGATCTCGAGCCAAAGCGCCCGCTGCGCCCTTCACAGGGTGCCGGGCGCTTTTTTTATCGCACGACAACAAAGAGAGACAAGCATGAATCCGGACGCCGCCAAACTCTGGCAAGCCCCCCGATGGGCGCTTGCCGCGCTGCTGGCTGTGCTCGGCATGGTTGGGCCGTTTTCGATCGACACCTACATCCCGGCGTTCTCGGGCATCGCGCAATCGATCGGGGCGACGCCTGTCGAGATGCAGCAGACGCTGTCGGCGTACCTTTTCGGCTTCGCCTTCATGAACCTGTTCCACGGTGCGCTGTCGGACAGCTTCGGGCGTCGGCCGGTCGTGCTGTGGGGTATGGCGGTGTTCACGCTCGCGTCGCTCGGCTGTGCGCTGTCGCAGAATATCGGCCAGCTCGTGCTGTTCCGCGCGCTGCAGGGCCTGTCGACCGGTGCCGGCATCGTGGTGTCGCGTGCGGTGATTCGCGACATGTTCCCGCCCGCCGAGGCGCAACGCGTCATGTCGCAGGTCACGATCTATTTCGGCGTCGCGCCGGCCATTGCGCCCATCGTCGGCGGCTTTTTGTTCGTGCACCTGGGTTGGCACAGCGTGTTCTGGTTTCTGGTGGCGGTAGGCTGCGTACTGTTTACCGCCAACTACAAGTTGCTACCCGAGACGCTGCACGTAAGTCATCGGCAGCCATTCGAGTTCAAGCACCTGATGCGCGGTTATTGGGACCTGTGCTCCGACCCGCGCTTTCTGCTGCTTGCGCTGGCCAGCGGCGTGCCGTTCAACGGCATGTTTCTTTACGTGCTCGCTGCACCGGCTTTTCTAGGTGACCATTTGCAGCTCGCGCCGACGCAGTTCTTCTGGTTCTTCCTGCTGACCATCGGCGGCATCATGTCGGGCGCATGGGTCAGCGGCCGTATGGCCGGCAAGGTCACGCCCAAGCGGCAGATTCGCGATGGCTTCCTGATCATGCTGGTCACGTCGATCGTCAACGTGGCGGCCAACGCCGTCTTTGCGCCGCACGCGGCCTGGTCGCTGTGGCCGATCGCCTTCTTCGCATTCGGCTGGGCACTGATGGTGCCGGTCGTCACGCTGCTGGTGCTCGACCTGCACCCCGAGCGCCGCGGCATGGCATCTTCATTGCAAGCCGTGATCGGCTCGACCGCCAACGGCATCGTCGCTGGCGTGATCGCGCCGCTCGTCATGCACTCGCCATTGGCGCTTGCGGTGACGTCGATCCTGATGCTGTCCATCGGGCTCGTGGCGTGGGTCTGGCTGCATGGCCGCTGGCCGGAGATCGGCCGGCGCATCGCGGTCTGAACAGACTGACCAAGGCGCAGGCAAGTCACCCGCGCCTGGACGACGGCGTGAAGCGCGGGCCTTCGGCCTTCATCCACTTTTCCAGCGCTTCCGCGAAGCCTGCAGACGCCGGTGACGTCACGCGGCGCAGCGGCCGGTACAGGCAGACGTGGCGCATGACTTCGGGTGCAGTCACACGACGCATCACCAGGCCCCAGCGCTCACCCGCCCACACGCCGACATAGGCCGGTGACAGCGTCGCTGCCAAGCCCGCCGCGGCAATGCCGAGCGCAGTCGAGATGTTATCGACCACGTCGATTGGCGTGATGCGCTCGTCTTCCGGCAGACCGAGCCGCATCTGCGCCACGCTGCGTTCATGGTCGCGGCCAGCGGTAACGAGCGCATGCGCGCGCAGGTCGCGCCAGCGCAGCGTGCGCTTGGTGGCGAGCGGGTGGTCCGGCGCACACCACAACACCCAGGGACTTTCGAACAGCGGCACGCGCTGCACGTCGTCGCCGGTCGGCCTGTCAGGACCGATCGCCAGATCGACATCACCGCTCGCGACCATCTCGACGAGTTGCTCGACCGCGGCATCTCGAATGCGGACCACGACCTTGGGCCGCAGCCCTGCGTAGTCGCGGATCGCGCGCGGCAGCATGGCGCTCGCGATGACCATCGGCGCCGCCACGCGCACCAGGCCGGCGGCGCGATTGCGCAGATCGGCGGCCGCGGCTTCTGCCAAGCGAAGGTGCTTGAGCACGGGTTCGATGGCGCCGAGAAACTCCTTGCCTGCTGCGGTCAGCGCGACGCGGCGCGTGCTGCGCTCGAACAACTTGAAGCCGGCAGACGACTCGAGTTCGACGACGAGTTGACTCACTGCCGATGGCGTGAGCGCCAGTCGATCGGCCGCGGCAGTAAAGCTGAGCGTGTCGGAAACGGTGGTGAATGCGTCGAGTTGGCGCAGTGTGTAGCGGGGCAATGGCATCGTTCGATTATCCAGCCCAGCTACGCAATCGACCCAAAAGCATCGATTGTCTTCATGGCCGCTAGCAGGGAGACTTGCGACCGTTACAACGAACGAGAGACAACGCGATGCTCGACCACGCGACACACAAGACGCTCGCGCTCGCGCTGCACGAATCCGAACGCAGCCGCGTGCAGGTCGAACATTTCTCCAAACGCTATCCGGCGATGGAGATCGCAGACAGCTACGCCATACAAAGGGAATGGGTCGCCCTCAAGCTGGCCGAAGGTCGCACCATCAAGGGCCACAAGATCGGCCTCACATCGCGCGCGATGCAGGTGTCTTCGAACATCACCGAGCCGGATTACGGCGCGTTGCTCGACGACATGTTCTTTCGCGAGGGTGCCGACATTCCGGCCGCACGATTCATTCTTCCGCGCGTCGAGGTCGAGCTCGCCTTCATGTTGCAGCGCGACCTGCGTGGCCCCAACGTCAGCATCTTCGACGTGCTCGCAGCGACCGACTACGTGGTGCCCGCCATCGAGATCATCGACGCGCGCATCGAGCAGGCCGATCGCATCACAAAAGTACCGCGCAAGGTGTTCGACACCATCGCAGACAACGCAGCCAATGCCGGCATCGTCATGGGCGGACGGCCGGTCAAACCCGATGCGGTCGACCTTCGCTGGTGCGGCGCCCTGCTCTACAAGAATGGGGTCATCGAAGAGTCGGGCCTGGCGGCTGCCGTGCTCAATCATCCGGCCAACGGCATCGCGTGGCTGGTCAACAAACTGGCAGAGCACGACGAAGGATTGAAGGCCGGCGAAGTCGTGCTGGCCGGCTCTTTCACGCGGCCCGTGGCCGCGGCGGCGGGCGATGTTTTTCACGCCGACTACGGCCCGCTCGGTGCCATCGCATTTCGATTCGTCTGAACCCACCATGACCTCCATGATCCACGTCGCGGGTATCCACGTCTCACCCGACCACTACATCGACGGCCAGCGCGTCGCATCGACCGAAACCTTCGAGCTGCGCTCGCCGATCGACCAGCGCGTGCTAGGCCATATCAGTGAAGGCAGCGATGCCCAGGTCGACGCTGCCATCACGGCAGCGCAGCGCGCATTCCGTGCCTGGGCCGCACTTGGCGCCGAAGGCCGCAAGCCCAACCTCGACCGCTTCGCCGACGAAATCGGCAAGCGTGCCGACGCCTTTTGTATGCTCGAATCGAACGATGCCGGCGTGCTGCTGTCGCGCATGAAGCATGGCGTCGTGCCACGCGCGATGCTCAACATTCGCTGGTTCGCCGAGCACGCACTGACGTTGCAAGACAGGCCGATCGAGACCGAGCAGGCGACGCATATCGTGCGGCACGATGCGGCGGGCGTCGTCGCCATCATCACACCGTGGAACGCACCGCTGATGCTCACGACCTGGAAGCTCGGCCCGGCGCTGGCCGCGGGCAACACGGTCGTCGTCAAGCCGCCCGAATGGGCGCCGCTCACCTGCTCGATGCTGGCCGACGCGGCCCATGCGGCTGGCCTGCCGCCGGGTGTTCTCAACTTCGTGCAGGGCGCGGGCGCGACCACGGGCGCGCGTCTGGTGAGCGATCCGCGACTCGCACGCGTTTCGTTCACAGGTTCGGTCGGCACGGCCAAGCGCATCGCGCAAGCCGCTGCGGCCAACCTCGTGCCATGCAGCCTCGAACTCGGCGGCAAGTCGCCCTTCATCGTGCTCGAAGATGCCGACCTCGACGGCGCGGCTGCGACGGGTGCGCTGATGTATCGCAACGCCGGTCAGGTGTGTCTCGCGGGCACCCGCTTTCTCGTCCACTCGAAGGTCGCCAACGCCTTCGTCTCGCGCATGCGGGCGCATGTCGAACAGCTGACCGTCGGCGATCCGCGCGAGGCTGCAACGGAAGTCGGCCCCATCATTCATCCGCGCCAGGTCGAGCGCGTGAAAGCGTTCGTCGAACGTGCCGTAGCCGACGGCGCCGAGTTGCTGTGGGGCGGCGCAATGCATCCGTTCGGTGCGCAGTATTTCCAGCCGACCATGCTCACTCATGTGAAGCAGGATTCGGAGATCGTGCAGAACGAAGTCTTCGGCCCGGTGCTCACGCTGCAGACCTTCGACGACGACGAAGAAGTCATCGCGATGGCCAACGGAACCGACTACGGCCTCGGCGGTGTCTGCTACGGAGAGGTGGCGCATGCGACCGCCATTGCCATGCAGGTCGCGACCGGTTTCATCTGGGTCAACTCCTTCGGCATCCGCGATCTGGCGGCGCCGTTCGGCGGCATCAAGCGCTCCGGTGTCGGACGCGAAGGTGGCGACTGGAGCTTCGAATTTTTCTGCGACGTGAAAGACGTCGTCGTGCCGAAGAAGCCTTTCAAGGCCAGCTTCAGCCACCGTTGAAAGGAGAACGACATGGCACAGATCGTCGGCGCCGCACTGGTGTCGCACCACCCCGGCTTGATGCAGGACGACGACTTCCGCGTGAAGATGGGCGACGGCGCGGACTCGGACCTGATCGCTGGTTACCAGCGCCTGCGCGACCGCATCGACGCGGTACGGCCCGACACCTTCGTGCTGTTCGATACGCACTGGTTCACGACCGGCTATCACCTCATCGACGGCGGTGCGCACATGCAAGGCACCTACACATCCGACGAGATGCCCTGGTACCTGCACGGCCAGCACTACGACTACCGCGGATCGCCTGCGCTCGCGGAGCTCATCGAAGAGGTCGCGGTGGAACAGGGCGTGATGAGCAAGGCGATCTATGACGAAGCGTTGCCGCGGCACTACGCGACCATCAACGTAGTCAACAAGCTTGTGCACGGTGAGCGGGTGGTGTCGGTCAGCACGTGCCAGAACTGCCAGCCGCGCCACTACCTCGAGTCGGGCCGCGTCATCGGCGAGGCGATCCGGCGTATGGACGCCGACATCGGCGAGCGCGTGGTGCTGCTGGCTTCAGGGGCGCTGAGTCACAAGTTCAATGAGATCGACTGGGTGCAGAAACATCCGCGGATGTACCACGAGACCAACGTGTCACGGCAATCGAACGTGGCGGCCGACAAGGAAGCGATCGCGCTGCTTGCGCAAGGACGGCACGACCTAGTCCTCGACCAATGGGACAGCAAGTTTCGCCCGCTGCCGTGGGAAGGTTTTGGCGGCCATTACCTGCAGATGATCGGTGCGCTCGGTGGCGCCGATTGCCGCAGCAAGGGGACCGCGTTGTCCGACTACGAGAACGCACGCGGTACCGGCAACGTCCACATGTGGTTCGACATCGAGACCACCGAGGCGAAGACAACGCAAGAGGCTTTAGCATGAGCAAGTACCTGCACGAATTTCCGTTCGCAGAACTGCCAGCGGTGATGCGCGGCCCGCGGGTCGAGCGCCGCCGTGTGCTGAGCCATGGCTCGCCGTACTGGGGCACCGTGATCGACGGCGACACGCTGCGACTCGACGACGGTCGCGACGTCGCGCTGGCCGATGTCACGCACCTGCCACCGTGCGAGCCGACCAAGATCATCTGCGTGCACCTGTCGTACAGCTCGCGCGGCATGGAGACGCGCAACAAGGCCAAGCCGACGGAGACGCCGACCTATTTCACCAAGCCGCCGACCGCGATGAACGCGCACGGCGGTGAACTCGTGAAGCCTGCCGACTGCAGCTACCTCAACTACGAAGGCGAGCTCGCCGTCGTCATCGGCAAGGTATGCCGCAACGTGACGCCCGACGAAGCCTGGGACTACATGCTCGGCTTCGCACCGGCGCTCGACATGGGACTGCAGAACTTTCGCGACACCGACCAGGGCTCGATGCTGCGCGTGAAGGGCGCCGACGGGATGCTACCGATCGGCCCGGGCCTGGTGACCGGCGTCAACATCTTCGACCAGACCTTGCGCACCTACCGCAACGGCCTGCTCGTTCAGGAGGCCCACATCGGCGACGAGATGGTCTGGGGACCGCACTACATGGTGGCCGACATTGCACGCCACATCACGCTGATGCCCGGCGACGTGGTGCTGACCGGCACGCCGTGCCATTCACGATCGGTCGATCCGGGCGACACCGTCGAAGTGGACATCACGGGCATCGGGCGGCTGACCAGTCATGTGGTCGCGGGCTCGGTGCCACGCGCTTCTGCGCTCGGCGTCGGCCACGCACCGACCGATTCAGACGAAGTGCGGCGCGTGGCGATGGGTCACGATCCGCGGGTGCCGGATCGCTTCAAGGACAACTACCGGGCGGCGGCGCAAGTCCCCAACCGTTAGGCAGGCTGGGGTGCGGCAGGGGCAGCAGCGACTCTTGCTGAGCTTGCTCCGGTCGCTTGTGCTTCTTCAATGCCGTGGTTGCGACGCCTTCGCGCAATGCCGTCGCCAGCACCGGCACGGTGGTCGTCGCGTCGACACCCAACGCGCGCACGACGCACACGCCCGACACACCGCACGCGGCCGCCTCACTCACCTGCCCCGGCTGCAAGATGCCGCCAATCGCAACGACTGGCGCACCGGCCATGGCGTTCCACCAGCGCAGGTTGTCCAGCCCTTGCGGGCGCCACGGCATGTCTTTGGTGAGCGTCGGCCACACCGGCCCGCACGCCACGTAGCGCGGCGCCAGGGCACGGGTCCGGCACAGCTCCCACAGACTGTGCGAACTGATGCCGAGTGCGAGTCCACTGCGCAGCAGCTCGCCGCGACCCGCCTCACCCAGCGCCAGTAAGTCGTCCTGCCCGAGATGCACGCCGCTGGCGCCCAACTCCTGCGCCAGCGCCCAGTGGTCGTTGATGAACAACTCGGCATTCGCCGCGCGGCAGGCCGCCACGCTGCGCGCGATCTCGTCGCGCAGCTGCGCAGTGCAACGCGCGTCGGGCGGTTGGGCCGGATTCGCTAAATCGGACAGCGGCGGCGTCTTGATGCGCAGTTGCACCGAGCGCACGCCCGCGGCCAGTACCTGCCGCACACGTTCGGCGCTGTCGACGATGGCGTAGAGACCCAGCAACGGGTCGTCGCTGCGGCGTGGTGCCGCGAAGCAGGCCGCCTCGCCCCACGACATGCGCGGCAACAGCGCAGGGTCGGCGTGAAAGCCCGGCCGCGCGATCACCGGTCCTGCGCCGGTGCCCGCCGCATGACCGCTTTGGAGCGCCTGCGTGGTCGCCATCTTCGCAAGGACGAGCGCATCGGCCGCGACGTAGCCGAGTGCCAACGCTGCGGCAACACTGCTCGCGAAAGTGCAGCCGGTGCCGTGGTTGTGCGTCGTGTCGACACGCGGCGATGCGAGCCAGCCGGCGGCGTGCTCGGTGTCGATCCAGTCGAGTGCCTCACGCTCCGCACTCTGCACGTGGTCCGTGCTGTCGCCGCCGGTAATGCAAACCGCCGCAGCGCCGCACGCGCGCAGTCGTCGGGCGAGTGCCGGCACGTCGCTGCGGCCAGCGTCATCGCTATCGCCAAGGCCGCTGTCTTGCGCCTCCAACAAGCGATGCGCCTCGCGCACGTTCGGCGTGACGACCGTGGCGCGCGGCAGCAGCAGATCGCGGTACGCCCGCAACACTGCCGCGTCGGCGAACTGCGCACCGGTGCTCGCCCCCAGCACAGGATCGACCACCAGTGCGACAGGGCGCTCGCGTCGCAGCAGGTCGATCCATCGTGCGACGCATTCCACTTGCGCCACGCCGCCCAGCAGGCCGGTCTTGATGGCGAGTGGCGGCATGTCGGCGGCAAGCGCTTCAAGCTGTGCATCGAGCCACGCGACCGGCAGCGGCTCGATGCGCGCGACAGTGCGCGAGTTCTGCGCCGTCACGGCCGCGACCACCGGACACAGGTGCACGCCGAAGGCATCGGCGGCGCGCTGATCGGCTGCCAGCCCCGCGCCGCCGCCACTGTCGGTGCCGGCGATGCTCCAGATCACCGGCGGCCTCATCGCGCGACCTCGCCGATCAGAAATGGTTGCCCACCCACCGGCGTGCTGGCGACCGCGAAGTCTTGCCGTGCCATGACGCCGGCTTGCCAGCCACCGCGCCCGGCCTCGACGGCATGCCGAAACGCACCGGCCATTCGCACCGGGTCGCGCGCTTGTGCGACCGCAGAATTCAACAGCACCGCGTCGAAGCCCATCTCCATCGCCAATGCCGCGTGCGAGGGCGCACCGAGGCCGGCGTCGACGATCAACGTCGCGTCGGGCAGCCGCTCGCGCAAGGTGCGCAGGGCCCAGGGGTTCAACAGCCCCTGCCCCGAGCCGATCGGCGCGCCCCACGGCATGAGCACGGCGCAACCCGCATCGAGCAATCGCCGGCAGGTGACGAGGTCGTCGGTGCAATACGGCCACACTACGAAGCCGTCGCGAACCAGCGTCTGTGCAGCGACCAGCAGTTCGGCCGGGTCGGGCTGCAGCGTGTGCTCGTCGCCCACGACCTCCAGCTTGATCCACCGGGTGTCGTACATCTCACGCGCCATGTGCGCCAGCGTGACCGCGTCGCGTGCGGTGCGACAGCCGGCGGTGTTGGGCAACAGGCGGGCGCCCTGTCGCAGCAGTGCCTCGCGCACGATCGTCATGAAGCCGTTGTCGCCACCGCCGCCATCCGTTCTTGCCATCGCCCGCTTCAGGCCGACGGTGACGACCTGCGTACCAGCGGCAGCGATGGCGTCGCGCAGCGTGTGCGGCGATGGATAGCCGGCTGTGCCGAGCAAGAAGCGGCTGCGCATCTGCACGCCATCGACCGTCCAGAAGTCGTCGGATGCAGTGGCGGCGGGTTGCGTGGGTTGTTCTGTCATCACAAGTCTCCGCGGCTCAGCCGCCGACGATGGGTTGAAAAAACAGCACGACATCACCGCCTTCCAGCACGCGCCGGTCGCGTTGTCCGCGCGGCACGAAGTCGCCGTTGATGGCCGTGCCCATGGCCAGCGGCGCGTGGCCCAGCGACTGCATCAATGCAGCCAGCGTTGTGCCGGCAGCGACTTCGCGAGGTGCACCGTCGAGTTGCACGGTGATCGTTGCGATTGGCGTGCCGGTATGCATGTCGGTTTGGGTGGCGTCGGTCACGCGGTTCAGGTCGTTCATGTCAGTCATGTCGTTCATGCAGCAAGCGCCTCTTCCACCAACGCTGGCGCCAGCAGCCAGCCATGCCTGAACAGTCCGTTGATGCGCACCAGTCCGTCGCGCACTTCCACCACCGGCGCATGGTCCGGTAATGCGGGTCGCAGGCTGCGGTCGAGCCGCAGGATGCGTGCTTCGGCCAGTGCCGGCAAGACGCTGTGCGCCGCGGCCATCAACTCGACCGCGCTTTGCAACGACACCGGTGAGCGGTCTTCGCTTTCGATCTCGCTCGCTCCCACAATCACGACGTCGCCGGGCCGCGGCACGACATAGACGCGGTGCCGAGGATGCAGCAGTCGGACGGGCCGCGTCAGCCCGAGTCCCGGCGCATGCAGCCAGACAGTTTCACCACGAACGCCGCGCACCGGCAAGGCGGGCCGCGCGCCCACGCCGCGCACGTCGAACACCGTGTCGAAGCGCTGCCAGCCGAGTCTCTCGACGTGCAGGGCGCCGGGCTCGAGGTCGGTCACGCGGCGCTGCCAACACCAGCGCACACCGGCCGCGCCGTCGTGCAGTGCCGCCATCGCGGCGGCAGCGTCGATCTGCGCTTCACCCGGCAGCAGCCATGCATGCGCCACGCTGGCGAGCGCCGGTTCGAGCACTGCCAATGCGGCTGCATCGAGAGTCTCTGCCGGCATCAGCCCGGCGACTTCGTGGTTGCCAAGGCGGGCGAGCACGCGCTCGGCGCTGCCCTTGTCGGCGCGGTGCGCGAGCATCAGACTGCCGCGTTCCGCGAAGTGCGGCGGCCCCGGAAGCTGCCGCACGATGTCGCGCCAAAGCCCGATCGAACGCAGACCCCGCACGGCGATGTCGGCGGTCGCGTTGTCGAGTTCGGCCAGCGGGCTCAACATGCCGGCCGCGGTGAAGCCGGCGGCACCCTGGCCGTTGAAGCGCGCTACCGCGTCGTCGGCCGGATCGAACACCGTCACCGCATGGCCGGCGCGCGACAGCTGCCAGGCGAGCAAGCGCCCGAGCAGCCCGGCACCGGCGATGCCCATGCTTTTGGCGTGCGCCATGGAAGGCGCCACTCAGGCCTGCGGCACGATCGGAATGTAGAGCTCGCCGCCGGCTGCCTTGAACTCGCTTGACTTGCTGGCCATGCCCGCATCGAGCGCCTGTGTTTCGGTCAGGCCGCGCAGTGCCGCGAACTCGCGCACCTCCTGCGTGATCTTCATCGAACAGAATTTCGGGCCGCACATGGAACAGAAGTGCGCGACCTTGCTGCTGTCCTTGGGCAAGGTCTCATCGTGGAATTCGCGAGCGGTGTCGGGGTCGAGACCGAGGTTGAACTGGTCCTGCCAACGAAAGTCGAAGCGCGCCTGCGACAGCGCATCGTCACGCGCCCGTGCGCCGGGATGGCCCTTGGCCACGTCGGCCGCGTGGGCTGCGATCTTGTAGGCGATGATTCCCTGCTTCACGTCGTCGCGGTCCGGCAGGCCCAGGTGTTCCTTGGGCGTGACGTAGCACAGCATGGCGGTGCCGGCCCAGCCGATCATGGCCGCGCCGATCGCGCTGGCGATGTGGTCGTAGCCCGGCGCGATGTCGATGGTCAACGGGCCGAGTGTGTAGAACGGCGCTTCGTGACAGGTCTTCAACTGCTCGTCCATGTTGGCCTGGATCAAGTGCATCGGCACGTGGCCCGGTCCTTCGATCATGGTCTGCACGTCGTGTTTCCAGGCGATCTTCGTGAGCTCGCCCAGCGTGTGCAGTTCGGCAAACTGGGCTTCGTCGTTGGCATCCGATGCGCAGCCCGGGCGCAACGCATCGCCCAGCGAAAAGCTCACGTCGTAGGCCTTCATGATGTCGCAGATGTCTTCGAAGTGCGTGTAGAGAAAGCTTTCCTTGTGGTGCGTGATGCACCACTTGGCCATGATCGATCCGCCACGCGACACGATGCCGGTACGCCGCCCCGCCGTCAGATGGATGAAGCCCAGGCGCAGTCCGGCATGGATGGTGAAGTAGTCGACGCCCTGCTCGGCCTGCTCGATCAGCGTGTCGCGGTAGATCTCCCAGGTGAGGTCTTCGGCCACGCCGTTCACCTTCTCGAGCGCCTGATAGATCGGCACGGTGCCGATCGGCACCGGGCTGTTGCGCACGATCCAGTCGCGCGTGGTGTGGATGTTGCGGCCGGTCGACAGGTCCATCACGTTGTCTGCGCCCCAACGGATCGACCACACCAGCTTTTCGACTTCTTCCTCGATGCTCGAGGTGACTGCCGAATTGCCGATGTTGGCGTTGATCTTGACCTTGAAGTTGCGCCCGATCGCCATCGGCTCGACTTCGGGATGGTTGATGTTGCCCGGGATGATGGCGCGGCCACGGGCCACTTCGTCGCGCACGAACTCGGGCGTGATGATCTTCGGGATCTGCGCGCCCATCGGGTTGCCGGCGAGGCGTTTTTCGCGCGCGGCATCGGCCATGTACGGCGCCATCCATTCGCGCTTGCCGTTTTCGCGCAGCGCGACGTATTCCATTTCCGGCGTGACGATGCCGCGCCGCGCATAGTGCATCTGCGTCACGTTGCCGCTCTGGCCGGCACCGGTGCGGGCGCGCCGTGGCGTGCGTTGCAGCGAGGCGGCGCCGGCACGCAATTCGGCAATGCGCTGGGCATCGCGGTCGGCATGCGTCGCCCCGTCGTCCAGCGCCAGATGCAGGCGGCCTTCATAGCTTTCGGTGTCGCCGCGCTCGGCCACCCACACATCGCGCACGCTCGGCAGTCCGCGGCGCACGTCGATGTCGATCGTGGCATCGGTATAAGGGCCGGAGGTGTCGTAGAGCGAGACGCGCTCGCCATTGGTTAACGCCACCTCGCGCACCGGCACGTTGAGGTCTGGGCGGCTGCCGGCGATGACGCCTTTGGTGGAAGCGGGAAAGGGTTCGCGGGTGAGCGCGAGAAGAGACGCGAACTTGTCGATGGCATTCATGCGGGGCACTCCTGGTTGCAAGACAACGGGTGCTCCGCGATGGCTCCGGGGCGGCGCCCGTCATCGGCGGACGGGCACACAGGGGAGTCGCAGCTCTTCTTACGCTGGTATGAACCAGATCAAGTTCGCGGGTTCGGACTGACCATCTCAGCACGCGCTTGCGTGCACCCCGGAGCGGGACCGATTCTGGGCATGGTGCGCGCGGAAGTCAACCAGCAATGCCCAGCCTGACGGTCTTCCACCGCAACGTTGGGGCGGTGAAAATAAGTCCTGCCCGGAGACCGCGAGACTGCACAGTGTCTCCTCAGTGACTTCTCAGTGATTGCGCTGTGGGCTGTTCAAGAAAAAACCATGACGACTTCAGCATCTCCCACACCGTACAAACGCGACTTCCCGACAGCGTTCGGCGCCATTCGCAAGCTGCTCGCCGATGGCAACGACACGACACAGGTGTTCGTCATCATGCGAGCGCTCAACGGCCCGGTACCGCGCCATAACTACGCTCGCTTGATGCACACGCCGGCTGGCAGAAAGCTTGCCTACCGCCGCGTCGAACTAGCGGAGCGATTCTCCGATCCGGCCTTCATCGCGAGCTTTGCGCCGGGCACCGTCGGCGCCGAGTACCGCGCGTTTCTTGAACGAACCGGATACAGCGCCGCCGGTCTGGCAGAGATATCCAATCTCAACCGTGAGCCGCTGGTCGAAGACCCTTACGCATGGAGCGCAAGGCGCACGCGCGACGTGCACGACATCTGGCACGTGCTCACCGGCTACAAGGCCGACGAGAGTCTGGGTGAAGCGGCGCTGGTCGCGTTCAGCTTCGCCCAATCGGGCGGACTGGGCTGGGCCTTTATTGCGTTGGCTGCCTCCTTGAAGAGTCTGCGCGTGACTGGAAATTCCGTGTTCGCGCGTGCGGTGATCGAAGGCTGGCGCAACGGCCGCAAGGCGGCGTGGCTACTGGGTGAAGACTACGAGTTGCTTTTGCACGAGCCGCTCCCCGCAGCGCGCGAACGCCTCGGCATCGCGCCTCCGACCCGCTATGTGTCGGCGCAAGGCGTGCTGGCCGAGCATCTCGCCTGATGGCGCTCGTTCGATGACGCCTATGCGGCGGCTTCCCGGCTCGGCGCTTCTCCTAGCCGCCGCATTGCTCGCGGGTTGTGGCAGTCAGCAAACTTCAGCGCCCCGCGCGCCACGCGCCGCGCTGTCATCGGAGCAAGCCAACGACATCGCGATCCATGCACTCGGCCTGGTCGGTACGCCCTATCGATACGGTGGCAATACGATCGAAGGCGGCTTCGATTGCAGCGGCCTCATCGGCTATGTCTACCGCTCCCGCATGGGCGCCGCGCCGCCGCGCACGGTGGCGCAACTCTCCGACTTCGGCGATCCGGTAGCGACACGCGAACTCCGCTCCGGCGACATGGTGCTTTTCGGAAGCGGACGGCCGACGCATGCCGGCATCTACGTCGGTGAAGGGCGCTTCGTGCATGCGCCTTCGACTGGTGGTGAAGTACGGCTCGACCGGCTCGACGGTCCTTACTGGTCGAGGCAGACGCTCAAGGTGCGGCGGCTTTGATGTGCGTCAAACCCGATGACATCGCTCGGCCGCAAGATCGCGCCAGACACTTGAGGATCGATCCATGTTCAAACGCATTCTTGTAGCCACCGACGGCTCTACGTTGTCGAAGAAGGCCGTGCGCGCTGCCATCACGCTGGCGGCGCTGCACGACGCGCAACTGGTCGCGCTGACCGTCGTGCCGCGCTATCCGACGAGCTACCTCGATGGCGCGATGGCGTTTTCTGCCGAGGAGATCGCAACCACCGAAAAGCGCTGGGCCGATTCCGCGCAAGCCGTGCTCGACGACATCGTTACGGCCGCCAAGGCCAAAGGCGTGGACATCAAGACCGCGACCATGAGTTCCGATCAGGTGGCCGAATCGGTGATCCGCGCGGCACGCAAGCATCGCAGCGAGCTGATCGTGATGGCATCCCATGGCCGCAAGGGGTTGAAGCGGTTGCTGCTGGGCAGCGAGACGCAGCATGTGCTCACGCACTCTTCTCTGCCGGTGCTGGTGCTGCGCTGAAGCTCATCTGAACATCAAGGAAGCAGCCGCTGCCACAACGGCTTGCGCTTTGGCTCCAACGCCTCCAACGTCCCGTTGATGGTCGTCGCGCCGGCGAAGCGACGTCGCGCTTCCTCCTCGTGCGCTTGCGCCACATGACGTGCCCCCTCGTCGCCATGCATGACCGCGCGGCGCCAGTTCAAGGTGCGCGCGATGAGGTCTTGATCTGTGAGTTGGTCGGGTTGTGTCATGCCCGGATTGTCAGTTACATATCGGTTACAAATAGGGAACTTTCGCACGGCTGAAGGCTAAAAGCGGGCTGTGCGCATCAGCATCATTGCATCCGTGAATTACGCCACTCGCGCGGTGAACAACCGAAGCGCTCACGGAACGCGCGGCTGAAATGCGCAGCGTCGTTGAAGCCTCGCGCATAGGCGATTTCGCCCACAGGCCGACCGACCAGCCGTGGCTCGAGCAGGTCTTTGCTGCATGCTTCGAGCCGGCGTTCCCAGATGTATTGCGAGGCGGTGAGCGGCTCGCTCTTGAAGACCCGATGGATGTGGCTGGCCGACACACCGAGCTCGGCGGCCAGGCTGCTCACGGACAACGTCGGGTCGGCCAGTTGCTCGTCGATGCGGCGCTTCACGCGAGCCAAGTGATAGGCCGTCAGATTGCTGAGGCCGGGTGCGCGCGCCGCCGGCAAGGTCTGCAGACCCGCGACAAGAATGCTCTGCACGCCGTTGGCCACGGCGAGCGCTGAAGCCGGCTGCAAGGTGTCGATGTCTTCTCGCAGCGTCCGAATCATGCCGAGCAACAGGTGCCCGGCGCCTTCACGGCCGGACACCGTCGTGGCGGTCAGTGTTTCGGTGTTGCGCAGTTCGCTGCGCAGACGCTCGCCCGGCAGCTTGAGCACGATCTGCTCGAACGCATCGTCGAAGCGCAACTCGTAGGGCCGAGTGCTGTCGTACAGCGCAAAGTCGCCGGCCGACAGCACCGCGTCGCGGCCGTCTTGCCGCACCATCCCTTTGCCCTTCGCCTGGATGCTCACCAGAAAATAATCGTCCGACGAGCGCGCAATATGGCCTGCGGTGCGTGTCACGTTCTGTGCGCTCGACGTCACCACCGACACGTCGAGGCTGGGCAGCGTGTGCTGCCGGATGCTGCCTTCGAAATTGCCTGCCTCGTCCGGGCGCACCGGATCGCATCCGAGCTGCACGTAGACGTTGCAGATCATGTCGGTCCAGTACGCGAGTCGCTGGTTGCGGGGAACCGCGTCGGTGCTGAGCAATTGATTCATGGGTAACTCCCGAAGTGCGGTCCAGAAGTGCGTTCTCGAAATGCGTTCTGCCACGCTGGAACAAGAACGCCGCGCGTGTCGGACAAAGTGTTTGCTGGCGGCGAACTTACGCTTCAAGCAACCCGCATGCCATCGCGCAAACCCGAAGCGCACGGCGCGGCCGATCCTTCCAACCCGCCAGGAGAAACCAACATGCCCCGTGCTGCCCATCCCAAGTTTCGCGTCGCTGCCGTGCAGGCGGCGCCGGTGTTCCTCGACCTCGACGGCACCATCGACAAGACCATCGACCTGATGGCCGACGCTGCCGCGCAAGGCGTCAAGCTCATCGCGTTTCCGGAGACCTGGCTGCCCGGCTATCCGTGGTGGATCTGGCTCGATTCACCAGCGTGGGGCATGCAGTTCGTGCAGCGCTACAACGACAACTCGCTGGTGGTCGGCTCACCCGACTTCGATCGGCTCCGCGATGCGGCGCGCAAGCACAAGATCTGGCTGTCCACAGGCTACAGCGAGAAAGCTGGCGGTAGCCTCTACATTGCGCAGATGCTGATCGACGACCAGGGCAACACGGTACAGACGCGCCGCAAGCTCAAGCCCACGCACGTCGAGCGCACGGTGTTCGGCGAAGGCGACGGCTCCGACCTGACGGTGTGCGAAACAGCGATCGGCAATATCGGCTCGCTCTGCTGCTGGGAGCATCTGCAACCGCTCAGCAAGTACGCCATGTACGCGCAGAACGAGCAGATCCATTGCGGCGCATGGCCGAGCTTTTCTCTCTACCGCGGCGGCGCATACGCGCTTGGAGCCGAGGTCAACAACGCGGCAAGCCAGGTCTATGCGGCGGAAGGCCAGTGCTTCGTGATCGCACCCTGTGCCACCGTGTCGCCGGCGATGAGCGACCTGCTCTGCACCGACGCGGGCAAGAAGCAGATGCTGCTCACCGGAGGCGGCTTTGCGCGCATCTACGGCCCGGACGGCTCGCCAATGGGAACCAATCTCCCGGAAGACCAGGAAGGCCTGGTCATCGCCGAAATCGAACTCGGAATGATCTCGCTCGCCAAGGCGGCGGGGGACCCGAGCGGGCACTACTCGCGACCCGACGTCACGCGCCTGCTGTTGAACAAGACACGGCGTGAGGCGGTGGTTTTCGAGCGGACGGCCGAGCGCGAATCGGGTGCGTTCGAGGTGGCTGCGCCGGTCGCCCCTTCGCCCGCCGTTGCCGCGGAATCCACCTCGCCAGGCGCGCGCGTCCCGCTCGCTGCCTGACCGCAACCGAGCCACGGAGCAACTCATGGAATCCGCCATCGCAGAGCATTTGAAGTGTCCGCGTACACGGCATCGCCGGGTCGAGGACGACTACGCACCGCCCTATCCCGTGTGGTCGGCGCGTGCCGCGCCGTCGGTCACGCAGGTCGTAATGGGCTACTTCGGCGTGCAGTCGCGCGGCGTCGCGATGCAGGGCAAAGCCTGCGCCGCACTGATGAAGATCGCTGCTGGCTTCGCGCTTGCCGACGGACCGGGTCATCACGACCTCACGCACTATGTCGATGCCGATGGCTTCGACAATATGATCGCCATCGCGTACTGGAACGACACGGCGAGCCATGCACGCTGGTGCGCGACTCCCGCAATCGATGCATGGTGGTACGACGACGTGCGGCTCACCGAAGGGCTCGGCTACTTTCGCGAGATCGCATCGCCGCGTGTCGAGCACTACGAGACCATGTTCAACACGCCCGATCGCTTCGAAGGCGTCGGCATGGTCATGGGCAAACTCAGCGGCGAACTGCAGGAGCACGGCTACTGGGGCTCGATGCGCGACCGCATTCCACTGTCGCAGACCGATGCGATGTCGCCGTCGGGCTGGCGCGCGATCGTGGCCGGTGCGCCGCTGCCAGGCCAGCGCGTTCAAGTCGCTGGTCACCAGAACATCGCGATGATCCGCTCCGGTCAGGAATGGACCGACACCGCGGGCACGGAACACACGATGTATGTCGAAGAAATGGAGCCCGTGTTGCGCGAAGGCATGGACTTTCTGCGCGACCGGGGTTTGTCGATCGGCTGCTACAGCAACCGCTACATGACCCATCTCGACGCCGCGGGTGCGCCACTGCAAAAGTCGTTCGGTCTCAGCTATTGGCGGTCATTGGCAGACATGGAACGCTGGGCCGAATCGCATCCGACGCACGTGGCGATCTTCGGCGGCTTCATGCGCTACGTGCAGGCGCTCGAGTTCCAGGTCAAGCTGCGCGTGTATCACGAGGTCTCGGTTTTGAAGGCGGACGAGCAGCGCTACGAGTACATCAACTGCCATGCACGCACCGGACTCATGAACGGCTTGCAACATGCGAGTTGAGTAGACAACGAAAGGCCCGCCGTCTTGCGAGGGCGGGCCTTTCGATCAAGCGCCATTGCAGGCGCTGACATTCGGTTTAGCGCGTCGGCTTGAACGGAGCGCGCTTGGCAGCTTCGCGAGGAACGAACACCTTGCCGGCACCACCGTGGCCAGCGCTTGCGCCGCGGGGCGCGAAGCCCTCGCTGCGACCACCGCCAGCACCACCGCGCGGTGCGCCGTCGCCGAATCCGGGCTTGCGACCGTAGCCGCCGCCATCTTCGCGAGCGCCGCCACCGAAGCCGGCATTGTTACCGCCGCCGAAGCCACTGTTGCCGCCAATGTTGCCCTGGTAGTTGCCACGCGGGCCCGGTGCGCTCGGACCACGCGGAGCGCGGTCGTTGAAGCCGGTCGCACCAGCGTAGTTGCTGTTGCCGCCACCAAAGCCGCCGCCATTGCCGCCGCCGAAGCCACCACGATGGCCGCCAGCGCCACCACCGCCGCCGAACTTGCGGTCACGCGAATGGTTGTCACGGCTGTCGCGGGCACCGCCGCGGAACTCGCCCATCGGCGGGCGCGATTGCGGCATGCGCTGTTGCGGTTCCAGACCGGGGATGGTCTCGGAGTTGAACTGCTGACGGCTGTACTGCTCGATGTCCATGATCTTGCGGCGATCGCGGAATTCGGCGAACGTGATGGCCAAACCATCGCGCCCTGCACGGCCGGTACGACCGATGCGGTGGGTGTAATCCTCGGCCTTCATCGGCAAGCCGAAGTTGAAGACGTGGGTGATCGTCGGCACGTCGATGCCGCGTGCGGCCACGTCCGTTGCCACCAGGATCTGCACCTGGCCCTGGCGCAGTGCCATCAGGCGACGATTGCGCAGGCCCTGGCTCAGCGCGCCATGCAATGCCACGGCGCTGAAGCCGGTTTGCTGCAGGTCGGCGGCGAGGCCGTCGCACTCGACTTGCGTGCTGGCGAACACGATCGCCTGGTTGATGGTGGTGTCACGCAACCAATGGTCGAGCAGCTTGCGCTTGTGCTGGCTGTTGTCGGCCCAGAACAGCACTTGCTTGATGTTCGCGTGCTTTTCTTGCGGGCTGTCGATGGTGATGCGCTGGGGTTCGCGCATCACGCGCTGGGCCAGTTGCTGAATGCGCGGCGCGAAAGTCGCGCTGAACATCATCGTTTGCTGACGCCCGATCGTGAGCTGGTTCACTTCTGCGAGATCGTCGGAAAAACCGAGGTCGAGCATGCGATCGGCTTCGTCGACGACCAGGAACTTGACCTGATCGAGCTTGATTTGCATCGAGCGCTGCAGGTCGAGCAAACGACCTGGCGTAGCGACGACGAGGTCGGCGTTCTGCAGCTTGGCGATCTGCAACTGGTAGGGCATGCCGCCCACCACGTTGGCGATGCGCAGGCCGCGGCAATGCTTGACCAGCTCGATGGCGTCGTGTGCGACCTGCTGCGCGAGTTCGCGCGTCGGGCACAGGATCAAGGCGCCTGGCGTGGCAGCCTTGAAGTTGCGGTTGCTGGTCGGGTCTTTGCGCTTCGGCTTCTTGAGCGGCGCTTCACCGCGGGCAGCAGCTTCAGCGGCCTGGCGCTGAAACTCGGCCTTGGCTTCGGCTTCGGCCTCTGCCTGGCGCTTGAGCAGCGTGTGCAGCACAGGCAGCAGGAAAGCGGCGGTCTTGCCGCTGCCGGTCTGGCTCGACACCATCAGGTCGACGAAACGTGCAGCGCCGTTTTGATCGACATCGCCACCCATGGCGAGCGGAATGACCTTGTCTTGCACCGTGGTCGGCTGGGTGAAGCCCAGGTCGGCGACGGCGGCGATCAGTTCAGGTGCGAGGCCGAGACGGACGAAGCCGTTCGGCAGCGCAGGCGCTTCCACGATTGCTTCATCAGCAGCGGTAGCGATTTCGTTGTTTGGTTCGACATCCGGCGCGACTGCGTCGAGTGTTTCCAGGATGGGTGCTTCCGACACGGTGTCGGGAGCAACGGAAAATTCAGTGGATTGCACAGGCGCGAATTCGCCCTGCGCTTCAAAAGCGTCGGTCATGATTCAATCTTCATACGCGAGCGCTGCCGTAAGCGGCGCTCCGTTGGTGGTTAAAAACATCAACCATCCAACGACATTCAGCAGAGGCTTTCGCCAGGGCTGCGGCCTTTTTGATTTGCAGCCGGAACCAGAGAAACTGGTTACCGAAAGCAATCGGGCGCGGTGTGCAAGACAGGGAGATGCAAGAGACGCTGCCGTTGCCACCAAAGGCTCACCGCAGCGAAGCCATCGATTATCGCATGGCTCCGGGTTTTTACCTAATCGTCAGTCGGTCAAACGCAGAAAGGTGGTGCGGTAATGCGCCAGCTCTTCGATCGACTCGTGCACGTCGGCCAAAGCGGTGTGCGCTTGCTGCTTCTTGAAGCTGCTGTACGCACTCGGCTTCCAGCGCTTGGCCAGTTCCTTCAACGTGCTGACATCAAGGTTGCGGTAGTGAAAGTACGCCTCGAGCTTCGGCATGTACTTGACCAGAAACCGCCGGTCCTGACCGATGGTGTTGCCGCACATCGGCGAGCTGGTCTTGGGAATGTATTTAGAGATGAACTCGAGCATCTGCTGCTCGGCCGTCGCTTCGTCGAGCGT
The DNA here is from genome assembly GCF_046115955.1 of Variovorax sp. GrIS 2.14. Classification (NCBI taxonomy): domain Bacteria; kingdom Pseudomonadati; phylum Pseudomonadota; class Betaproteobacteria; order Burkholderiales; family Comamonadaceae; genus Variovorax; species Variovorax sp. GrIS 2.14. The sequence goes on from NZ_JBJXIA010000002.1 coordinate 105,155, forward strand.
CGACGCTTTCACCTTGTCGACCAGGCCGCTACGGCCATGCGTGCCTTTGTTCCACGCATCCATGGCGTCGAGCACTTCGTCGGTCTGGTGAATGACCAGCACGGGGCCTTCGATCCGAGGCGTCAGATCGGGACCGGTGACGACAACGGCGATCTCGAGCAAGCGCTCTTTTTCCGGATCGAGGCCGCTCATCTCGCAATCGAGCCACACCAGGTTCAGGTCGCTCTTTTTAAGCGTTACGGGCGCTGCGGCGGACGTCGGTGTCGCAGTTGCAGCAGTGGTCGGAGCACCAGTCGAATCAGTAGGTTCAGGCATCGGGGGATTGTCACCGATGGCCTGCGAGGCGCAGGTGCGGGGACTAAACTCGTGGCCCATGTCCTCATCGATGATCTTTACTGTCGCCTTCGCCGCTGCGCTGGTTGCCGGCCTGCTCGTGAAGTTCTGGCTCGCCTCACGGCAGATGCGCCACGTCGCCCGGCACCGCAACAACGTGCCGACGCCGTTCGCTCAAACCATCAGCCTCGCGGCGCACCAGAAAGCGGCCGAATACACCATCGCCAAGTCGCGCTTCGGCTTGATCGAGATGGCGTGGGGCGTCGTAATTTTGCTGGGCTGGACGCTGCTCGGTGGCCTCGATGTGGTCAACAAGCTGCTGCTCGCTTGGCTTGGCGGCGGCATGACCCAGCAATTGGCGCTGCTCGTCGCGTTCGCGGCGATCGGTGGCTTGCTCGAACTGCCCTTCACGCTCTGGCAAACCTTCAGGTTGGAAGAGCGCTTCGGCTTCAACAAGATGACGCTCAAGCTGTGGCTGGCCGATGCAGTGAAGTCGACGGTGCTGGGCACGGTGATCGGCCTGCCCATCGCTGCGTTGATCCTCTGGCTGATGGGCGCAGCCGGCACCTTCTGGTGGCTTTGGGCCTGGTGCGCGTGGATGGGTTTTAACCTGCTGCTCATGCTGATCTACCCCAGCGTCATCGGGCCGCTCTTCAACAAGTTCAAGCCGCTCGACGACCCGACGCTGCAGGCGCGCGTGACCGCGTTGATGAAGCGTTGCGGCTTCGCGGCCAAAGGCCTGTTCGTGATGGACGGCAGCACGCGCAGCGCGCATGCCAACGCGTACTTCACCGGCTTTGGTGCAAGCAAGCGCGTTGTGTTCTACGACACATTGCTACGCCAGCTGAGCGCCTCCGAGGTCGAGGCCGTGCTCGCACACGAACTCGGACACTTCAAGCACAAGCACATCGTGAAGCGACTGGTCGCCATGTTCGCCTTAAGCCTCGCAGGCTTCGCGTTGCTGGGTTTGGTCTCGTTGCAGAGCTGGTTCTTTACCGGTCTGGGCGTGCAGCCCAACATGGGTTCGCCCAACAGCGCGTTGGCCCTGCTGCTTTTCATGATCGCTGTGCCGGTCTTCGGCTTCTTCGTGGCGCCGCTGTCGGCACGCCTGTCGCGCAAGCACGAGTTCGAAGCCGACGCGTATGCCGTCTCGCAAAGCAGTGGCGCCGACCTGTCTGCCGCACTGCTCAAGCTCTATCAGGACAACGCCTCGACGCTCACGCCTGACCCGGTGTTCGTCAAGTTCTACTATTCGCATCCGCCCGCCTCCGAGCGCCTGCAACGCATGGCGCTCGTGCCGGCAACAGCCTGACCCTGAAAGCGCACCATGAGCAACAGCATGTTCAAACCCAAAGATTGGAAAGTCTTGCCGCGCAGAGCATTGACTGCGACCGAGATCGTCGCCAGCCTGTCGAAGCTCGCCGGCTGGAAGCTGAGCGGCGACGGCGCGGATGTCGTCATCGAAAAGACGTACAGCTTCAATAACTACTTCGAGACGATGGCGTTCGTGAATGCGCTGGCCCTCATCGCCCACATGCAAGACCATCACCCCGATCTGTCGGTGCACTACAACCGATGCGTGGTGCGCTTCAACACACATGACGTGAGCGGGCTTTCAGCTACCGACTTCGACTGCGCCCGCCAAGCCGATGCGCTGCTGTCGACCGCTTCCACCGCATGAGAATTGCTGCATGAGCCATATCAGGTATCGCGCCATTGGCTAAGCAGCCACGCGATCTTCCCGGCGGCGCCACCCTGCGCGATGGCCTCGTCATCGCTGCCCACGGTCGTCACTGCCTCGTCGAAACGCCCGAGGGCGAACGCCTCATTTGCCACCCGCGTGGCAAGAAGAGCCAGTCGGTCGTCGGTGACCGCGTGCGCTGGCAAGCGACCGAAGACGAAGGCACCATCGAGCAGGTGCTGCCGCGTCGCAACCTCTTCTATCGGCAAGACGAGATCCGCACCAAGTCGTTCGCGGCCAACCTCGACCACGTGCTGATCCTGATCGCCGCCGAGCCTGATTTTTCAGAGCATCAACTTGCGCGAGCGTTGATCGCTGCCGAGGCTGAGCGCATCACACCGATCATCGCGCTCAACAAGAGCGACTTGGCGCTGCCCTTCGAACGCGCCTGGGCAAAGCTGTTGCCTTACCGGCGAATGCAGCATGGCGTGCTGCCGTTGTCTCTGAAGGCATCGGGCGAGGCCGATCGCGAATCGCTGATGAAGTTGCTGGCCGGTAAAACCACGCTGGTACTCGGCCCTTCGGGTGCGGGCAAGAGCACGCTTATCAACCTGCTGGTGCCCGGCGCCACCGCACTGACCCGCGAGATTTCGCAGGCGCTGAATTCGGGCAAGCACACCACCACCAGCACGACCTGGTACTGGGTCGATGCCGACCACACCACCGGACTGATCGACTCGCCGGGGTTCCAGGAGTTCGGCCTGCATCACATCTCGCCGACGCAGCTCACCGGCCTGATGCCCGATATCGCCGCGCACGCGAACAACTGCAAGTTCTACAACTGCACGCATCTGCACGAACCGGGCTGCGGTGTCATTGCGAATGTAGAAACCGCCGACAAACCGGGCGCCATCAGCGCGACTCGCTACAAGATATACGGCGAATTGTTTGCCGAGTTGAGCCAGACGCGCTACTGACCAGGCAGTGAGTTAGGAGCGGCGCGCGGTAGGACAGCCGCACCCGATGCGAACGCCACGCGCTCCACCCGGTAGCCGCGCTGGCGCAAGAGCTCTGGCAGGCCGGCGGGCCCGACCATGTGAAGCGCGCCCACCGCGGCGAATACGCTGCGGCCTTTTTTGTGCAGCGCATCGATGGCACCAGCGAGCGCCGGATTGCGGTCGTCGATCAAGCGCCTGATCGCGGCGATCTCTTTTGGCGTGGTCATGCAATCGCACCACTGTGCGTAGCTTTCGAGTCTGGACAAATCCGACTCCGCCCAGGTCGTCAGCAGCGTTCGGGTCAAGGCTTTGGAGCGATCTCCTTCCAGCGCGTCGAGCGCATCCGTGATCTCGTCGACGTCGACCACCGCATCCAGACCAAGCAGCGCAGCGGCCTGTACCTCCGGCGTTTCGAGCGAGACGATCGGCTTGCGTTCGGCGCGTGCCTGCCCGGCCAGCATCTGGTCGGCACCGTACTCGAAGTACAAGCCATCGGCACGCAGGCCGATCAATTCGATGGTGCTCAGCAACATCGAGGGGTGCATTTGTCCGACCAAGGTTTCGGGCAGGCAAACGCGTGTCAGCTGCGCATTCACCCGCGGCACGAGCGCCGTCGGCACGTCGCCAGCGTGGCGCGAGATGAGCTTCGCGAATCGCTGCTGGATCGAAGGATCGTCGACGTCCATTTCCAGCGCGAGCGTCTTGCTGGCGCGCAAGGCCGCAGCAGTCTTTGGTCCCGGCAACGCCCAGTCCTGCTTGTTGATATGGATCGTTCCATAGAGCCATGACGTGTGGCTGGCCGCACTGATGCGCCAAAGAAAACCGCGATCGCGCGGTTCGCCCAGCGTCGGCGTCAGCTGACCTGCAGCCAGATTCGGCGCGGGCGGACATTCGGCCCCATGCGCCGCGCTCGCCCACAGCGACAGCCACGCGACGACGAACACTAAGGCAGCGATCCAGCGACCACCGTAGCGGCGACCATGATCGACACCGAGACCGGCGCAGGACATCAGCCGAGCACGGTCTGCAGCGCATCGATCAGCGTGCTGCACTGATCGCGCGTGCCAATGCTGATACGCAGGTACTGGTCGATGCGCGGCTGCGCGAAATGGCGCACAAGCACGGCCCGTTCCCGCAGCGCGGCAGCGAGCATGGCTGCATCGTGATCAGCATGGCGCACGAAGACGAAGTTGGCTTGTGACGGCAGCACTTCGAAGCCCAGGTCTTCCAGCTGCAAGCTGAGGCCCTCGCGCGTGTCCATCACCGCTTTGCGCGTGGATTCGAAGTAGCGCTCGTCCTCGATCGCCGCGACGGCGCCAGCGCTCGCGAGGCGATCGAGTGGATACGAGTTGAAGCTGTCTTTGACGCGCGTCAACGCTTCGATCAGATGCGACTGTCCGCAGACGAAGCCGACACGCAATCCGGCCAGCGAGTGCGACTTCGACAAAGTTCGCACCACGAGCAGGTTCGGATAGAGCGCCACCAGCGGCAATGCACTTTCGCCGCCGAAGTCGACGTAGGCCTCATCGACCAGCACGACGCGATGCGGGCAGGCCATCAGCAATTGCTCGATGCGCTTGAGCGGCAGGCCGATGCCGGTCGGTGCATTTGGGTTGGCTATGACGATGCCGGCACAGCCGTCGACAGACTGCGCGCGCGCTGCTAGCGCATCGACGTCGATACGCAGGTCATCATCCACTGGCTGCAGCTCGCAGGCGATGCCATAGAGCTGCGCGTACACCTTGTAGAAGCTGTAAGTGATGTCGGGAAGGAGCAGCGGATCAGCCTGCTGAAAGAAAGCAAAGAACGCGTGCGCAAGCACTTCGTCCGATCCGTTGCCGACGAAAACCTGCTGCCTGTTCAACCCATGTCGATGCGCGATGGCTTCACGCAACGCCATCGAAGTCGGATCGGGGTAGCGCTCCAGCCCGCTTTCGGACGCACGCTGTATCGCATCGATGGCAAGCGGTGACGGCGGGTACGGGTTCTCGTTGGTGTTGAGCTTGACGAGGTTGTCGATGCGCGGCTGCTCGCCCGGCACGTACGGCTGCAGTGCCGCGATGCGCGGGCTCCAGAAGCCCGACTTCGGCGCGCCCAACGCGGTCAACCAAGCAGGCGCGCCAGCGTCAACAGCGCCAGCAACACCATCCACATCACGACCGATCGCCACACCAGGCCGACCACACTGCGTAGATGCGCCGGCTCGGGCTCGCGGCCCGGCGTGCTTCCGCTGTCGAAGCTGCGCGCGCTCAGCAGAGGGTCGCCGGCCTGGGCGCGCTGCAACGGATCGGTGATCGGCACCGGGCTCAGCGTACCGCCACCGAGCCGCACATTCACTGCGCCCGACGTCGCCGCCAGGATCACGCCGTCGTTCGCATCGGGGAAGCGACTCGCGTCGTTGCGCCAGCAATCGATCGCCTCTTCGAAGCTGCCGACCACCGCGAAGCCGAGCGCCGTGATTCGCGCCGGTAGCCAGTCTATGGCGCCCCACGCACGGTGCGCCGCCTGTTGCACCCACACGCTCGACGGCTGGTTCGTCGCGCCGCTCTTGTGCACCCAGTAGCGCGCCACGAACTCGCTCATGCGATAGAAAACGGCGCCGGCCGGCCCGAGTCCGAACGCGGCCAGAATCGAAAACCACGCCAGCACGCCGAACACGTGTCGGTGAGCAGCAATGACCGAATGCTCGATCACATGACGCACGATTTCGCTGCGCGGCAAGTCTGCTGCGTCGACACGCTGCCAATGCGCCAGCAGCGATCGGGCGAGCGGCTCATCGCCATCGTCGAGCGCATCGCGAATGCCGGTGAAGTGATGGCTGAACTGCCGAAAGCCCAAGGTGACATAAAGCACCGCGATGCTCCACAGTACGGCAAAAGGCAAGCCCAGGGTGAGCACCAAAAGCCAGTGCACGCCGAGTGCGATCAGCGTCGGTACGAACACGGAAATGGCCCATGCGATCCACCCGTGATGCGGCTTGCCCGCGTCGAAATTGCGGCTGATCCAGCGCGTCCAGGCGAGCACGCCGCCGTAGATCGGGTTATGAAAGGTGAGCGGCCGCACCTGTTCGATCAGCAACGCGCACAGGATGGCAAAAAAGCTCATCCTTCGATGATAGCGACGAGGGCTTTTGCGACAACGGCTATCAGGCGATCATGAAGCGATAGAGATTGCGCAGCATGCCGGCCGTGGCGCCCCAAACGAAGCGCTCGTGCGCACCGTCCTGGTAAGGCATCGAGAACCACTCGCGCCGCTGCGATTCGCCATCGGATGATTGCCACACAATGCTGTGACGACGGTGGTTCGCAGGGTTCATGAGGAACGCCAGCGGCACTTCGAACGAGTCCGCGACTTCGTAGGGGTTGATGGTGAGCTCGAACCCCGGCTTCACCAGCGCGACCACTGGCGTGATGATGAAAGAAGTGCCAGTGGTGTAAGTTGGCAAGCTGCCCAGCACCTCGATGAAACGCGACTCCAATCCGACCTCTTCCCACGCTTCGCGCATCGCCGCCGCGGCGACGTTAATGTCTTCCGGATCGACGCGGCCACCCGGGAACGCCACCTGGCCGGAGTGGGTCGACAGATGCGTCGTGCGCTCGGTCAGCAGCACCGTCGGCACCTCGCGCATGACAATCGGCACCAGCACCGCTGCCTGAGCCGGCACGCGGTCGGCAAAGCGCGGCTCGCGCCGCACTTCAGGCGACCAGGTCGGCGGCGTCCCAAAGCGCGCACGCAACGCGAGGTCTGTCAGCTGCGACGCAGCGACTACGGGCAAATGGTGGTCGACGGCCATAACGGGCACGGTGCGTGGATCGAACGATGGCATGGGCACGAAAGGCGCCGCGTTGATCGGTTCGATAGGGTCGGATTGCATGGAAAAAAATAGGGATCGGCTTAGATGGTGAGCGCCTGAAACGGCACAAAAGACGCCGAGGTCACAGAACGCACCAACCATAGCGCGCAACGACGAAGACTGCCGTCGCGTCCGGTCAATCGAGGCGCCAATGCAAAAAGCCGCCATGACGGCGGCTTTTCGATGCACAGGAACAAATGCCTGCAGGCTGCTTATTGCGCCGCGGCTGCCGGTGCGGCAGTCTTGCTGCGAAGTTGCAGCTTTTCCTTGATGCGTGCTGAACGACCGCTGCGCTCGCGCAGGTAGTACAGCTTGGCGCGACGGACGTCACCGCGGCGCTTGACTTCGATGGCGGCGATCAGCGGGCTGTAGGTCTGAAACGTACGCTCCACGCCTTCGCCGCTCGAAATCTTGCGCACCGTGAAGCCGCTGTTGAGGCCGCGATTGCGCTTGGCGATCACAACGCCTTCGTAGGCCTGGATACGCTTACGGGTACCTTCGACGACGTTCACGCTGACGATGACCGTGTCACCGGGCATGAAAACGGGGATCTTTTTGTCGAGGCGGACGATTTCTTCCTGCTCGAGGGTTTCGATGAGATTCATGACTTTCCTGATGTCGATCGTGCTCGCGCTACACAAAAGGCGTTTGGCGGGTTCGACTCCGAAAGAGTCGAGGTACGTCACGCGGCCGGGCAGAGGATCGAGGGAGCCTTAAATTATAGCTTTTTCTTCAAAGCCGTCTCGTCGGCCGCATCCAGACGACCAGCTGCGCGCGCTGCCTCGATAAGCTCGGGGCGTCGAGCCGCCGTGATCGCAAGGCTTTGATCGCGCCGCCAACGCTCGATCTGCATGTGGTGACCAGACATCAACGGCGTTGGGACGCTCGCACCGTTCCATTGCTCGGGGCGCGTGTAATGCGGGCAGTCCAGCAAGCCATCGAGGGTCGGGTTGAAACTGTCCTGCGCATGACTGGCCTCGTCGCCGAGCACGCCAGGTTGCAGACGGGCGACGGCATCGAGCAAGGCCATCGCGGCGATCTCTCCACCCGACAGCACGAAGTCGCCGAGGCTGATCTGATGCGTGACGCGTGCATCGATAAAGCGCTGGTCGATCCCTTCGTAGCGGCCGCAGATCAAGACCGCGCCGTCGCCGGCAGACCAATGCTCGACCGATGCGTGGCGCAGAACTTCGCCAATCGGCGAGAACAGCACGACCGGTACGGCGACGGACGAGTCTCCGCGGGCAGCCAGCGCCGCATCGAGACAGGCCATGAGCGGTTCGGCCATCATGACCATGCCCGGACCGCCGCCAAAGGGTCGATCGTCGACGCGCTTGTAGTTGCCTTGCGCAAAATTGCGCGGATTCCAGAGGACGACCTCGACCTGCTTCGATTCGTAAGCGCGACGCGTGACACCGCTCGCGAAGAAGGGCGCGAACAGTTCGGGAAACAGCGTGATGAGGTCGAAGCGCATGGCGGTTCGATGAGCGACTGACGCGCGGCGCCTAGTACTCGGGCTGCCAGTCGACCGTGATCAGCCGGCCGGCAAGGTCGACCTTGTCGACGTAGACGGACACGAACGGCACCATGCGTTCAATCGACTTGCCGTCTTCTTCAGCCGTCAACACCAGCGTGGTTTGCGGACCCGTCGCAAGCAGTTCACGCACGCTGCCGAGCGCTATGCCTTCGCGATTGACGACGTCGAGACCGATCAAATCGACCCAATAGTACTCGTCTTCAGCCGCAGTCGGAAAGCTAGAACGCGGTACGAAAACGCGCGCGCCTCGCAGCGCTTCAGCCGCGGTGCGGTCAGGCACCTCGTCAGAGTGCGCGACGACCCAATTGGAATGTTCTTTGGCCTCGCGAATCGCGAGCTTGAAGGGGCCGGAAGTTCCGCCAGGCGGCTGGATGAACCAGCGCTTGGAAGAAAAAAGCGCCTCGGGTTGGGCGCTGTGGGGCATGACCTTAAACCAGCCTTTAATGCCCCAGGCATCGGCAATGCGCCCCACCTCGATCGCGTCCGCCGGCAGTGCGGCGGCTTCGAGCGTGGGCAGCATTACCTACCGCCGATCAGGCTGCTGCCTTGGGTGCCGCAGCAGCGGCTTGCTTGACCAGACGCATCACGGTCGGAGAAGCCTGTGCGCCGACGCCGGTCCAGTAAGCCAGGCGGTCCGATGAAATGCGGATGCTCTCTTCGTTTTCCTTGGCGGCCGGGTTGTAAAAACCCAGACGCTCGATGAAACGGCCATCGCGGCGAACGCGCTTGTCCGACACGACGATGTTGAAAAACGGACGGCCTTTGGAGCCGCCGCGGGAGAGTCGAATGACGACCATGATTTATCCTTCGGGTGGTGCAGCAAGCCGGGAAAATCCCGATAACGCTTGCACACGGTGTTCTTCCAGCGTCGAGACACGCGACATGGCCACCCGGCCAGCGACACGCTGAAAAGCCCATGATTATAGCCCGCCCACCTGATTTTCAGACTCGGCCCGTCCCGCCGCCGTACCTCGTCCACCACAAATTGCCTCGCAGGCTCCTGATGACCACCATTCGCCCCAGCCGTGAAGACGATCTGCACGCCATCACCGCGATCTACGCCCACCATGTGCTGCACGGCACAGGCACCTTCGAAACCGATCCACCCAGGGTGGCAGACATGACCGCGCGCCGCGCCGATGTGCTGTCCAAAGACCTGCCCTATCTGGTGGCAGAAGGCGACACCGGCGAGGTGCTCGGTTTTGCGTACTGCAATTGGTTCAAGCCACGGCCGGCGTACCGATATTCGGCGGAGGATTCGATCTATCTCGCCGAGAGCGCCCGCGGCCAGGGACTCGGCACTCAGTTGCTGGAGGCGTTGATGCGTGCAGCCGAAGCGGTCGGCGTGCGCAAACTCATCGCGGTCATCGGCGATTCGGCCAACCTCGGCTCGGTCGGCGTCCATCGAGCACAAGGCTTTTCACACGTCGGCGTGTTGAAGGATTGCGGCTGGAAGTTCGGTCAATGGCGAGACGTGGTGTTGATGGACAAGGTTTTAGGCCAGGGCAGCGACACCGCGCCGGAGTAAAAAGGCGCGATGAAAAACAAGACCCTGGCCGCGTGGCTTGCCTTTGTCGGCGGCCCGCTCGGCCTGCACCGCTTCTACCTGCGTGGCCTTGGCGACATGCTTGGCTGGCTTCTGCCCATTCCGACAGCGCTGGGCCTCTACGGCATAGAACGCGCGCGGCTCAACGGTCTGGATGACCAATGGAGCTGGCTGCTCATCCCATTGATCGGTTTCACCATCGCTGGGTGCGCGTTGACCGCGATCATCTACGGCCTGATGACGCCTGAAAAATGGAACGGGCGCTTCAACGCCGGAGCGGCACCCGATGCACCTTCCGGGCAAACCGGATGGCTCACCATCGGCGCCATCGTCGTGTCGTTGCTGATAGGCACGACGGTCCTCATGTCGAGCATTGCGTTCAGCTTTCAGCGCTACTTCGAATACCAGGTCGAAGAAGGCCGAAAGATGTCGCAGTAACTTTTCGCCCGCTGCGCGCCAGCCCTCGATCGGCTGCTAAAAAATCTGCAGGCTGATCCAGTAGGCGATTGCAGCGACGAAAGCCGATGCAGGAATGGTGAAGACCCACGCCCACACGATGTTGCCCGCCACGCCCCAGCGCACGGCACTGGCACGCTGAGTGGCGCCGACGCCGACGATAGCGCCCGTGATGGTGTGCGTCGTCGACACCGGAACACCCAGAGCGGTTGCAAGAAACAAGGTGAGCGCCCCACCCGTCTCCGCACAGAAACCGCCGACCGGCTTGAGCTTGGTGATCCTCTGCCCCATGGTCTTCACGATGCGCCAGCCGCCGAACATCGTGCCGAGCGCGATCGCGGTGTAGCAGCACACGATGGTCCAAGTCGGCGGACTGGCGTCGTTGGCATTGGCATAGCCGGTGGCGATCAGCAGCATCCAGATGATGCCGATGGTTTTTTGCGCATCATTGCCGCCGTGGCCCAGGCTGTAGGCGCCGGCCGAGACGAGTTGCAGCCGGCGGAACCACCGGTCGACCCGCGATGGCGTCGATCGGCGAAACACCCAGGCGACCAGGATCATCATGAAGGAGCCGAGCAAAAAACCGAGCAGCGGCGACACGAAGATGAAGGCCACGGTCTTCCAGATTCCCGAAGCCACCAGCGCACTCGAGCCGGCCTTGGCGATCACCGCGCCGACGATGCCGCCGATGAGCGCATGCGACGAACTGCTTGGAATGCCGTAGTACCAGGTGGCGAGGTTCCAGCTGATGGCGCCGATCAGCGCACCGAACACCACGTGCACGTCGATCACGCTCGGCTGCGCGATGCCTTTGCCGACAGTCGCCGCCACGCTCAGGTGAAAGACGAAGATCGCCACCAGATTGAAGAACGCCGCGAAGACCACCGCCTGCCCCGGCTTCAACACACCGGTCGACACGACCGTCGCGATCGAATTCGCGGCGTCGTGAAACCCGTTCATGAAGTCGAACAGGATCGCCAGCACGACGAGCAAAACCACGACCCACAGGCTGACCTGAACTGCTGCCATGCGCGCTTACCGGTTCACGAGTTCTCGAGGACGATGCCCTCGATCACGTTCGCCACGTCTTCGCATTTGTCGGTGATGGTTTCGAGCAGTTCGTAGATGGCCTTCAGCTTGATGACTTCGCGCACATCGGGCTCTTCGCGAAAGAGCTTGCTCATGGCGCTGCGCATCACGCGGTCGGCGTCGGATTCGAGCCGGTCGATCTCTTCGCAGGTCTTCAGCACCGCCTCGGCCACGGCCGGGTCGGCGATCTTTCCCAGAAACTTGACCGCGTCTTTCAGGCGGTCGCAGCATTTCACACTGAGCGCGGTGAGCCGAACGATCTCCTCGGTCATGTGGCGCACGTCGTACAGCGCCATCGTCTCGGCCGAGTCCTGGATCAGGTCGGCCACATCGTCCATCGTGTTGATGAGCTTGTGGATCTGCTCGCGATCGATCGGCGTGATGAAGGTCTTGTGGATCAACCGGTTGACGTCGTGCGTCACCCGATCGGCTGCACGCTCGGCATTGTCGACATCGCGGTTGTATTGCTCACGCAGGTGGACATCGTTGTAGTTGGCAACGAGATTCTCGAAAGCACGTGCGGCCTCGACGATGCGCTCGGCGTGCTGGTTGAACATCTCGAAAAAATTCCCCTCGCGGGGCAGCAGCTTGCCGAACATAGCGCTCTCCTGAATGCGCGGCTAACACACGTTCATGACGCCGCTGTGAAAAACCGCGCAAGTGTAATGGCCGGCCGCGAAGGCGGCCGCGCGCTCAGACGATGCGCTTGACCACCTGGCCCGAGACACGCGCCAACGCGGCAGCAGGCACCTTGTCGGGCGCGATCTCCGCCAGTGGCTTGAGCACGAAGGCGCGTTCGCGCATGCGCGGATGCGGCAGCGTGAGCGTGTCGCTGTTGCGCACCGTGTTCGCATACATCAGCAGATCGAGATCGAGCGTGCGTGGTGCATTGGGAAACGGCCGTTCGCGTCCGGCAGCTTCTTCGAGACGCTGCAACGCAGCGAGCAACTGCTCGGCATCGAGGCCGGTGCGCAAGGCTACCACCGCATTCACAAAATCCGGCCCTTCTGCATTGACGGGCTCGCTACGGTAGAGCGACGAGCGTGCGGTGACGACGGTTCGCTGCAACGCGCCGAGCGCAGTCATCGCCTCTTGCACCGTGGCCGCTGCATCGCCCAGGTTGGCGCCGAGCCCGACGTAGGCAGACACCGTCGGGTACTCGTCCCGGCCCCGCCGCACCGGCGCAGCCGAACGCTTCGACGGCGCGCCCTTGCCGCTGGCGGCACGCCGGGGCGGCGCGCCGCGTGGCGGTCCGCTGTTGGGCCGTCCGGCCGGACGCGCTGGAGATCGGCTCATGCTGCTGCAGCGCCCCCATCGCCCTCTGCACCGCCGTCGCTGCCTTCGCCGCCACCGCCCGCGCGCGGCTTGCGCCGGCGACGTCGTTTGCGCGGTGCAGCCGTACCCTCGCCCTCTTGCGGGAACTCACCGCCCGGCGCATCGGCCTCATCGCGTTCACCGCGATCACCGCGATCGTCCTGGTCACCGCCGATACCACGAACATCCTGCGGCTCACGCGGCGCGTTCGGCGACGCACTGTCCTTCGGCAGCGGATCGCGGACGCGCACCCGTTGTCTCGTTTTCTGTTCGTCGCGGACCTGGTCCATCAGGTCTTGCCGGCGCAGGTCGTCTGCCGTGCTGAATTCCTGCCACCACTCGCCGATGGCCTCGCTGATCTCACCGACATCGGCGCGCAACCGCATGAAGTCGAACGCGGCGCGAAAGCGTGCCTGTTCGACCAGGCTGTACGGCGTCGCGCCGCTGCGCTTGTCGAATCGCGGCTGCATCATCCAGATTTCTCGCATGTCGGCGGCCAGCTTGCCGCGACCCGACACGTCGCCGATGCGCGAATTGAAGACATCGTCGATCGCGTCCTGCAGTGCCGGATAGGCCGGCTGGCCGCGTTGTCCGTTGCGTCCTTCGAGTCGCGCTGCCCAGCCGTCGCGCACATCGGCCCACAGCACGCAGGCCAGCAAGAAGCTCGGCGCCACCGGCTTTCCTTCACCGACACGGCGGTCGGTGTCGATCAATGCGGCTTTGACGAAGGCCTGGTCGGCCCGCTCGACCACCACATCGAGCAGCGGATAGATGCCCTTGGCGAGCCCGAGCTTGCGCAGCTGTGCGACTGTTGCAATCGCGTGCCCGGTTTGCAGCAACTTCAGCATCTCGTCGAACAACCGGCTCTGCGGCACGTCGGCCAGCAGTTTGCTGGACTCGATCAATGGCGCGGCCGTTTTCGCTTCCATCTTGAAGCCGAGCGCAGCCAGCTTGGCCGAGAAACGGATTGCGCGAATGATGCGCACCGGGTCCTCGCGGTAGCGCGTGGCCGGGTCGCCGATCATCCGGAGCGTCAGCTTCTGCGCGTCCTTGATGCCGTTGTGATAGTCGACGACCACCTGATTGGCGGGGTCGTAGTACATCGCGTTGACGGTGAAGTCGCGGCGCGCCGCGTCTTCTTCCTGCGGGCCCCAGACGTTGTCGCGCAGCACGCGGCCGCTGGCGTCGACCGCATGTTTCATGCTGGCCAGTTCGCCCTTGCTGGTGCGCTCGTTACCGGCGACCTGCTCGGCGGCGGCGTTGTCCATGTAGGCGCGAAAGGTCGAAACTTCGATCACTTCATGTTCGCGGCCACGGCCGTACACCACGTGCACGATGCGAAAGCGCCGGCCTATGATGAAGGCGCGGCGAAAGAGCCCCTTGACTTGCTCCGGCGTCGCGTTGGTCGCCACGTCGAAGTCCTTGGGCCGCAGGCCGAGCAGCAAGTCGCGCACTGCACCGCCGACGACATACGCCTCAAAGCCGGCCTGTTGAAGCGTGGTGACCACGTTTTTTGCGCGCTCATCGACCAGTGCCGGGTCGATCCCGTGCACCGATGCCGCGACCTCCTGGCGCTTGCCGAAGCGGCTTTTGCCGCGGGAGCCGTCGGCGGATTTGCCGAGCAGTTTGTCGATGAAGGTCTTGATCATTGTGTTTGGTAGCTCTTACTCATTTTCAAGCATCGCGCGAATCAACGGGATCGTGATCGCGCGCTGCGTTTGCAGTGCATAGCCGTCGAGCTGATCCAACAGCTCCATCAGGCTTCCCAGGTCGCGGCTGAATCGATGCAGCACATAGTCGAGCACATCGTCCGACAACATGACGCCGCGGGCATCGGCGGCCTGGCGCAACACCGCGCGGCGCTCGGGTTCGCTCAACACCTGCAAGTGAAACACGTGCCCCCAGCCAAGCCGTGTGCGCAAGTCTTCACGCAACGGCAAGTCGGCCGGCGGCAGCGCGCCCGCTGCCACCACGCCACGCTGAAGCGTCTGCGCGTTGACGAACCAGTTAAAGGCCGCGTGCTGCTGCACCGCCGTGTAGAGATGGACGTCGTCCATCAGCACGGCGCTCCATCGCTCATCGAACTCGATCGGCTCGATCACACCTGCATGCAGCCAGCCGACGGTTGCGCCTTGCTCCCGCAATGCGACCCGAACCGATTCGAGCAAATGCGTCTTGCCGCTGCCGCCTTCGCCCCACAGGTACGTCGGAACCGGGGAATGCAATGCGGGGCCTGCACCGGCACCGACCCACAACTGCAGATGCCGCAGCGTCGCTTCGTTCGGGCCCGCAAAGAAGCCCGCGAAGGTCGGACCTGTGGCAATGCCGATGTCGAGCGCCAGCTGTTTCATCCCGGAAGGTTCATGGAGGAGGCCAATGGAGCGAGGTGTCGCGGCCCTTAAAATCGTGAGGAATTCTATCGGCCCAGCCACCATGGTCGCCGGCGCCTGTCTCTGTTCAGCCCTCTTCTTCTATCGACCGCCCATGACTTCTTCTTCGTCCACCCCGCTCAGCTACAAGGATGCCGGCGTCGATATCGATGCCGGCGACGCGCTGATCGAGCGCATCAAACCGCTCGCGAAGAAGACGATGCGCGAAGGCGTTTTGGCTGGCATCGGCGGCTTCGGCGCGCTCTTCGAAGTGCCCAAGCGCTACAAGGAGCCGGTGCTGGTGAGCGGCACCGATGGCGTCGGCACCAAGCTCAAACTGGCTTTCGAATGGCAGATGCACGACACGGTCGGCATCGACCTCGTCGCCATGAGCGTCAACGACGTGCTGGTGCAAGGCGCCGAGCCGCTCTTCTTTCTCGACTATTTCGCCTGCGGCAAGCTCGACGTCGACACCGCGGCAGCCGTGGTCGGCGGCATCGCACTGGGTTGCGAACTCAGCGGCTGCGCGCTGATTGGGGGCGAGACGGCCGAGATGCCGGGCATGTACCCGAACGGCGAATACGACCTCGCGGGCTTTGCCGTCGGCGTTGTCGAAAAATCGAAGATCCTGACCGGTCAGAGCGTCCAACCCGGCGACGTGGTGCTCGGCCTCGCCTCGAGCGGCGTGCATTCCAACGGGTTCAGCCTGGTGCGCAAGGTGATCGAGCGGGCGCAGCAACCCGACGGTGACGGCTTGCCCGCGACGCTCGATGGTCAGCCCTTCCGCCAAGCGGTGATGCAGCCGACGCGGCTGTATGTGAAGCCGGTGCTCGCAGCGCTCGCTGCCCATCCGATCAAGGCGCTGGCACACATCACCGGCGGCGGTTTGCTCGAGAACATTCCGCGCGTGCTGCCAGAAGGCACCGCCGCGCACCTGAAGAAGGGCAGCTGGCCAAAGACCGAGCTCTTTGCGTGGCTGCAAAAGATCGCTGGCATCGACGACATCGAAATGAACCGGACCTTCAACAACGGCATCGGCATGGTGGTCGTGCTCGACGCAGCCGAAGCCGCCGCCTGCGCCGAAACGCTGCGAGCCGCCGGTGAAGCGGTGTACGAGATCGGCACGATCGCGGCGCGCGGCGATGGCGCTGCTGTCGTCGTGGCCTGAGCAGACGTCAGTCCGTCCGTCTCTGTCCGCCCGTTTGCATCACACCGGCACATGGCCCGTTCGAACAAGTCTCCCGAATCTGCAGTTCTCGCTCGCAGCAGTGCGCAGCCGCCGCGCGTCACAGCGGCCGAGCGACCTGCGTCTCGCACCGTCGTGATCGCGAGTTACCTGCTCATCACCGGCGGACTGCTGCTGGTGATGTGGAAAGACCTGCTTCCCGGCCTGCTGTTCGTTTGCATCGGATTTCTTGCGACCCGCGCGTTTGCGCGCGGTATCGAGAGTCTGGTGCGCCGCGCTCTGCCCGCCCGCATGGGTCATCCGATCACATCGACCTTGCCCGGCGTGCTCGCGGCTGCTTTCGTGGTGCTCGCCCCCATCGGGCTGGTCGCGCTCGTCTTCGCCGAGGCGCGCGAGTTCGTTCTCAATGCGCCGGAGCAATACAAGGAATTGCTGGATTACATCGCGCGCACCGTGCTCGAACTGAAGCTCAAGCTGCCTGAGACAGTGAGCGTGTATCTGCCCGACGGCGCTGCGGAGGTTCAGCGCATGGTTGCCAGCTATTTGCGTACGCAAGCTGGCGCGCTGGCGCTCACGGGCCGGGCCTGGCTGGGCGGATTGCTGTTCGCTTACGTCGGGTTGATCGTCGGTGCGCTGGCCGGCGTCTCGCGCGGGCATCTGGTGCAAGGTCCGCTGGCGACGCAATTGGAGCAGCGCATACGGTTGTTCGGCGAAGCCTTTCGGCAAATCGTCGCAGCCCAGTTCTGGATTGCAGCGTTCAACACGCTGCTTACCGCAGGCTTTCTCTTGCTGCTGCTGCCGTTGTGGGGCATGCGTCTGCCATACGAGCCGGCGCTGATCACCTTGACATTCGTGGCGGGGTTGGTGCCGATCGTAGGCAATCTCTTGTGCAACACGGTGCTGACGCTGGTCGGCCTGTCGGTGTCGCCTGCGGCTGCCGCTGCATGCCTCGTATTTCTCATCGTGATCCACAAGGGCGAGTACGTCATCAACGCCAAAGTGGTCGGCACCAAGACACACATGGCGGTGTGGGAGTTGCTGGCCGTGATGTTCGTGGCCGAGGCGGTTTTCGGGCCTGCCGGCCTGGTGGCGGCACCGCTGTTCTATGCGTACCTGAAGAAAGAGCTGGAAGCGAATCGGCTGGTGTGAAGCGGCGATGTCTGGTCAGGTGGCCGCTGCAGCCGGGTTCGGTACGGGCGTGGCTTCCGGTGCATCCGGGTCCATCCACTTCGCCGCATGGCTGCGCAGTGCATCGAGCTGCAACCAGATCAACGCGAGCTGCGTTCGCACCAGACGAACTTGCGCATCGTCAGCGCCTTCCGTGATGTCTTCGGCCAGTGCATTGAGAGCTGCGCGCGCGGCCAATGCAGCCGGCGTCTCGTTCCAGTAAAGATTGCTGCCGCCAAGCCCCTCGGTCAAACGTTCTAACGCCAGCGCAGCCTGTTCGGCCGCTTCGCGCAAGACGACCGCACGCGGTACGTCCCGCAACACTTCGCGATGGGCGCCGAGCGCCGACAGATAGCTCAGCATGGTGTGCGACTGGATCAAAAAGCGCAGGGCCACGCCGGCACGCGGCCGCACGAAATTCGGCTCACGGAACATCTCGGAAACTGCCGTCGACAGCGCTGCATCCGAGTTGTGCGCATTGCGTCGTGCAAGACGGTAGTCGAGATCGTCGCGGGCGCCCGAACGATATTGCTCGACGATCTGCCGCAGATAGCCCGCGTGGTGCCGCATCGCCAGCGCCGCCAGTTCGTGAATGCGCCGACCCTGCCAGTGCGGCAGCACGAACAGCACGGCGAGCCCGGCGATGATGCTGCCGATGGCAGTGTCGAGCAGGCGCGGCACGATCAACACCTCGCTGTCGCCGACCTGGTTGAAGCACATCAGCACCAGCAAAGTCATCGCCGCGGTGGCAACGAGATAGCGCGTGGTGCGCGTCGCGAAGAAGAGCACGCCGGCGGCCACGGCGATCATCGATTGCAGCAATGGCTGCGGAAAAAGATCGAGCAAGGCCCAGCCCACCACGACACCGATCACGGTTCCGGCGATGCGCTGCCCCATTCGCGCAACGGTGTCGCTATAGCTTTGCTGGCAGACGAAGAGCGTGGTGAGCAAAATCCAGTAGCCCTGCGCCGGATGGATCGCGCGCATTACGCCGTAACCGACGGTCAGCGCAATGGCCAACCGCATCGCATGGCGAAACAGCGGTGCGCGCGGCGTGAACTGCCGTTGCACGCGCTCGGCGGCATCGCGCCAGGAGCGCGGCGACCGGTCGAGCAGGCTCATGTCGGTGCGGCCGAGGCCCGCGGCCGGGTGCGCGGTGTGGCTGGCGCCGGCCAGTTGACCGTCGAGCTGCGCGAGGTTGCGCGCCAGCGCTTCGACGGACGGCAGCAAGGCCGCCCGCGCCGCGCGATCCTCTGACTTGGCCGCGTCCGGGGAATGCGCGTCCGCCTCGGCGCGCGCATGTTCAAGGGCATTCCGCAGTTCGGCCAATGCCTGAACGCTGTAGCCGTCTGACACGAATGGCTGGCGCCGCGCGATCGACTGCCCCAGTTGTTGGCAGGCGCGTCCCTGCAGCCCGAGCACACGCTGGCAGCGATAGAGCAGGTCGCTGTGAAAGAACGCATCGGCCAGCGCGTTGTAGTCATCGTGAGACGAACTCGCCCGCTCGTGCACATCCTGCGCGATCAGGTACAGGCCGCGATAGCGTGCGATGCGACCGGTCGGCGCCCGTGCGCCGATGCGGCGAAAGATGCTTTCCTTGGCATTGTTGAGTTCGGTCACCACGGTCGCATTGAGCTGCGCCAACGCGAGCCGTTTGTGCTCGATATTGACGTCCCGCAACGGCTCGAACAGCGACGCCTTGAACTGCACGTAGTCACCGAGCACGGTGAAGAGCCGCACCAGCATCGCCTGCACGGGTTGTGCAGGAAACATGGCGCACCACGCCACCGACAGCACGCCGTACCAGGTAGCGCCCGCCAGCAAGAGCAATGGTTCACGGTCGTGCGGCACTCCGGAACTCAGCGCGTTGTCGGCGGCGAGCGTGGCGTACAGCGCCAGGATCAGCGTGGCGTAAGCGATGGCTTTATAGCGCGCTCCAACGGCGCCGAGCATCGTCAACACGAAGGCTGTCAGCGCCAGTGCGGAGATAAACAGCGGCGGCCAATCGAAGAGGAATTCGACCGAATAAGCCGCCGCCACGAAGCAGGCCAGCGTAACCACCTGCGCCCGGAACCGGCCGCGCCAGCTGTCGTCGGTTTCGGCCAGCGCGCTGGCGATGGCACCAAGAAAGAGCGGGATCATCACGTCCTGCCGCTCGGTCAGCCAGCAGGCGGCCATCAGGCTGCCGAGCGCGAGCAGCACGCGCAATGGTTGGGCGCGCGCAGCGAGCGCGCGCCAATGCTGGCGCAGGGCATGGAAGGACGAATTGGACATAGCCATGTAGTGGCGCAGGATGCGTGCCAAGTTGCTGCGACCCCAGTTTGCGACTGCCGCCGCGCTACCCATTTGATAGCGTCATCTGCAGGCGCAGCGCGCGCGGTGGTTGGTTTTGGCGGCGACGCCTAGACGTAGCCGCAGAAGCGCAGCGCATGACCGTCGGGTTCACGAATTGCGAACTCGCGCAGGCCCCAGGGCTGCGAGACGGGTGATTCGATCACCGTCACGCCGCGCTTCAGGTAAGCCTCGTGCAAGCCGTCGACATCGTGGCCAACGTGGATGACGATCTCGCCCCGCCACTGCCGCGTCTCGCGCGCATTGCATTGCCAGAGGCGGATGTAGACCGGGTCACCGTGGGTGCGATCACCCTTCTTGACGCGCGCATAGCTCGGCGGTTCGCCAGCGATGAAGTCAAGCTCGAAGCCGAGCACGTCGCAGAAATAGCGTGCGGCACGCGCCGCATCGGCCACGGGCAACACCGGCTGGATGCCGTGGAATCGATGCAACGTGCCGAGGTCGACAACGCCGAGCCGCGGAACAGGCGCGGTGCTCATGCCACGCGCCGCAGCGTGGCTACGCGCTCGGCGATGACGTCGATGTCGAGCGCGTCGTCGGCGTGCGTCAGGTAGGTTTCGAGATCGCGCACCGCCTCCGAGGTATTGCCTTGCTCGGCATGGGCAAGGCCGCGGTCGCGGTGCTCAGACCATGCGTCCGGCAACAGGGCCACGAGGCGATCCTGCACCGCGATGGCGCGTTGCCAGTCTTCCTGCGTGCGATGCACTTCCTTCAGATTGCGCAGCATGCGCGCGATGATTTCACGGGGTGCCGCGGGCTGCAGGTACAGCCCGAGCGGCACATCGAAATCGTCGACCAGGCCATTGCTGCGCTTGTACGGCTCGAGCCGCTCGCCGAGTTCTTCGCGCGAGAGTGATTTGCCGGTGAAAGGGTCGATCACGACCTGTCCTTTCGGCAAGGTCACCTTCAACATGAAGTGACCCGGAAAGGCAACGCCGCGTGCGTGCAGCCCGAGCCCCTGCGCCAGCTCCATCCACAGCACCGCGAGCGAGATCGGGATGCCGCGGCGGGTGCGCAGCACGGCGTTCAGATAGCTGTTGTCCGGGTCGTAGTAGTCGTTGACGTTGCCGCCGAAACTCAGATCGTGAAAGAAGAACTGGTTGAGCAACCGCAGCCGTTGGAGCGGCGCGGCATCTGCCGGCAGGCGGCGCTTGAGCCGGGCCAGCAATTGGTCGACATCGCCGAGGACCTGTTGCACATCGAGCTCGGGGTACTCATCCTGCGCCAGGCTGGCGGCGGCTTCGAGCAACGGAAAGTGGTCGTCGCTCTGCACGAGCGAGCCGAAATACTCAAGAGCGGTGGGCGCTGAAAAGCGGAGGGACATGTGTCTTTGTAGTGGAGGCATCCGGGAGCGTCAAGCTCTGACGCAGGGACCCGTTCAGCGCTGCGTCGACGAGCTCAACGCCGCATGAAGCTGCGAAGCTTGACGCCGACCAGCGCCAGCGTTGCAAAGTAGAGGGCCGCGGCACTCACGACGATGCCTGCCAGCAGCCCGACACGCAGCAGGCGCTGTTCGCGCAGGGCGATCCAGTCGAAGTGCTGGTTGCCCCACACAAGCAGCGCGCCCAGCACCACTGTCCCGGCCAGCACTTGCGCAATGAAGCGGCCCCAACCGGGTTCAGGCTTGAAGCTGCCGGCCCGGCGCAGGCCGATCAGCAGCAGCAGCGCATTCACCAGCGTCGCGATACCGATCGACAGGGTCAGCCCTGCGTGCTGCATCTGCGGCACCAGAAAAATGTTGAGCACCTGCGTCAACGCCAGCGCGCCGAGGCTGATGCGCATTGGCGTGCGCATGTCGTGCCGCGCGTAGTAGCCGGCGGCAAGCACCTTGATGGCGACGATGCCGAGCAGGCCGGTGCCGTAGCCCATCAAGGCCGCCGTGGTGCGCTGCACGTCGAGCGCGCTGAACGCGCCGTTGTGAAAAAGCACCGCTACCAGCGGCTGCGGAAACACCAGCAGCGCGACGGCGCACGGCACGGTGAGCAGCACCACGAGGCGCAGGCCCCAGTCGAGCATCGCCGAGTAACGGATGTCATCCTTGGCGGCACGCGCGGCGGCGAGTTGCGGCATCAGCACCACGCCCAGCGCCACGCCGAGCATCGCGCTGGGGAACTCCATCAGCCGATCGGCGTTGGTGATCCAGGTGACGCTGCCTTCGGCCAGATGCGATGCGATCTGCGTGTTGATAAGCAGCGAAATCTGGGCGCCGCTGACACCGATGAGCGCAGGCAGCATCAGCCTGAGAATCTTGCGCGTGGTCGGGTCGGCCCATGCAGCTCGGAGGGCGGCCCATCGCACGCCGATGCGCGGCAGCATGCCGAGCGAGCGCAGCGCAGGAATTTGCAGCGCCAGTTGCAAGATGCCGCCGACCATCACGCCGATGCATTGCGCATAGATGGGCTCGATGCCGTAGCGCCTGAAAAGCGGCGCACCGAGCACGATCGACGAAATCAGCGCCAGGTTCAGCAAGACCGGCGACGCGGCGGGCACGACGAACTTACGCCACGTATTGAGAATGCCGCCCGCCAACGCCACCAGCGACATGAAGCCGATGTACGGAAACATCCAGCGCGTCATGACGACCGCGCTGTCGAAGCCGCCCGATTGCTTCAGTCCACTGGCCATTGCCCACACCATCAGCGGCGCGGCCACGACGCCGACCACGCACAGCACCACAAGGGTCCAGGTCAGCAACGTGCCGACGTGGTCTATGAGCTGCTTGGCGCCTTCGTCGCCGTGCTCCGTCTTGCAGGCGGCCAGCACGGGTACGAAGGCCTGACTGAAGGCGCCTTCGCCGAGCACGCGACGAAACAGGTTGGGAATGCGAAACGCGACGTAAAAAGCGTCGGTGAGCGCGCTGACGCCGAACACCGAGCTCATCAGTACGTCGCGCACGAGGCCGGTGATGCGCGAGGCCAGGGTCAGCAGCGAGACGGTGGAGGCAGAGCGAAAAAGTGACACCGGGCGAGTGTATGTGCGCACCGTGCCGCTGCGGATGGCGTCTTGTCCGGCCCCGCTTATAATGGAAGGCTTTGCTGCATCATCCTCAGACACTAAAGGATCCGAATCATGGCATCAGCCAAACCCAAGAAAAAGAACCCCCGCCTCGCATCGGGCCGTAAACGCGTCCGTCAGGGCACGAAACTGAACGCTGCGAATACCTCGCTGCGCTCCAAGTACCGCACCGCGGTCAAGAACGTCGAAAAGGCTGTTCTGGCCGGCGACAAGACTAAGGCGACCGAACTGTTCGCCAAGGCACAAAGCATTGTGGACACGGTTGCCGACAAGGGCATCTTCCACAAGAACAAGGCAGCTCGCGACAAGAGCCGCCTCTCGACGAAGGTCAAGAACCTCGTCCTGGCGCCTGAAAAGGCCGCCGCCTGACACCAGTCAGGCAAACAGCCCGGACGGGTCTCCCGTCCGCCGTTTGATCGGGGTGCGCTGCAGCAAAGTGAAAAAACCGCCTTCGGGCGGTTTTTTCATGTCTGCGCTCTTTGCACTATGTGAGTTCTAAGCCTTCTTGGCATCCGGCACGCCGCAAACCTCACCGACCTGCAACCCGTTGTCGCGGGCGAAGTTCATGACGAAGTCCCAGGCCATGACCTCGTGCTCGCGCAGTTCGCGATTCACGATCACGCACTTGACGCCGTTGATGGTGGTCGGAACGCACCAAGGCGAATAGCTCAAATGATCGCCTGGCACGGCGCCGCCTGGCCTGAACGAACTCATGACGCCCGCCAGACGTTCGGCCCAATCGCTGGGGCGAAATGCACGGCCATCACTCGTGATGCCCTGAACAAAGATGACTTGAGAGGCGGGGGAGTCCATGAATCGAGTTGAACTGCAACAAGATGCTGCAGTGCACCATGATTTTAGCCATGCGCTCTGCACAGGACGTGCCAAGGGCATTGCTGTGATGCGGAATCGTCACCGCTTGCGACGATGACGCCGCCTAGAATTCCCCTTCCTTTTTCCGGAGTTCCGCATGAGCGCCCCAGTGCAACCCACCTCGCCCCACGTCATGAACACTTACGGTCGGCTGCCGATCGCGCTGTCGCACGGCCAGGGCTGCCGAGTCTGGGACACCAACGGCAAGGCTTATCTGGACGGACTGGGCGGCATCGCGGTAAACACGCTCGGCCATAACCATCCAGAGCTGGTGCCGGCGTTGCAGGACCAAATTTCGAAGCTGATTCACAGCTCCAATTACTACCACGTGCCCGGCCAGGAGCAACTGGCCGCCAAGCTCTGCGAACTGTCGGGGCTGACCAACGTGTTTTTCTGCAGCACCGGTCTGGAAGCCAATGAGGCGGCCCTCAAGCTGGCGCGCAAGTTCGGTCATGACAAGGGCATCGAGCGACCTGAAATCGTCGTCTATGAGCACGCCTTTCATGGCCGCAGCATCGCCACGCTGTCGGCCACCGGCAACCCGAAAATTCAGGCCGGTTTTGGCCCGCTGGTTGAAGGCTTTATCCGTGTACCGTTGAACGACATCGAGGCCTTGAAGAACGCCACCCAAGGCAATCCGAACGTCGTCGCCGTGTTCTTCGAGGCCATTCAGGGCGAAGGCGGCATCCACCCGATGGCGTTGGAATACATGAAGCAGGTGCGCGCCCTGTGCGACCAGAAAGACTGGCTGATGATGATCGACGAGGTGCAGTGCGGCATGGGTCGCACCGGCAAGTGGTTCGCGCACCAGTGGGCCGGCATCTTGCCCGACGTGATGCCGCTGGCCAAGGGCCTGGGCTCGGGCGTGCCGATCGGTGCGGTGGTGGCCGGCCCGAGGGCCGCGCACATCTTCGGCCCGGGCAACCACGGCACCACGTTCGGCGGCAACCCGCTGGCGATGCGTGCCGGCGTCGAAACCATCCGCATCATGGAAGAGCACAAGCTGCTCGACAACGCCGCCAAGGTGGGCGCTCATTTGAAGGCGGCGCTGGAGCGCGAGTTCGAAGGCTTGGCGGGCGTGAAGGACGTGCGCGGCCAGGGGCTGATGATCGGCATCGAACTCGATCGTCCCTGCGGCATCATCCTGAATCGCGCTTGCGAAGCGGGCCTGCTCCTGAGCGTGACGGCCGACACTGTGATCCGGCTGGTGCCACCGCTCATCCTGAGCACGGCCGAGGCCGACGAAATCGTCGCCCTGCTCGCACCGCTGGTAAAAGCCTTTCTGGCGGAGCCGATCAAATGACCGCAGCCACCAGCCATCCGGTTCGCCATTACCTGCAGTTCTCCGACTTCACCGCGGACGAATACGCCTATGTGTTCGAGCGCGCAGCGATCATCAAGCAGAAGTTCAAAGCCTACGAAAAGCACCAGCCGCTGACCGACCGCACGATGGCGATGATTTTCGAGAAAGCCTCGACCCGCACGCGCGTGAGCTTCGAGACGGGCATGTACCAGCTCGGCGGCAGCGTGGTGCATCTGACCACCGGCGACAGCCAGCTCGGCCGCGCGGAGCCGATCGAAGACAGCGCGAGAGTCATCAGCCGCATGGTCGACATCGTGATGATCCGGACTTTCGGGCAGGACAAGATCGAGCTGTTTGCCGAGCACTCGCGCGTGCCGGTCATCAACGGCCTGACCAACGAATTCCATCCGTGCCAGATCCTGGCCGACATCTTCACTTTCATCGAGCACCGTGGCTCGATCAGGGGCAAGACGGTGGCGTGGGTCGGTGACGGCAACAACATGGCCAACACCTGGCTGCAGGCCAGCGAGATCCTCGGCTTCAAGGTTCATGTGAGCACGCCGAGCGGCTACGAAGTCGACCAGTCGGTCGCCGGCATACGCTCGACCGACAGCTACAAAGTCTTCGAGGACCCGATGGAAGCCTGCCGCGGCGCCGACCTGGTCACTACCGACGTCTGGACCAGCATGGGCTTCGAGGCGGAGAACGAAGCGCGCCGTGCCGCGTTCGCCGATTGGTGCGTCGACACGGAAATGATGGGCGCGGCGCAACCCGACGCGCTCTTCATGCACTGCCTGCCGGCACACCGTGGCGAGGAAGTCGAAGCCGATGTCATCGACGGGCCCCAATCGGTGGTGTGGGACGAGGCGGAGAATCGCCTGCACGCGCAAAAAGCGCTGATGGAGTTCTTGCTGCTCGGCAAGCTTTGATTTCTTGCGAAGGAAGCTCTGGACCGCGGCACCACGTTCGTGAGGGTGGCGTGTGCCGTTGGTCATTTCCCTCGGATGCGCGGGCATACCGTTTCACGAGGACTTCTTGACGACACAGGCTAACGCCTCGTTCGGCCGTTCACTCAGTCACATGTGCTGTTGGAAATAACCGACACCACGACCCCTTGCGCGGCGCTAACTTCGCTGCATGACTTTCTCTTCCACCGCGCTGCGCCTCTGGGACATCTCGCCGCCGGTTTACGCAGGGGCACCGGTGTTCCCCGGCGACACGCCGTACCAACAGCGCTGGGCCGCCAGCATTGGGCCGGGTTGCCCGGTCAACGTGAGCGAGATCAAGCTGTCACCGCACGTCGGCGCGCATGCCGATGCACCCCTGCACTACGACGCTGACGGCGCGAGCATCGGCGACCTCGATCTCACACCCTTTCTCGGGACTTGCCGCGTCATTCACGTGATCGCGCGCGGTCCGCTGATCGAGTGGTCGCAAATCGCGCATGCGCTCGCCGACCTGCCGCCGCGCGTTCTGGTACGCACCTACGAACATGCACCGGTCGATCGTTGGGACGGCGACCTAGCCGCCTACGCGCCGGCCACCATCGAACGGCTTGCCGCGCTCGGCGTGCTGCTCGTCGGAATCGACACGGCGAGCATCGACCCGGCCAACAGCAAGACGCTCGACAGCCATCAGGTCATCCGCCGACTGAATCTTCGCGTGCTCGAAAACCTGGTGCTCGACGACGTTCCCGAAGGCGACTACGAATTGATCGCGCTGCCACTCAAACTCGTCAGCGCCGATGCCTCCCCCGTTCGTGCCGTCCTTCGCCAATTGCCCCAATGAGCTCCACCACCATGACACTCGACGACTGCCGCGCACTCGACCGCGAAGACCCGCTGCGCAACCTGCGCGACCAGTTCACTCTGCCCGAGGGCGTGATCTACCTCGATGGCAACTCGCTCGGTGTGCTGCCGAAATCGGCCCCCGCGCGCATTGCAGAAGTCGTCACGAAGGAATGGGGCGAAGGCCTCATCCGCTCGTGGAACACCGCAAGCTGGTTCGACTTGCCGCAGCGGCTCGGGGACAAGGTCGCGCGGCTCATCGGCGCAGCACCGGGCGAAGTTGTCTGCACCGACAGCACGTCGATCAACCTGTACAAAGTACTGTTCGCGGCGCTGAGTCAGGTCGCGCAGAGCGGATCGAACCGCAAGGTCGTGGTGAGCGAGCGCAGCAACTTTCCGACCGACCTCTACATCGCCGAGTCGCTCTGCCGCGAGCGCGGCTTCACGCTCAAGCTCATCGAAGCCGCCGACCTTGCCGCATCGCTGACCGACGAAGTGGCCGTGCTGATGCTCACGCACGTCAACTACCGCACCGGCGCCATGCACGACATGAAGGCCGTCACCACGGCCGCGCATGCCGCCGGTGCACTCACCGTCTGGGACCTGGCGCACAGCGCTGGCGCCGTACCCGTCGCGCTCAATGAATGCGATGCCGACTTCGCAGTCGGCTGCAGCTACAAGTACCTGAACGGCGGCCCCGGCGCGCCGGCTTTCGTCTGGGTCCACACGCGGCACGCGGGCCAGTTCGAGCAACCTCTGTCCGGTTGGTGGGGCCATGCCGCGCCGTTCGAATTCACCCCGCACTACAGACCCGCACCGGGTGTGAGCCGATACCTTTGCGGCACCCAACCCATCGTCTCGCTCGCCGGCCTCGAATGCGGTCTCGACACCGTCCTCGCGGCCGAAGCCTTCAACAACGGTTTCGGCAGCATGGCTGCATTGCGCACCAAATCGCTCGCGCTCACCGATGCGTTCATTACGCTGGTCGAAGCACGTTGCCCCGATCGCTTCGCGCTCGTCACGCCGCGCGACCACGCGCAACGCGGCTCGCAGGTGTCCCTCGCCATGGCGGATGCCGCCGAGGCGGATGCCAACGCGGCCTACGCCATCGTGCAGGCCTTGATCGCACGCGGCGTGATCGGCGACTTTCGCGCAGGCGATGCGCAAATGCCGCACATCCTGCGCTTCGGCTTTACGCCGCTTTACCTCGGCTTCGAAGATGTCTGGCACAGCGTGGAACACATCGTGCAGGTGCTCGAAACCGAAGAATGGAAACGCCCCGAGTTCAACCGGAAGAACGCGGTGACCTGAAACGCCAGGAGCACCGGAAGCACGCCATGAGCACCGAAAAAATCGTCGCGCAAGAGAAGGCGCAACTCGACTTCAGCACGTCGATGAGCTACGGCGACTACCTGCATCTCGACGAGATCCTGAACGCGCAGCACCCGCTCTCGCCGACGCACGACGAGATGCTCTTCATCATCCAGCACCAGACCAGCGAGCTTTGGATGAAGCTCATGCTGCACGAGCTGCAAGCCGCCATCGCCTGCGTCGCTTCAGGGGAGTTGCCGGACGCTTTCAAGATGCTCGCACGGGTCACGCGCATCATGGAACAGCTGGTGAGTGCATGGACCGTGCTGTCGACGATGACGCCGCCCGAGTACAGCGCAATGCGCCCGTACCTTGCCAACTCCAGCGGCTTTCAGAGCGCGCAGTACCGCTGCATCGAGTTCGCGCTCGGCAACAAAAATCCCGCCATGCTCAAGCCCCATGCGCATCGGCCCGATCTGCTGGCGCAGGTGGAAGCGGCATGGCGCTCGCCGTCTTTGTACGACGAGTCGTTGCGACTCCTGGCACGTCAAGGTCTCGCCGTGCCGGCCGACCATCTCGATCGCGACTGGACGCTGCCGTATGAATCCAGCGATGCCGTCGAAGCGGCATGGCTCGTGGTGTACCGGGATCCGCGCGCGCACTGGGACCTGTACCAGCTAGGCGAGAAGCTGACCGACATCGAAGACGCTTTTCGTCTCTGGCGCTTTCGGCATGTGACCACGGTCGAGCGCGTCATCGGCTTTAAGCGTGGCACTGGTGGCACGGGGGGGGTGAGTTATCTGCGCAAGATGCTCGACGTGGTGCTGTTCCCGGAGATCTGGAAGCTGCGTACCGAGCTTTGAATCGATCCGGTCAACGTTCGTTCATCCCGCATAAAGCCAAGGTTGATCGAGTAAACGCGCGCCCAGCGTGCGCATCGCCATGTCGCGACCAAGCCGCACCGGCCCGACCGCATGAAAGATGTC
This sequence comes from Variovorax sp. GrIS 2.14, assembly GCF_046115955.1. Taxonomy (NCBI): domain Bacteria; kingdom Pseudomonadati; phylum Pseudomonadota; class Betaproteobacteria; order Burkholderiales; family Comamonadaceae; genus Variovorax; species Variovorax sp. GrIS 2.14. Next base: position 134,311 of record NZ_JBJXIA010000002.1, read on the forward strand.
GCCGTTGCGCCGCGCCCTCGCTTGCACGCGTGCGTTGCGCTGCCAGCGTGCCTCGGCGTAGCGGCGGAAGGCGGCCGGCACGTCTAGCGCGCTGCCGTCGCGCAGGGCATCGGCCAGCGCCATCGCATCTTCGATGGCCATGCCGGCGCCTTGCGCAAGGTAAGGCAGCATTGGATGCGCGGCATCGCCGAGCAAGGCGATGCGGCCGTCCGCCATGTCGCCAGCCGAAGTCAGCGGGGCACGATCGAACAAGGTCCACGCGCGCCATGAGGGCATGGCTTCGAGCAGCGCCTGCAATGCTGCGCCCGTGTTGCCGGTGGCTTGCTTCAGGGCGTCGAGGCTGCTGGCCTGATCCCAGTCGCGCGCGTCGCCTGCGGGTGCCGACTCTGCGACGACGATCACGTTGAGCGCAGCACCTCCGCGCACCGGATACGCCACCGCATGCAGCTGCGGCCCGAGCCAGACATCCACGCGATCGACGTTGCGCAGCACAGCCGGCAGCGACGACATCTCGACCAGCGCGCGCCAGGCCGTGTGACCAGTGGCGCGCGGCGGCACGTCGTTGGGCACGACCTGCATGCGCACCATGCTCCACAAACCGTCGGCGCCGATGAGCGCATCGCCTTCCCAGGCGCGCGCGTCGTCGGTCGCCACACAAACGATGTCGTCGCCCGTTGCGATTTCGGTGATGCGTGCACCGCCGTTGAGAGCGTCGCTCGCATCACGCGTGCGCACGGCATCCACCAACATCGAGTGCAGATCTGCCCGGTGCACGCAAAGGTAAGGCGCTCCGTAGCGCTCCTGCATCGTCTCGCCGAGAGGCAGTTTCGCAATGGCGGCATGGCTGCCTGCGCTGCGCACCACGAGCGTCGTCGGGCGTGCAGCGATGGCCGCCAGGGGCACGCCAAGGCCGAGCGCCTGGAGCCGTCGTGTGGTGTTCGGGCCGAGCTGCACGCCAGCACCGATTTCATGGAAGGCATCTGCCTGTTCGAGCACCTCGATGCGATGGCCTCGACACGACAGCGCCAGCGCGCTGGCCAGTCCGCCGATGCCGCCGCCCGCGACGAGGATGCGCGCGGGCATCGACCTCAGTGCGTTGTGAGCGGCTTGGCGTCGGCCTTGCCGCAAGCACCACAGGTGTCGCAGGCGCCGCAGCCGGAGCTCTTCGCGAGCGATGCCGCGAGCTGGTCGGCACGCGCCTGATCGACCAGCCCCGCACGCTGCGTGCCGCTGGCCAGCTTCTGCGCCGCGCTGCGGCGCCAGCCGGCAGGCATCCAGCGCCACGTCGCATACAACGCGGCAAAAGCGACGATCAATGCGACGACGATGTTCTGGGTCATATCAACTCCGACTGTTCAGCCCCAACCAAGGGCCACCGCGATGCGGTAAGTGATGAAGCATGCGCCATACGCCAATGCGAACAGATAGCCCGCCATGATCCAGACGTATTTCCAGCTGGCCGTCTCGCGCTTGACGGCGGCCAGCGTAGAGATGCATTGCGGCGCAAAGACATACCAGACCAGCAACGACAACGCCGTCGCCAGCGACCAGGTGTGCGCGATCAACGGCTGCAGCTGGCTTGCAACTTCTTCGCCGGTCGCCGAGAGTGCATACACCGTGCCGAGCGCACCGACAGCCACCTCACGCGCCGCCATGCCCGGCACCAGCGCGATCGAGATTTGCCAGTTGAAACCGATCGGCGCGAAGATGTGCTCGAGCCCGCCTCCGATCATGCCGGCCAGGCTGTACTGAATGGCGGGCCCGGTCGCACCATCGGGCGGCGACGGAAAGGTCGATAAGAACCACAGCAGGATGGTCAGCGTGAGGATGATCGTGCCGACGCGTTGCAAGAAGATCCATGCGCGCTCGTACAAACCCAGCGCCAGATTGCGGATGCTCGGCCACCGATAGGCCGGAAGCTCCATCAGCAACGGCGAGTGCGACTGGTTGTCCCTGAAGCGCTTCATGACCCACGCCACCGCCATCGCCGATACGATCCCGAAGACATACAAAGCGAACAACACCACGCCCTGCAGGTTGAACACGCCGGCAACGCTGCGCTCCGGAATGAACGCTGCGATGAGCAATGCATACACCGGCAGCCGCGCTGAACAGGTCATGAGCGGCGCGATCATGATGGTCGTCAAGCGGTCGCGCCAGTTGCTGATCGTGCGCGTCGCCATCACGCCCGGAATGGCGCAGGCGAAGCTCGACAGCAATGGAATGAACGAGCGCCCCGACAGGCCGACGGTGCCCATCACACGGTCGAGCAGGAAGGCTGCGCGCGGCAGATAGCCGGAGTCTTCGAGGGCGAGGATGAACAGGAACAGGATCAGGATCTGCGGCAGGAAGACGATGACGCTGCCAGCCCCGGCAATCACGCCATCGGCCAGCAGACTTTGCAGATGGCCCTCGGCCATGTGCGTCTTGACGAAGGTTCCGGCCGCTTCGGTGACCGCCTTGATGGCGTCCATCGGCACGTTAGCCCAGCTGAACACAGCCTGAAACATCAGGAACAGCGTGACCGCCAACACCAGCATGCCCCACAGCGGGTGCAGCACCACCCGGTCGATGCGGTCGCTGGTCGCCAGGCTGTCCAACGGCTCGCGCACCGCCAGGCCGAGGATGCGGCGCACTTCGCGCTGGGTTGCCAGCACATCGTCCAGCGCAGGTGCTTGCCAAGGAACCGGCGCGGCCGCTGCCACGGGCGTGTCGAGCGCGGCCAGCAATGCCTGGGCACCGTCGTTTTGCACGCCGATCGTTTCGATCACCGGCACGCCGAGTTCGCGCGACAGCACAGCCGTATCGACCGTGATGCCCTGCTTCTTCGCCATGTCGGTCATGTTGAGCGCGACCACCATCGGCAGGCCGAGCTTTTTGGCTTCGAGCACCAACCGCAGGTTAAGCCGCAGATTGGTCGCGTCGGTCACGCACACCAGCAGGTCGGGCAAGGCCTCCTTGCTGCGGCCGGTGACGACGTCGCGCGTCACGGCTTCGTCGGCACTCAGCGCATTCAGGCTGTAGGCGCCCGGCAGGTCGAGCACGAAGATGCGGCGGCCGGCGGCAGTGCGCAGCGTGCCTTCCTTGCGCTCGACCGTCACGCCCGCATAGTTGGCGACCTTCTGGCGACTGCCCGTCAACAGGTTGAAAAGCGCGGTCTTGCCGCAGTTCGGATTGCCGAGCAACGCGACGCGACCCGGCTGGCCTTTGGGCGCGAAGCCGCCGGGACCGCTGATGACGGCGTCAACCATGGTGCTCGGCGCCCGGTGTCACGCGAATGAAGGCGGCCTCGTAGCGCCGCAGTGCGAAGGTGGTGTGGCCCAGGCGCACTGCAAGTGGCTCGCGCCCGGGCGCGCCGCTGGCCACGATGCGAACCGCCTCGCCCGGCACGAAGCCGATTTCGGTCAGGCGCAGCACCAGCTCCCGGTCTTCCGCACCCGTCGGGCGCAGCAGGTCCAGCACGGTCGCCCACTGATGGCTAGGAAGCTTGTCGAGGCTGAGCGCGCTCGACGGCAAAGAGGCCGCCGACGCCGCAGCAATCGTTGTTGTCATCACCCGGATATCCACAGATCAAAACGAGAATTATTCTCGAAAACTCGATCTAAGTGGAAAAAGCGGTTATCCGCCCGATGAGTTACGCGTTTTCAGACCGGGCTCAAGCCGCCAAAAGTTGCCTCAACACGAACGGCAAGATGCCGCCGTGCTTGTAGTAATCGACCTCGATCGGCGTGTCGATGCGCAGGCGCACCGTGACCTCCTGGTGCGAGTTGTCGGGCCGATGAACCACCAGCTTCACGTCCATCTGCGGCTTGAGTTCGCCGCCGATGACCACGTCGATGCGCTCGTCGCCAGTCAGCCCCAGCGTCTGCCAGGAGTCGGCGCCGCGGAACTGCAGCGGCAGCACGCCCATGCCGACCAGATTGGCGCGGTGAATCCGCTCGAAGCTGCGTGCGATCACCGCTTTGATGCCCAGCAACTGCGTGCCCTTGGCAGCCCAGTCGCGCGATGACCCCGTGCCGTACTCCTCGCCGCCGAACACGACCGTCGGAACCCCGAGCTCGATGTACTTCATCGCCGCGTCGTAGATGAACATCTTCTCGTTGCCGGGCTGAAAGCGCGTCACGCCGCCCTCTTCCTGCGTGCCCTTGTCGTCGGGCGCAATCATCAGGTTCTTGATGCGCACGTTGGCGAAGGTGCCGCGCATCATCACGTCGTGATTGCCGCGGCGCGAGCCGTAGCTGTTGAAATCTTCCTTCTTCACGCCGTTGGCCTTGAGCCAGATGCCCGCAGGCGAACTCTCTTTGATGGAGCCGGCCGGCGAGATGTGGTCCGTGGTGATCGAGTCGCCGAACAGCGCCATGACCCGCGCCGACTTGAAGCCCGCATCGGCGGCGTGCGGTTTCATCTTGAAGCCGGCGAAGAACGGCGGCTCTGCGATGTAGGTCGACTCGGGCCAGTCGTACACCTGGCCACTCACGCCTTTGATGCTGCTCCACAGCTTGCCGGGGTTCTCCTTGATCTGCTCGTAGTTCTTGCGGAACGACTTGGCATCCATCGCATGGCGCAGGTTCTCGTCGATCTCGGCCATCGTCGGCCAGATGTCGCCGAGGTACACGTCCTTGCCGCCCTTGCCCTTGCCGACGGGTTGCGTCATCAGGTCGACCATCACGTTGCCGGCGATGGCGTAAGCCACCACGAGCGGCGGCGATGCCAGAAAATTCGCCTTCAGATTCGGATGGATGCGCGCTTCGAAATTGCGATTGCCCGACAGCACCGCGGCACCGACCAGATCGTTCTTGCTGATGACCTCGTTGATCTCGGGCGACAGGTCACCGGCATTGCCGATGCAGGTCGTGCAACCGTAGCCGGCCAGGTAGAAGCCCAGCTTTTCGAGGTACTGCAGCAGATCGGCCTTGACCAGATAGTCGGTCACGATGCGCGAGCCGGGTGCCAGCGAGGTCTTCACATGCGGCTTGACGGTCAGCCCCGCCAGTACCGCCTTTTTGGCGAGCAGGCCGGCCGCCAGCATCACGCTCGGGTTCGACGTGTTGGTGCACGAGGTAATGGCAGCGATCAACACATCCCCATTGCCGATCGTCACGCCGCTGGGTGGCGCTTTGGGGGCCGACGCCACACTGTGTGCAGCCGCCTTGGTCGACCGGTTGGCGACCATTTCCACGACCTCGCGTGGCGCGCCGGCGGGGGTCGGCGGCTGCTCTTTTTCTTCCACCGATACGCCATCGTGTGCCAGCGGATAACGCATCCTCAATTTGTTGGCCGGCTGGTTGAACCCGTTGGCTTCGTTCGGTTTGCTGAACAGTTCCGAAAACTTGGTGGACATGTGACCGAGGTCGATGCGGTCTTGCGGGCGCTTGGGGCCGGCCAAGCTGGGCGTAACCGTGCCGAGGTCGAGCCGCACGATCTTCGTGTAGTTGAGCTCACCCGGCGCCGGCATGCCGAACAGGCCCTGCGCCTTGTAGTAGGCCTCGAACAACTCGACTTCCTGGTCGGTGCGACCGGTGCCCTTGAAGTACGCGACCGTCATTTCGTCGACCGGAAAGAAGCCCATCGTCGCGCCGTATTCGGGCGCCATGTTGCCGATGGTCGCGCGGTCGGGCACCGCGATCGAACCGGCGCCGGGGCCGAAGAACTCGACGAACTTGCCGACCACTTTTTCACCACGAAGAATGGCGGTGACGTACAGCACCAGGTCAGTGGCCGTCACGCCTTCGCGCAGCTTGCCGGTGAGCTCGAAGCCGACCACGTCGGGCGTCAGCATGTAGACCGGCTGGCCCAGCATGGCGGCCTCCGCCTCGATGCCACCGACGCCCCATCCGACCACGCCGATGCCGTTGATCATCGTGGTGTGGCTGTCGGTGCCGACCAATGAATCGGGGTAGTAGACGGGTACGTCGCCCTTGTCGTTCGGGCTCGTGTAGACGCCGCGCGCGAAGTATTCGAGGTTCACCTGATGCACGATGCCGAAGCCCGGCGGCACGACCCGGAAGGTGTCGAAGGCCTGCATGCCCCACTTCATGAACTGGTAGCGCTCGTTGTTGCGCTGGAACTCCAGCTTCATGTTGAGATCGAGCGCCTTGGGCGTGCCGTAGTAGTCGACCATGACCGAGTGATCGACCACCAGATCGACCGGCACCAGCGGCTCGATGGTCTTGGGTGATTTGCCGAGCGCCGCGGCCACGCTGCGCATCGCGGCCAGGTCCGCCAGCAGCGGCACGCCGGTAAAGTCCTGCAGCACCACGCGGGTGACAACGAAAGGAATTTCGTCGGTGCGCTCCGCGTTGGGCGCCCAATGCGCCAGCTCGGCAATGTGCGCGGCGGTCACCTTCTGCCCATCGCAATTACGCAGTACCGATTCGAGAATGATGCGGATCGACACCGGCAGTTTTTCGATGCCCGGGTACGCCTTGGCCAGTTCCTTCAGCGACCAGAACTTTCCGGATTTCCCCGAAGCAGTTTTGAACGTCTTGAGGGCGGAAGAGAAAGCGTGAGCGGCGTCGTGGGCCATGAAAGAACTCCTTGGTTCGGTCGTTGTACCTTGTCCGACTCAAAGATAGCAGGCTTCGAAGTCAACGCTTGTAGTCGGGACACCCATGACCCGGGAGGTCATGGCTGCCCGCCAAACGCAGCGCCAGAATGCGGTCATGACCACCGCCCCCTCGACCACGGTCCGCCTGACAGCCACTCGACCGACCGCGCCCGGCCAGCCCGGTGCGCGCGCCCCCTTCGGAGCGCACCTGCGCCATTGGCGCACGCACCGGCGACTGAGCCAACTCGACCTTGCGCAAGATGCCGACATGTCGACCCGGCACCTGAGCTACGTCGAAACGGGCCGCTCGGCGCCGAGCCGCGAAATGGTGTTGCGGCTGGCCGAGCGTCTTGAAGTGCCGCTGCGCGAGCGCAATGCCCTGCTGGTCGCGGTCGGCTCTGCGCCGATATACCGGCAACGCTCGCTCGACGATCCCGCCTTGGGCGCCGCACGTCGGGCCGTCGACCTGGTGCTCAAGGGCCATGAGCCCTATCCGGCGCTGGCCATCGACCGCCACTGGAATCTCGTGGCCGCAAACGCCTTGGTACCTATGATGATGGCGGGCTTTTCGGCCGAGTTGCTGACCCCGCCCATCAACGTGCTGCGGCTCAGCCTGCATCCCGACGGACTCGCGCCGAAGATCGCCAATCGATCTTCGGCACGCCAATCGACGTGACCTTGCAGGAACTGGAGGTGGAGTCGTTCTTTCCGGCGGATGCGCAGACCCTGGCTGCGCTGAACGCCATGGTGGCGCCGTAGCCCGCGCTGCTTGCAAGCTGCGGGTGATCCACCGTCAGTGATGGATGACATGAAGTCGCGTTATCGGTAGGCCTGCTTCTGCTGCTCGATCCCGTAACTTGAGAATCTTTCCAACTCCACAACGGGACGACTTATGAACACCACCAACGAACACGACAAGCTCTTCGACCTGATAAAGGACACACGCTTCGGCATGCTGACCCACCGTCATAGCGACGGTCAGTTGCACAGTCACCCGCTGACCACGCAGAACAAAAAGGTCGATGAGGCTTCGACGCTCTACTTCTTTGTGCCGAAAGATGGCGACATCGCCAAGCACGTGGCGAGCGACGGCAGCGTGAACGTGGCGTATGCGAACACCGATGCCGACAGCTATGTGTCTGTCACGGGTCAGGCGTCGCTGCTGGAAGATCAGGCCAAGAAGAACGAGCTGTTCAACCCTGCCGCCAAGGCGTGGTTTCCCAAGGGTCCGACCGACCCGAACGTGGGCTTGCTCGCCGTCAAGATCCTCGATGCGGAATACTGGGACGTTACCGACAGCAAGATGGTCCAGCTCTTCAAGATAGCCAAAGCCGCGATGACCGGCGATCCACTGAAAGATCTGGGCGAGCACAAGAAACTGAACGTGACCTGAGGCTCCGGATCCGGTCGCCGTACAGCGACGAAGGCCGGTACGCGGTCAAAAAAAAGCCCCGCGTCGCGGGGCTTTTTTTGTGGACAGGCGCTGCGGTGGCCTTCAGGTCAGGCCGCCACTGTGTCCGCCACCGCCTGATATTCCTCGATCTTGTCGAAGTTGAGATACTGATAGATCTGTGCGCTCGACGCATCGAGCACGCCGACGCTGTCCATGTACTCGGCCTTGGTCGGGATGCGACCGAGGCGCGAGCAGATGGCAGCCAACTCGGCGCTGCCCAGGTATACGTTGGAGTTCTTGCCCAGTCGGTTGGGAAAGTTCCGGGTGCTGGTCGACATGACCGTCGCGCCTTCGCGTACCTGCGCCTGGTTGCCCATGCACAGCGAGCAGCCCGGCATCTCGGTGCGCGCGCCGGCATTGCCGAACACGCCATAGTGGCCTTCTTCGCTCAACTGCTGCGCGTCCATCTTGGTCGGCGGTGCGATCCACAGCTTGACCGGAATGTCGCGCTTACCTTCGAGCAGCTTTGACGCCGCACGGAAGTGACCGATGTTGGTCATGCACGAGCCGATGAACACTTCGTCGATCTGTACGCCCGCCACGTCGGACAGCGTCTTCACATCATCCGGGTCGTTAGGGCAGGCACAGATCGGTTCGTGGATGTCGGCCAGGTCGATCTCGATGACGGCGGCGTAGTCGGCATCGGCGTCGCCCTTCATCAACTGTGGATCTTTCAGCCAGGCTTCTTGCGCAGCGATGCGGCGCGCCAGGGTGCGGCCGTCTGCATAGCCTTCGGCGATCATCCAGCGCATCAAGGTGATGTTGCTGTTGATGTACTCCATGATCGGTTCTTTGTTCAGGTGCACCGTGCAGCCTGCCGCCGAGCGTTCGGCCGATGCGTCACTGAGCTCGAAAGCCTGTTCGACCTTGAGGTCGGGCAGGCCTTCGATCTCCAGGATGCGGCCTGAGAACACATTGACCTTGCCTTGCTTGGCGACCGTCAACAGGCCGGCCTTGATGGCGTACAGCGGGATCGCGTTGACCAGGTCACGCAAGGTGACGCCGGGCTGCATCTTTCCCTTGAAGCGCACCAGCACCGACTCGGGCATGTCCAACGGCATCACACCGGTGGCGGCAGCAAAAGCCACCAGGCCGGAGCCGGCCGGAAAGCTGATGCCGATCGGAAAGCGCGTGTGGCTGTCGCCGCCGGTGCCGACGGTGTCGGGCGTCAGCAGGCGGTTGAGCCACGAGTGAATCACGCCGTCGCCGGGACGCAAAGACACACCGCCGCGCGTCGCCATGAAGTCTGGCAGCTCGTGGTGCATCTTGACGTCGACCTTCTTCGGGTACGCCGCGGTGTGGCAGAACGACTGCATGACGAGGTCGGCGCTGAAGCCCAGGCAGGCCAGGTCTTTCAGCTCGTCACGGGTCATCGGGCCGGTCGTGTCTTGCGAGCCCACGCTGGTCATCTTCGGCTCGCAATACGTGCCGGGGCGTACGCCCTGCTGATTGCCGTCGACCACTGGCAGACCGCAGGCGCGGCCGACCATCTTTTGCGCAAGCGTGAAGCCTTTGTGCGTGTCGACCGGGCTGATCGGCAAGCGGAACAGCGTCGACACCGGCAGGCCGAGCGCTTCACGCGCCTTGGTCGTCAGGCCGCGTCCGATGATCAAAGGAATGCGGCCACCGGCGCGCACTTCGTCGAACAGCACGTCGCTCTTGACCTGGAACTCGGCGATGACCTTGCCGTCTTTCAGCGCGCGGCCTTCGTACGGACGCAGCTCGACCACGTCGCCCATTTCCATCTGGCTCACGTCGAGCTCGATCGGCAGCGCTCCCGAGTCTTCCATGGTGTTGTAGAAGATCGGCGCGATCTTGCCGCCCAGGCAGACGCCGCCGAAGCGCTTGTTGGGCACGTACGGGATGTCTTCGCCGGTGAACCACAACACCGAGTTGGTGGCGCTCTTGCGGCTGGAGCCGGTGCCGACCACGTCGCCGACATAGGCCACGAGGTTGCCACGGGCGCGCAGGTCCCCGATGAACTTCACCGGGCCGCGCTTGCCGTCTTCTTCGGGCAAGGCACGCTCATCGAGCCCGGGGCGGGCGTTCTTGTGCATGGCCAACGCGTGCATCGGGATGTCAGGGCGGCTGAAGGCATCGGGCGCCGGCGACAGGTCGTCGGTGTTGATTTCACCGGGCACCTTGAAGATGCTGACGGTGATGCTTTGCGGAACTTCGGGCCGGCTGGTGAACCATTCGGCATCGGCCCAGCTTTGCAGCACGGCGATGGCGTTGGCATTGCCCTTGTCGGCCTTTTCCTTGACGTCGTGGAACTGGTCGAACATCAACAGGGTTTTCTTCAAGCCTTCGGCCGCGACCGGGCCGACTTCCGAGTCGTCGAGCAGGTCCACCATCGGGCCGATGTTGTAGCCGCCGAGCATGGTGCCGAGCAGTTCGGTCGCACGGGCACGCGACATCAGCAACGTCTTTTCGGTGCCGTGCGCCACGGCCGCCAGATAGCTGGCCTTGACCTTGGCCGCGTCGTCGACGCCGGCCGGCACGCGGTAGGTGATCAGGTTGAGCAAAAACTCGCCGTCTTTCGACGTCGCGTTTTTCATGAGCTCGATGACTTCGGACGTTTGCTGCGCGGTGAGCGGCAGCGGCGGAATGCCGAGTGCAGCGCGCTCGGCAACATGATCAACGTAGGCTTGCAACATCTTTTTCTCCAGAACGAGGCAGATCGGGACTGCCGGAAAGCAGGGGCGGAAAGCGGAGCCGCTCGAGCGACAAGCAAGAGCCGCGCCGCGGGACAGGCCCCCAGCGGTAGGGCAGCGATTACTTCTTGACGGGCTTTTTCGCGGTCGAGGTCGGAGCAGGAGCGACCGCCTGGGTCGCAACTTCAGTGCTCTTGGTATTGGCTGGGGCATCCGCGCCCTCGAACAAGCTCTTCGGCGGGTTCTTCTTCATTTCTTCCGCAAACGCGACCTGCTCTGCCGTCTGGCATTCGTCGGCGATGCGCAAGCCGGCCGACTGGTTCATCAGCATCGACTTGTTGCCGAGCTGCAGCCACACCGCGCCCTGGCGCGGGTCTTCGAGGCGAATGGCGCCGGTGCGGCTTTCGACCGGGTGCATGCGGAAACGCTGATTCTTGGTGCTTACGGAGAAATAGCCCGGCTTCTTTTCGTCGAGCTGCACCGACACATCGGCGCCGAGTTCGCACTGCGCGCGGCCGACCGAAACGCGACGGGCGACGGCCAGATCGGCCTCGGACAATTCGACGTCGACTTCCTGGCTCACAGGCGTCACTTCTTCCACTGCCTTGGCGGCGCGCCGCGTGACTTGGTGCTTTTTCGGAGCGTGCTTTCCGGTGGTCGACTTGGCAGCGGTCGTTGCGGCGGGCTTGTCCGTCGTTTGTGCAATGGCTGCCAACGGCAAGGCCAGCGCGAGGGCGGCGATCAGAACGAGTTTTTTCATGGAGTCTCCTTGATGAGGTTCGTGGGGTTCAGGAAGCCGGGCCAGCAAACCAGGCCTGGGCTTCAGAGGGGAGCGCGCGCCCTGTAGCGTGCGCGCGCGCGAGGACTTGCCAGAAATGGCGATAGCTGGCGCGGTCGTGCAGCGCGCCTTCGAAGCTGACCGGCGCCCAGTCGGCGCCGACTGCGGCCAGCAAGATTCTCGTCGCGACATCGATCTGCGCTTCGTCGGGCGCAAACGCGTCGAGGATGGGCCGGATCTGGTTCGGGTGGATGCTCCACATCCGGGTGTAGCCGAACAGGGTCGCCGCTTTTTTTGCGGCGGCGCGCATCGCATCGATGTCGCTGAATTCGGTCACGACGCAATGCGACGGCACCTTGCCGTACGCATGCGCCGCCGAGGCGATGGCCAGCTTGGCGCGCACCACCAGCGGATGAACGAACTGCCCGATGGCACCCATGCCATCGGCCGGAATCGCGCCGGCATGTGCCGACACGAAATCCATCAGTCCGAAGCTAAGCGACTGCACGCGTGGATGCGCAGCGATCTCGAAGGCGTTGTGCACTGCCAGCGGCGATTCGATCAGCACGTGCAGCGGCAATGCCTCTGCATCGACCGCGTCGAGTGCAGCCACGGCTTGCAGCACATCGGCGATCGACTCGACCTTCGGCACCATCAGATGGCTCAAGCTGCCCGCGGCGCGACCGGCGATGGTCATCACGTCACCCGGAAACGCAGGATGGTCGACAGGATGCACCCGCACACCCACGCGCATGCCGGGCTTGGCGCCCAACGCGAGTTCGGTTACCAGCGCAGCGTGTTCGGCTTCACCGCCGACCGGCGCGCCGTCTTCGCAGTCGAGCGTCACATCGAAGACACAAGCGCCGAACTCTTCGGCCATGTCGGCCTGCAGCGCGAGACTTTTTTTCATGCGGGCTTCGACGCCACTGTAGTGATCGCAGACCGGCAGCACGATCGCGCCAGCCTGCGCACCCAACAGCACGTCGCCGGGATGGGCTGTCTTCATGTCTGGCGCCGCAGCTCGAGCATCGGCGACGCGATCAGAGCAGGTGAGCGACGCCGGCTTGTTCGTCGGTCAGTTCCTTGAGCGTCTTGTCGATGCGTTCCTGGCTGAAGGCGTCGATCACCAAGCCTTCGACGATCTTGTATTCACCGTTTGCACAGGTGACCGGGAAGCCGAACATGACGTCCTTCGGAATGCCGTATTCGCCATTCGACGGGATGCCCATCGTCACCCATTTGCCGTGGGTACCCAGGGCCCAGTCGCGCATGTGGTCGATGGCGGCGTTGGCAGCCGAAGCTGCCGACGACGATCCGCGCGCTTCGATGATGGCTGCGCCGCGCTTGCCGACGGTCGGCAAGAAGGTGTTGGCGTTCCATTCCTGGTCGTTGATCATCTTGGCGACGCTCTCGCCGTTGATGGTCGCGAAGCGATAGTCGGCGTACATCGTGGGCGAGTGGTTACCCCACACCGTCAGCTTCTCAATGTCGGCCACCGGCTTACCGGTCTTGGCGGCGATCTGACTGGCAGCGCGGTTGTGGTCCAGGCGCAGCATGGCGGTGAAGTTCTTGGCGGGCAGGCCCGGTGCGCTCTTCATCGCGATGTAGGCGTTGGTGTTGGCTGGGTTGCCGACCACCAGAACCTTGACGTTGCGGCTGGCGACGGCGTCGAGCGCCTTGCCTTGCGCCGTGAAGATCGCGCCGTTGACGGCCAGGAGTTCAGCGCGTTCCATGCCCGGCCCGCGGGGGCGCGAACCGACCAACAAAGCGTAGTCGGCATCCTTGAAAGCTGTCATCGGATCGCCATGGGCTTCCATGCCGACCAGCAGCGGGAAAGCGCAATCGTCGAGTTCCATCATCACGCCTTTGAGCGCTTTTTGCGGGCCTTCAACCGGCACTTCGAGCAGTTGCAGGATGACCGGTTGGTCTTTGCCGAGCATTTCGCCGGAAGCGATGCGAAACAACAGGGCGTAACCGATTTGGCCGGCTGCGCCGGTGACGGCAACGCGGACGGGTTTTTTGCTCATGGGGAGACTCCAGAAGGTGAGAAACAGGTGGCGGACGGGTGTCGGGAGGCGCAGGGCCGGCCGGCATTTTATGCCCATTCGAGGTTTCGATGGCGCCCGTCTTATGTCTTATATAAGATTGAAGGCCAGCACCGCCACGGTGCATCGTCTCATTGAATGAACAACCGCACTGTCCTCGAAGCCGTGACGCCCTCTTTTAGCCCGTTGTACCAGCAGATCAAGGCGCTGATATTGCAGAGCTTGCAAGCCGGCGAATGGAAGCCGGGCGAGCCGATTCCGAGCGAGATGGACTTGGCAGCGCGTTTCAGGGTCAGCCAGGGAACCGTGCGCAAAGCGATCGACGAACTCGCGTCAGAGAACCTCGTCGTGCGGCGCCAAGGCAAGGGCACTTTCGTCGCGACGCATGCCGAGCACCAGGTGCAGTACCGCTTCTTGAAGCTCGTGCCGGATTCTGGTGACACCGATGCAGAAGGGCCTGCCCAGCGCACCATCGTCGACTGCAAGCGGCAGCGCGCTTCGGCGGACGTGGCGCGAGCGCTGGCCTTGCGCACAGGCGACGGCGTGTTGCAGGTGCGGCGCGTGCTGGCCTATGCGGGCGTACCCACCATTCTCGAAGACCTGTGGTTGCCCGGCGCGCCCTTCAAGGGACTGACAACAGAACGCCTGAGAGCTTCCCGTGGGCCGATGTATGCGCTCTTCGAAGCCGAATTCGGCGTACGGATGGTGCGGGCCGAAGAAAAAATCCGAGCCGTGCTGCCCGACGCGCAGCAGTCGAAATTGCTCGACGTAGCACCGGGCACGCCATTGCTCAGCGTGGAGCGAGTGGCCCTCACCTACCACGATGCACCCATGGAACTGCGACGTGGGCTCTACCGCACCGACACGCACCATTACCGCAACCAACTCGGATGAGATTGCCCACGCGTGCACTGTGTTGACTCCGGGGTGCCCGCTGACAGATGGTGCATTGCAATAGAATTTTGTGTGCTTTGCACTTATGCCGAATAACAAGCCGACAAGCCATCCCGCTCGAAAAGCTACGAAAGCCATCTCCCCATGACAGAGCTTGCCTCCTCCCCCCGGCCGCGGCGCCGCGAGTTTCGCAACATCAATGCGTTCACCGACCTGACCACCTACCGGCTGCCGCCGGCCGGAATCGTCTCCATCTTGCACCGCGTCAGCGGCGCCCTGATGTTCCTGCTGATGCCGTTCATCATCTGGATGTTCGACACGTCGATCTCTTCCGACATTTCATTCGCGCGATTCAAGGCCGCCTTCAACAGCGGCCTGGGCATCGTTCCGGGATGGTTCATCAAACTGGTCGCATTGGCGCTCATCTGGGCGTTTTTGCACCACTTCATCGCCGGACTGCGCCATCTCTGGATGGACACCCACCATGCGGCTGTTACCAAGGAATTCGGAAAAACCTCGGCAATCGTCACGCTGGCGCTCAGCATCAGCATCGCGATCGTTCTCGGCCTGAAGCTCTTCGGCGCTTATTAAGGAGCACATCATGGCAGTGAACTACGGCACCAAGCGCATCGTTGTCGGCGCGCATTACGGACTTCGCGACTGGCTGAGCCAGCGCATCACGGCGAGCCTGATGGCGCTTTTCACGATCATCGTGGTGGCACAGGTAATTTTTTCGCATGGTCCGATCGGCTATGACAGTTGGGCCGGAATCTTCGCGACGCAGTGGATGAAGGTTCTGACTTTCGTCGCCATCGTCTCCATGCTTTATCACGTCTGGGTCGGCATGCGCGACATCTGGATGGACTACGTGCAGCCAGTCGGCATCCGACTAACTGCCCAAATTTTCACGATCGTCTGGCTCGTAGCGTGTGCGGCCTGGGCCATCCAAGTGCTCTGGAGACTCTGATCCCATGTCGTATACCAAAGAACAAATCACCAAGCGCAAATTCGATGTCGTCATCGTCGGTGCCGGCGGCTCCGGCATGCGCGCCGCGCTGCAACTGGCGCGCGCCGGCCTCAACGTGGCCGTGCTTTCCAAAGTGTTTCCGACGCGCTCGCACACGGTGGCTGCGCAAGGCGGCATCGGCGCCTCGCTCGGCAACATGAGCGAGGACAACTGGCATTACCATTTCTACGACACCATCAAGGGCTCCGACTGGCTCGGCGACCAGGACGCGATCGAGTACATGTGCCGCGAAGCACCCAAGGTGGTGTACGAGCTAGAACACTTCGGCATGCCGTTCGACCGCAACCCGGACGGAACGATCTATCAGCGTCCGTTCGGCGGTCACACCGCCAACTACGGCGAAAAGCCGGTGCAGCGCGCCTGCGCCGCAGCCGACCGTACCGGCCACGCGATGCTGCACACGCTCTACCAAAAGAACGTCGAAGCGCGGACCCAGTTCTTCGTCGAATGGATGGCGCTCGATCTGATCCGCGATGACGACGGCGACGTCGTCGGCGTCACCGCGCTGGAGATGGAAACCGGCGACCTGCACATCCTGCAGGCCAAGACCGTGCTGCTGGCCACCGGGGGTGCCGGCCGTATTTTTGCGGCCTCGACCAACGCCTTCATCAACACCGGCGACGGGCTGGGCATGGCGGCTCGCGCAGGCATCCCCTTGCAGGACATGGAGTTCTGGCAGTTCCACCCGACCGGCGTGGCCGGTGCCGGCGTGTTGCTGACCGAAGGTTGCCGTGGCGAAGGTGCGATTCTGCTCAACAGCAACGGCGAGCGCTTCATGGAACGCTACGCGCCGACCATGAAAGACCTGGCACCGCGCGACTTCGTCTCGCGCTCGATGGACCAGGAAATCAAGGAAGGTCGTGGCTGCGGTCCCAACAAGGACTACATCCACATGAAGCTGGACCACCTTGGGGCAGACACCATCCACAAGCGCCTGCCGTCGGTGTACGAGATCGGCATCAACTTTGCCAATGTCGACGTGACCAAGGAGCCGATCCCCGTGGTGCCGACCATCCACTATCAGATGGGCGGAATCCCGACAAACATCAAGGGCCAGGTCGTGATCCAGAAGGACGGCGACAACAGCGCGGTGGTCAATGGCCTCTACGCCGTGGGCGAATGCTCCTGCGTCAGCGTGCACGGCGCCAATCGCCTGGGCACCAATTCGTTGCTCGACCTGTTGGTGTTCGGCAAGGCTGCCGGCAACCATATCGTCGAGTTCAACGACAAGCTGAAGGAGCACAAGTCGCTGCCAGCCGATGCGGCCGACCGTTCGCTCGAACGCCTGAACCAGCTCGAAAGTTCGAGCGAAGGCGAGTACGCCCAAGACGTGGCCAACGACATTCGCGCTGTGATGCAGCAGCATGCAGCGGTCTTCCGCAAGCAAGTCACGCTGGATGAAGGTGTCGTCAAGATCGCCGACATGCGAAGGCGCGTCTCGGGCATCACGCTGAAAGACAAGTCGCGCGTGTTCAACACGGCACGCATCGAGGCGCTCGAAGTCGACAACCTGATCGAAGCGGCGCAAGCCACGCTGATTTCGGCCGCCGCCCGCACCGAATGCCGCGGCGCGCATACGGTCGAAGACTACGAACGTCCGGCCGACGACGCCGCGGCACCGCTCGGCCGCGACGATACCAATTGGATGAAGCACACCCTTTGGTACAAGCAGGACAACCGACTGTCATACAAGCCGGTCAAGCTGCAACCGCTGACCGTGGCATCGGTTCCGCCCAAAGTGCGAACGTTCTAACGCCCACGCAATACCAGGCCAATACAAGGTTCAAAAAAGGTCACCACGATGAAGCGCACATTTCAAATTTACCGCTACGACCCAGACCGCGACGCCAAGCCCTACATGCAGACCATCGAGGTCGAACTCGAAGGCAACGAGCGCATGCTGCTGGACGCACTGATGAAGCTCAAGGCACAAGACCCGACGCTGTCGTTCCGGCGCTCATGCCGCGAAGGCGTTTGCGGCTCCGACGCAATGAACATCAACGGCAAGAACGGTCTGGCCTGCCTGACCAATATGCTCACGCTCAAGGGCAATATCGTGCTCAAGCCGCTGCCCGGCCTGCCGGTGATCCGCGACTTGATCGTCGACATGACGCAGTTCTTCAAGCAGTACAACTCGATCAAGCCGTACCTCCAAAACGATTCGGTTCCGCCTGAAAAAGAACGCCTGCAATCGCCCGAAGAGCGCGAGGAGCTCGACGGTTTGTACGAATGCATCTTGTGCGCGAGCTGCTCGACGAGTTGCCCCAGCTTTTGGTGGAACCCTGACAAGTTCGTCGGCCCCGCCGGCCTGCTGCAGGCCTACCGCTTCATCGCCGACAGCCGCGATGAAGCAACCGCCGAGCGCCTCGACAACCTCGAAGACCCGTACCGCCTGTTCCGCTGCCACACCATCATGAATTGCGTCGATGTGTGCCCGAAGAACTTGAACCCGACCAAGGCGATCGGCAAGATCAAAGAACTGATGGTGCGTCGCGCTGTCTGAGGCTTTTGCCATGCAAGTCGTTGAAAATCCGGACGATTCGATCAGCGTGCGCGCGCTCAGCAAGCTCCGGTGGCGCTGCCGCCGCGGCCTGCTCGAGAACGACCTGTTCATCGCCCGGTTTTTCGATCGGCATGAATCTCGCTTGACCTTTGGGCAGGCACACGCGCTTGAAAGACTGATGGATCTGGCGGACAACGACTTGCTCGACCTGCTGATGCGCCGCAAAGAACCCGAAGCCGAACTGGCAACGCCGCCGGTGATGGCGCTCCTGGCTCTCATGCGGGTATCGCAGACACCCGATCCCTTATCTTCATCCCGAACTTAAATCTGAAAGAAAGTTGCAATGAAAGCTTCCGACACCAAGGCCACCTTGTCGTTCAGCAATGGGGGCGACAACGTCGAGCTGCCGATCTACAAAGGTACGCTCGGCCCCGATGTGATCGACATCCGCAAGCTGTACGCCCAGACCGGGATGTTCACGTACGACCCCGGATTCATGTCGACAGCATCGTGCCAGTCGGCGATCACGTACATCGATGGTGACAAGGGCGAGTTGCTGTACCGCGGCTACCCCATCGAGCAGCTCGCGACCAACTGCGACTTCCTAGAAACCTGCCATCTGCTGCTGTACGGAGAACTGCCCGACGCGCCGAAAAAAGAAGAGTTCACTAAGCTCGTGACCAATCACACGATGGTCAACGAGCAGATGCAGTTCTTCCTGCGCGGCTTTCGTCGCGATGCACATCCAATGGCGGTCATGACCGGCTTGGTCGGTGCACTGTCGGCCTTCTATCACGACAGCACGGACATCAACAATCCGAAGCACCGTGAGATCGCTGCCATCCGCCTCATCGCCAAGATGCCGACGCTGGTGGCCATGACGTACAAGTACACCGTGGGCCAGCCCTACATGTACCCGAAGAACGACCTCAGCTACGCAGGCAACTTCCTGCACATGATGTTCGCGACGCCGTGCGAAGAGTACAAGGTGAGCCCAGTGCTCGAGCGCGCGCTCGACCGCATCTTCATCCTTCACGCAGACCATGAGCAGAACGCGTCGACCTCGACCGTACGCCTGTGCGGATCGTCAGGCACCAACCCGTTCGCAGCGATCGCGGCCGGCGTGGCTTGCCTCTGGGGCCCGGCTCACGGCGGTGCCAACGAGGCAGCGCTCAACATGCTGGGCGACATCCAGAAGGCCGGCGGCGTCGAGAAAATCGGCGAGTTCATCAAGCAGGTCAAGGACAAGAATTCGACCGTCAAGCTGATGGGTTTCGGTCACCGCGTGTACAAGAACTACGACCCGCGCGCCAAGCTGATGCAGGAAACCTGCAAGGAAGTGCTGCAAGAACTCGGTCTCGAAAACGATCCTCTGTTCAAGCTGGCGATGGCGCTCGAAAAGATTGCCCTGGAAGACGAATATTTCGTGTCGCGCAAGCTCTACCCCAACGTCGACTTCTACTCTGGCATCGTGCAACGCGCCATCGGCATTCCGGTGCCGCTGTTCACCGCCGTGTTCGCGTTGGCGCGCACGGTCGGCTGGATCGCCCAATTGAACGAAATGATCGGCGACCCGGAATACAAGATCGGCCGCCCGCGTCAGCTGTTCGAAGGCTCGGTCCAACGCAACGTCAAGCCGATCGCATCGCGCTGAAGATCTTCCGGTGGGGTGATCGGTCCGGCGACGGCCTAATCAATCGCCCTTAAAAGCTGCCTACGGGCAGCTTTTTTGCGTCTTGGCTTACAGGATCACTCAGGTCGACGACGTACTTTGTAAAGTGGAGCGCAACTCCAACCGTTCGATCCACCATCCGCTCCAAGGAGTTTGAAATGAAGAAAATCGCTGCACTGATGGCTGTCACTTTCGCTTTCGGCGTCTCGCTCGCTGGCTGCAACACCATGGCCGGCGCGGGCCAGGACATGCAGCGAGCCGGTCAGAAGATGGAGAACGCCGCCGAAAAGAAGAACTGACAGCACAGCCAGCACCGCACGTCGGGCAAACCAGCGGGCTTCGGCCCGCTTTTTTTCATCTCGCTGCGGCATCGCCGTCATCTTGGATTGCGATGGCTCGATAGTCGAAAGAGTAGCAAAATCTTCTTTTCGTCATCTCGAATCGCGATGACTGATCCGAAATGACGCTCTTGCCCCCCGCCCCTCCTTCCCCGTCTTCCGAACGCAACTTTGCCCGCCGCATCGACTTGACGTCGTTGCAGCTGTTCGTTGCGGTGTGCGAGCTGGGCAGCATCGGCCGCGCCGCAGAGCGCGAATTCATTGCCGCGTCAGCGATCAGCAAGCGGTTGGCCGACCTCGAGGCGACACTCAACACCACTCTGCTCTATCGCCACGCCCGCGGCGTCGACCTCACCCCCGCAGGAGAGAGCCTGCTGCATCACGCACGGTCGGTGCTCTACAGCCTTGAAAAAATGCAAGGCGAGTTGAGCGAGTACGCAGACGGCGTGCGCGGCCACGTGCGCGTGCACGCCAACATTTCGGCCATCGTGCAGTTTTTGCCTGAAGACCTGGGCAGTTTCAGCCGAGCGCACGAGGCCATCAAGATCGACCTCGAAGAGCATCTGAGCAGCGAGGTGATGCGCGCGGTGCAGGAAGGTGCCGCCGACCTCGGCGTGTGTCACGTGGCGCCGGGCACCAGCGACTTGCAGAGCCTGCCGTACCGGCGCGATCGCCTTGTGCTGGTCGTTCCAGCCCATCACGCGCTGACGGTGCACGACACCATCGATTTCGTCGACTCGCTGGAGTTCGACCACGTCGGCTTGCATGCCAACAGCTCGATCTACGTCGCGATGCATCAGGCCGCCCTCGACGCGAGCCGGCCCATCAAGCTGCGCATCCACGTCACCGGGCTCGACGCCATGTGCCGCATGATCGAAAACGGCCTCGGCATCGGGGTGATGCCCGCGCGCGCCTTCGAACTCATGCAGAACGGCATCGGCCGCGGCCTCGTCGCGCTTGCTCTGACCGATGCCTGGGCAGCACGCGAAATCCGGTTGGTGGCACGCGACTTTTCGAGCTTGCCCGTGGCCGCACGCTCCCTTGTGAATCACCTGCAGGCGCCGGCTGAAACGATGCCTTTGGCGGCCTGACGGACGACATCAGAATAATTATCCCCACGAAAGAAGAGACCTATGCCACGCACGCTCTACGACAAGCTCTGGGACGAACATGTCGTCCACACCGAAGAAGACGGTACGTCGATTCTCTACATCGACCGCCACCTGGTCCATGAAGTGACCAGCCCGCAGGCCTTCGAAGGCCTGCGCGTGGCGGGCCGCAAGCTCTGGCGCATCAGCTCGGTCGTGGCCACTGCCGACCACAACACACCTACGACGCATTGGGAGCGCGGCTACGACGGCATCAGCGACCCGATCAGCAAGGAGCAGATCACCACGCTGGACAGCAACATCGCCGAGTTCGGCGCAGCGGCGTTCTTTCCGTTCCTGAGCAAGCGCCAGGGCATCGTGCACGTGATCGGCCCCGAGTCGGGCGCGACGTTGCCGGGCATGACCGTGGTCTGCGGCGACTCGCACACATCGACGCACGGCGCGTTCGGCGCACTCGCACACGGCATCGGTACCAGCGAGGTGGAGCATGTGATGGCGACGCAAACGCTGCTCGCCAGGAAGGCAAAGAACCTGCTCGTGAAGGTCGATGGAAAGCTGCCGCTCGGCTGCCAGGCCAAGGACATCGTGTTGGCGATCATCGGCAAGATCGGCACGGCCGGCGGCACCGGCTACACCATCGAATTCGCGGGCTCTGCCATCCGCGACCTGAGCATGGAAGGCCGCATGACGGTCTGCAACATGGCGATCGAGGCCGGCGCGCGAGCGGGCCTCGTGGCGGTGGACGACAAGACCATCGCGTACGTCAAGGGGCGCTCCTTTTCACCCGGCACCGATCCGAAGACCGGACTCTTCATCGGTGGCCCGGAATGGGATCAGGCGGTGGCTTACTGGAAGACCTTGCAGTCCGACCCCGATGCCAAATTCGACGCCGTGGTCGAGCTCGATGCATTTCAGATCCAGCCGCAAGTCACCTGGGGCACATCGCCTGAAATGGTCGTCGACATCAACGGCCGCGTGCCCGATCCGGACAAGGAAAAAGACGCCAACAAACGCGATGCGATCGAACGCGCACTGGTCTACATGGGCCTGGAGCCCAACAAGCCGATGAACGACATCTTTCTCGACAAGGTGTTCATCGGCTCGTGCACCAACAGCCGCATCGAGGACATGCGCGAAGCCGCCGCCGTGGTGAAGAAGCTTGGCCAGAAGGTGGCTAAGAACGTCAAGCTGGCGATGGTCGTGCCGGGCTCCGGCATGGTGAAGGAACAGGCCGAGCGCGAAGGCCTCGACAAGATCTTCATCGCCGCCGGCTTCGAATGGCGAGAGCCCGGCTGCTCGATGTGTCTGGCGATGAACTCCGACCGGCTCGAACCGGGCGAGCGTTGCGCGTCGACCAGCAACCGCAATTTCGAGGGCCGGCAAGGCGCCGGTGGACGTACGCATCTGGTGAGCCCGGCGATGGCCGCTGCCGCCGCGGTACACGGCCATTTCGTCGACGTTCGGCAGTTTGCTTGAGCCATCGCTATTCAAGGAACACGCAAGGAAAACACCATGCAGAAATTCACCGTACACAAGGGTCTCGTTGCCCCTATGGATCGCGAAAACGTCGACACAGATGCGATCATTCCCAAGCAGTTTTTGAAGTCGATCCGCAAGACGGGCTTCGGCCCGAACCTGTTCGACGCCTGGCGCTATCTGGACCCGGGCGAGCCGGGGCAAGACCCTGCAAGCCGCAAGCCGAACCCTGATTTCGTGCTGAACCAGCCGCGCTACACCGGTGCCTCGGTGCTCATCGCCCGCAAGAACTTCGGCTGTGGTTCGTCGCGCGAGCACGCTCCGTGGGCGCTCGACCAATACGGCTTTCGCGCCATCATCGCGCCGAGCTACGCCGACATCTTTTTCAACAACAGCTTTAAGAACGGCCTGCTGCCGATCGTGTTGCCAGAAGCGCAAGTCGCTCAATTGTTCGACGAGACTTTTGCCTTTCCGGGCTACAGCCTGACGGTCGACCTGGAACGCCAGGTGGTCCTCAAGCCGGACGGCAGCGAGTTGCCTTTCGAAGTGCAGGCCTTTCGCAAGTTCTGCCTCGTCAACGGGCTCGACGACATCGGCCTGACGCTGCAAAAGCGGGACAAAATCAAGGCCTTCGAAACCGAGCGGCTGGCGCAAATGCCGTGGCTCGCGCACAGCCTCATCGCGTCGCCGATTTCGCATTGACGACAGTCGACCGCATCTCAACCACATAAGAAAATCGAACTCATGAAAATCGCAGTCCTTCCCGGCGATGGCATCGGCACCGAAATCGTGGCGGAAGCCATACGCGTGCTCGACGTGCTCGACCTTCCGTTCGAAATGGAAACGGCGCTGGTCGGCGGCGCGGCCTATGAAGCGCACGGACATCCGCTGCCGGAGGCGACTCTCAAGCTCGCGAAAGAATCCGATGCCGTGCTGTTCGGCGCCGTCGGCGACTGGAAGTACGACAAGCTGGATCGGCCGCTGCGTCCGGAGCAGGCAATCTTGGGTCTGCGTAAAAACCTGGGGCTGTTCGCCAATTTCCGCCCGGCCATCTGCTACGAGGAACTGGTCGGTGCATCGAGCCTTAAGCCGGAGCTGATTTCGGGCCTCGACATCCTGATCATTCGCGAGTTGACTGGCGACATCTACTTCGGCGCGCCGCGTGGGCGCCGCACCGCCGTCGACGGCCACTTTCCTGGCGCCGAAGAGGCCTTCGACACGATGCGCTATTCCAGACCTGAAATCGAACGCATCGCCCACGTCGCCTTTCAGGCAGCGCGCAAACGCAGCAAACGCGTGACCAGCGTTGACAAGGCCAACGTGCTGGAGACGTTCCAGTTCTGGAAAGACATCGTCACCGAAGTCGGCAAGGAATATCCGGACGTCGAACTCGACCACATGTACGTCGA
The DNA here is from genome assembly GCF_046115955.1 of Variovorax sp. GrIS 2.14. Taxonomy (NCBI): domain Bacteria; kingdom Pseudomonadati; phylum Pseudomonadota; class Betaproteobacteria; order Burkholderiales; family Comamonadaceae; genus Variovorax; species Variovorax sp. GrIS 2.14. Next base: position 158,216 of record NZ_JBJXIA010000002.1, read on the forward strand.
CAACGCAGCCATGCAACTCGTCAAGGCGCCGAAGAAGTTCGACGTGATCGTCACCGGCAACATGTTCGGCGACATCCTGTCGGACGAGGCGGCGATGCTCACAGGCTCGATCGGCATGCTGCCTTCGGCATCGCTAAATTCGAGCAATCAGGGCTTGTATGAGCCGAGCCACGGCAGTGCGCCCGACATTGCCGGCCAAGGGGTTGCCAATCCGTTGGCTACAATTCTGTCCGCTGCCATGATGCTCCGCTTCTCTCTCAATCAACCCGAAGCTGCCGACCGAATCGAGTCGGCGGTCAAGTCGGTGCTCGCCTCGGGCTTGCGCACTGGCGACATCTGGTCGGAAGGCACGAAGCGCGTCGGCACCCGCGCCATGGGCGACGCAGTGGTGGCAGCGCTTGCTTCTGCGATCACCAAAAAGACGATCACCGGCTAACCGCAGCCCGCTTCGTCACGCCCCCCGGCTCGACGAGCCGGGTGCCAAAGAGAAAACACTTTTTTGACAAGGGCACATTGAAATGACGAACGCATCCTCACAACCTCTGGTCGGCCTCGTCGGCTGGCGCGGCATGGTCGGCTCGGTCTTGATGGACCGCATGCAGACCGAAGGCGACTTCGGTCTCATTGAGCCGATGTTCTTTTCGACTTCCAACGCTGGTGGCAAGGCCCCGGCGATGGCAAAAAACGAAGGCACGTTGAAGGATGCGCACGACATCGACGCGCTGAAGAAGTGCGACATCGTCATCACCGCCCAAGGCGGCGAGTACACCAGCGAGGTCTACCCCAAGCTTCGCGCCGCCGGCTGGACCGGCCACTGGATCGATGCGGCGTCGACACTGCGGATGAACGACGACGCAATCATCGTGCTCGACCCGGTCAACCTGCCAGTAATCCAGACGGCGTTGGCCAAGGGCGGCAAGAACTGGATCGGCGGTAACTGCACCGTCAGCTGCATGCTGATGGGCGTTGGTGCGCTCTACAAGGCTGGCCTGGTCGAATGGATGACCAGCATGACCTATCAGGCGGCTTCGGGTGGCGGCGCGCAGCACATGCGCGAGCTGCTGACGCAGTTCGGCACGCTGAATGCCGAAGTGCGCTCGCTGCTCGATGACCCGAAGTCGGCCATTCTCGAAATTGATCGCAAGGTTCTGCACAAGCAGCAGAACCTGAGCGCTGCCGAAACCGCGAACTTCGGTGCGCCGCTGGGCGGCTCGCTCATTCCGTGGATCGACAAGGACCTGGGATTGGGCAAGAACCCGGGCGATGTCGATTGGGGCATCTCCAAGGAAGAGTGGAAGGGCGGCGCTGAGACCAACAAGATCCTCGGCCGAGGTCCGGGCTTCGACATTGCACCCACGCCCGTCGACGGTTTCTGCGTGCGAGTCGGCGCCATGCGCTGTCACAGCCAGGCATTGACCTTCAAGCTGAAGAAGAACGTCCCGGTCGCAGACATCGAAGCGCTCATCGCCACTGACAACGCCTGGGCCAAGGTCGTGCCGAACACGCGTGAAGCCACCGTCGCGCAGCTCACACCGGTGGCAGTCACGGGCACGATGGACATCCCGGTCGGTCGTATTCGCAAGCTGGTGATGGGGCCAGAATATGTCGGCGCCTTCACGATCGGCGACCAACTGCTCTGGGGCGCTGCGGAGCCATTGCGTCGCATGCTGCGAATACTGATCGAGGCTTGAGCGCATTTTTGAGCGCCAAAGTAGTAGAGGGCGTTGCCTTGTCGCAACACCCTCGACACGCCGAAGTTGGCGCGCACTGGGTAGAACGGCCGCGCCGGCTTGTCAGTGCCGAATGATGGTGTTAACGTCCTCTTACACTTTTGGGCCGAGCTGCCCCTAACAGCATGACAAGACCTATGTTGCCTGCGGCCAGCGTGCCGGCCATCCGACCGACCAACAAGTTGGCCGGTCGCGGCCAGCTGTCGCTCCTCAGTGTCGCCATCGCGCTGGCACTCGGCACTGTCAGCATCGACGCCAGCGCGCTGGCGCTTGGTCGACTGAACGTGCAGTCCGCTCTGGGCGAACCGCTTCGTGCCGAGATCGATGTCACCGAGATCACTGCTTCTGAAGCCGACGGCATGAAGGTCGCCATCGCCTCGTCGGAAGCGTTTCGCGCCGCCGGTGTGGCCTACAACCCTGCACTGTCGGACGTTCGAGTGAGCCTGCAACGGCGCGCCGATGGCCGCTACGTGGTTCGCCTGACCGGTACCCGTTCGCTGAGCGATCCGTTTGTCGACCTGCTGGTCGAAGCCAACTGGAGTGCCGGGCGCATCGTGCGCGACTACACGGTGCTGCTAGACCCACCTTCCAGCCGTCAGGCCGCCGCGCCCGTGGTGCCGCTGGCGCCGCAAATCAGTGCAGCGCCGCCCGTGCAACGTGCTCCACCCGCGGCTGCACCCGCCGTTGTGCCCCCGGTGCCGCGCCGCGAGCGTCCGGCCGCAGTCGCACCCGCGCCTGCAACGGCGGCGGAGGCGCCCGTACGCACCGGTACCGCCTCGGGCGGCACGGGTACCGGTGATCAGGTCACGGTGCGCCCCGGCGACACGGCCAGCAAGATTGCAGGCGCATACAAGCCCGCCGACGTTTCGCTCGACCAGATGCTGGTAGCGCTGCTGCGCGCCAACCCGAACGCGTTCGTCGGCGGCAACATCAATCGCATGAAGGCCGGCGCCGTGCTCGACGTGTCGGCCGGTTCGCAAGCGGCAAACGTGCCACCGGATGAAGCCAAAAGAACCGTCACCGCGCAGAGCCGCGACTTCGGCGAATACCGCCGTCGTCTGGCAGAAAACGCTCCTACGGCGCGCGTTGCCGCTGCCGACAGGCAAGCCGCGGGCAAGCTGCAAGCCAACGTCGAAGACCGTAACGCAGCCGCGGCATCCCCTGACAAGCTCACCATTTCACAAGGCACTGCGGCAGCGCGTGCGAACGAAGAAAAGCTGGCGCGTGACCGTCAGGCGCAAGACGGCAAGAGCCGTGTCGCCGAACTGTCGAAGAACATCACCGAACTGAACAAGCTCCAGGCGGCCACGGGCACTGGTGCGACAACGGCAACGCCGGGGACACCCGCAGCACCTGCACCTGCAGCGGCACCGACCCCAGCAGCGGCGGCTTTGCCTGCTCCGTCCCCCGCACCCGCTGCTGCGCCCGCCCCCGCAGTTGCCGCGACGCCGGCAGCAACCGCGCCAGCGACGCCGACCGCAAACCCAACGACTGCATCGACCACCGCGCCCCCGACTCCGGCCGCCACGACCCCCACACCGGCAGTGCCGGTCGCCAAGGTCACGCCGCCCGCTGCTGCGCCAGTCGAGCGCGGCTTCTTCGCCGAGCTGATGGACAGCCCGCTCATGCTCGGGGCTGCTGCACTGATCGCGCTGCTTATCGCGTTCATTCTTTATCGCGTGCTAGGCCGCAAACGGCAAGACGCCGGCGACAGCGTGTTTCTCGAGAGCCGCATGCCGAAAGACTCGTTCTTCGGCGCCAGCGGCGGCGAGTCGGTCGACACCAAGAACCGCGGCAACTCGGTGGTGTCGTCGCTCTCGTATTCGCCGAGTCAGCTCGATGCAGGCGACGTCGATCCGGTGGCGGAAGCCGATGTCTACCTCGCCTACGGCCGCGATTTGCAAGCCGAAGAAATTTTGCGCGAAGCCCTTCGCGTGAATCCGGAACGCGCGGCCATTCACCTCAAGCTGCTTGAAATCCACGCCAAGCGACGCGACCTGCGCGCCTACGAAGCGCTGGCGACCGACGTGCACAAGCTGACCGGGGGCACCGGCAACGACTGGAACCGCGTCGTCGAGATGGGCAAGGAACTCGATCCGGGCAATCCTCTGTACGAAGCCGGTGTGCGCAGCGTTCCGCTGGCAGACACCACGCCGCAGCCGCTGAGCGATAACGAGATCACATTGCCGATCGTCAAGGCACCGACACCCGCTGCGCCCGCAGTGGCTCCGCCGCCCGCCTTCGTCCCATCCGTCGCACCGCTGGACTTCGACCTCGACCTGAGCAAGCCGCCGGCACCCAAGCCTGTGGCAGCACCCGTCAGTGCCAGCTTGCCGCCGGTTTCGGCGCCTTCGCTGAGCCCGGTCGCCATGCCGTTCTTGCCGAGCCTGAACGACACATCGCGCGGAAAGCCGGCGGCCACCACGGCACCGGCACCGTTCAGCCACCGCGATGTGCTCGATCTTGAAAATGACTTCGATACCGCGCCAGGTGCCCTGGAGCCTGTAACCCGCGCCGTTGGCCTCGACGACGAGCACACGCAGCCCGCCACCTTGCGCGCTGGACTGCCGGGCGACTCGGGCTTCATCGAGTTCGACATGAGCTCGCTCGCCGGTTTGCAACGCGCGCCGAGCGACACCGAACCCGGTCGCCTCGAACCGCTCGACGAAGGCGGCGAAAGCCCGCATGCGGTCAAGCTGTCGCTGGCCCGCGAACTGCAGGCGCTTGGCGACGTCGAAGGTGCGCGCTCGCTGGTCGAAGAAGTCGAATCCGAGAGCTCGGGCGAACTCAAGTCGCAGGCCAAGCATCTGCTCGCCCAACTCCATTGAGTGCTGGCGCGGGCCGATGATCGTGTCGTGAGATTGGCCCTCGGCGTTCGCTACAACGGCCAAGCCTATGAAGGCTGGCAAAGCCAACTCTCTGGCCGCACCGTGCAGGACAAGCTCGAAACAGCGCTCGGTAAATTGGCCGGCAAGCGAATTTCGACTTTGTGCGCCGGCCGCACCGACACCGGCGTCCACGCACTGATGCAGGTCGTGCATTTCGACACCGAAGTCGAGCGCGAACTGGTGTCCTGGGTGCGCGGCACCAACCGCTTCCTGCCTTCTGACATCGCGGTGCAATGGGCGCATCCGGTGCCCGACGCTTTCCATTGCCGCGCGAATGCCGTGGCTCGCCGCTATCTCTACGTGCTCTCGCAGTCTCCGGTGCGGCCCAGCCTGGATTCGGGCCGCGTCGGCTGGTCGATGTACCCGCTCGACGGCAACGCGATGCGTGCTGCAGCCGCGCTGCTGATCGGCTCACACGATTTCACCTCGTTTCGCGCCTCGTCCTGCCAGGCGCGATCGCCCGTCAAGGAGATGCGACGTATCGTCATCACGCGCCATGGCGAAGGCGAGCGCTGCCGATGGCACTTCGAGTTCGAGGCCGACGCCTTCCTACACCACATGATTCGCAACCTGATGGGCTGCCTCGTGCGCATCGGGCGCGGCGACGAAAAGCCCGAATGGATGCTGACCGTGCTCGAAGCGCGCAGCCGCATGGCCGCAGCGCCGACCTTCTCCCCGGACGGCTTGTACTTCGTGGGACCGTTGTACGACGCCAAGTGGGGCCTGCCGGCCGAAGCCACCTTACAACCAGGAGGCGGCCCCTATGATGGGTCGCCATGACCCGAACCCGAATCAAGATCTGTGGCCTCACGCGTGAGCAAGACGTCGACGCTGCCGTCGCCGCCGGCGCAGACGCCGTCGGCTTCGTGCTGTACGCGGGAAGCCAACGCGGGGTAACGCCGCAGCGCGCTGCAGTGCTGGCATCGCGCCTGCCGCCCTTCGTGACGCCCGTGCTGCTCTTCGTCAACGAAGACGCAGCCCAAGCCCTCTCCGCACTGGCTACCGTACCGGGTGCCATCGCGCAGTTCCACGGCGACGAAACGCCGCAGCGATGTTTTGAGTCGAGCGGCGCGGGGCGCTATCGCTTCATGCGCGCGGCCCGCATTCCCCTTGGCTTGGCCGGGAGCGACTTCGACCTCGTAAAATATGCTTCCGATTTCTCTCACGCCCAGGCCATCCTGCTCGACGCGCATGTCGACGGTTATGGCGGTGGCGGCAAGGCATTCGATTGGTCACTTCTTCCACCCGCCGTCGACGCTCACCTCGTCTTGAGTGGTGGACTCACACCTGCAAACGTGGGCGATGGCATTCGCCACTTGCGGACATGCGGCAAAACGCTGTCCGTTGATGTGAGCTCCGGCGTCGAAGCCGATGCACCCGACGGCATGACCGTCAAGGGCATCAAGGACGCCGGCAAAATCCGCGACTTCGTGACGGCCGTCCGGGCCGCCGACGCTGCTTCCTGATTCCGCCGCACCGCCTCGACAGGCCGGGCGCGGCCCAACCGATCGAGACCCTTCATGCAAAGCACCTATCAGCAACCTGACGCCACCGGCCACTTCGGCATCTACGGCGGAAGTTTTGCGAGCGAGACGCTCACACATGCCATCGCCGAATTGCGCGATGCGTACGCGAAGTTCAAGGACGATCCAGCCTTCCTTGCCGAGTTCCACTACGAGCTGAAGCACTTCGTAGGGCGACCATCGCCGATCTACCACGCCGCGCGCACCAGTCGTGAAATGGGCGGTGCGCAGATCTACCTGAAACGCGAAGATCTGAACCACACCGGCGCACACAAGATCAACAACGTGATCGGCCAGGCGATGCTCGCCCGGCGAATGGGCAAGCCACGCATCATTGCGGAGACCGGCGCCGGCCAGCACGGCGTGGCGACCGCGACCATCTGCGCGCGCTACGGCCTCGAATGCGTGATCTACATGGGCAGCGCCGACGTCCAGCGCCAGAGCCCCAACGTCTACCGCATGAACCTTCTCGGCGCCACGGTGGTGCCGGTCGAATCGGGTAGCAAGACACTGAAAGACGCGCTGAACGAAGCCATGCGCGACTGGGTCGCCAACGTCGACGATACCTTCTACATCATCGGTACGGTGGCCGGACCGCACCCCTATCCGATGATGGTGCGTGACTTTCAGAGCGTGATCGGCACCGAGTGCATCGGCCAGATGCCGGCCATGCTGGCGGCGGATGGAATGACCGGTGAAGCGGAAGGCAAGCAACCGGATGTGGTTCTGGCCTGCGTCGGCGGCGGCAGCAATGCGATGGGCATCTTCTACCCTTACATCCCGTTCGCGAATACGCGCCTCATCGGTGTCGAAGCCGCGGGCGAAGGCCTCGACAGTGGCAAGCACTCGGCGTCGATCCTGCGCGGCAGCCCCGGGGTGCTGCACGGCAACCGAACCTACCTGCTGCAAAACGAAGACGGCCAGGTGACCGAAACGCACAGCATCAGCGCGGGCCTGGACTATCCCGGCGTGGGACCGGAGCACGCCTATCTTTCGGACATCGGCCGCGCCGAATACGTCGGGGTGACCGACACCGAAGCACTCGAAGCCTTCCACTATCTTTGCCGCACCGAAGGCATCATTCCGGCGCTGGAGCCCGCCCACGCCCTGGCCTACGCCATGAAGCTGGCCAAGACGATGCGCAGCGACCAGTCGATTCTGGTTAACCTCTCGGGACGCGGCGACAAGGACATCGGCACGGTGGCCGATTTGGCAGGCGTCGACTTTTACGACCGACCCTCGATGCGCGGTTTTCAGGTGAAAGGAGGCAAAGCATGAGCCGCATCGCCGCCACCTTCGCTGCTCTCCAAAAAGATGGGCGCCGAGCGCTCATTCCGTACGTCACGGCAGGCTTTCCGTTCGCCGACATCACGCCGGAGCTGATGCACGGCATGGTCGCAGCAGGCGCCGACGTGATCGAGTTGGGTGTTCCCTTCTCCGACCCGATGGCCGATGGCCCGGTCATTCAAAAGGCCGGCGAAGCTGCCCTCGCTTTAGGCGTCGGCATGAAGCAGGTGTTGGCGATGGTCAGCGCCTTCCGCAGGCAGGACACGATCACGCCGGTGGTGCTGATGGGCTACGCCAACCCTGTCGAAAAGTACGACCTGGTACACGGCGCTGGCAGCTTCATTCGCGACGCAGTGGTGGCCGGCATCGATGGATTGCTTATCGTCGACTACCCGCCTGAAGAGTGCGAAGACTTCGCGGCACGACTGCAGGCAGCCGGCATCGATCTGATCTTCTTGCTGGCACCGACGAGCACCGAAGCGCGCATGGCGCAGGTGGCTCGCATTGCAAGCGGCTACGTCTACTACGTGTCTTTAAAGGGTGTGACGGGCGCAGGCAACCTCGACACGGACGCTGTCAGCAAGATGCTGCCGCGCATCCGCCAGCACGTGAGCATTCCGGTCGGCGTGGGCTTCGGCATTCGCGACGCGCACACGGCGCAGGCGGTCGGCGCTACGGCGGATGCCGTCGTGATCGGCACGAAGATCATCCAGTTGATCGAGACCCAGCCGCGTGAACGAGTGGTGCCTGTGGTCAGCGAATTTCTCGCAGGGATCCGCGAGGCGCTTGACGCCCTGCCCGCCTTGACCACGACCGCGACCGCCAGCGATTCGGCTGGTCGATAATCTTGTCTGGCTTCCCTCCAGGACTGAATCATGAGCTGGCTTGAAAAACTGCTACCCGCGAAGATCGCGCAAACCGACCCGAGCGAGCGCCGCCAGGTACCCGAAGGGCTCTGGATCAAGTGCCCGAGCTGCGAAACGGTGCTCTACAAGACCGACCTCGAGCACAACCAGAATGTCTGCCCGAGTTGCACCCATCACTTTCGAATCGGCGCGCGCACACGGATCGACAGCTTCCTCGACGCTGAAGGCCGCTATGAAGTCGGCCAGGAAGTGTTGCCCGTCGATGCGCTCAAGTTCAAGGACAGCCGCAAGTACACCGAGCGCCTGAAAGAAGCGCTTGAAAACACCGGCGAGACCGATTCGCTCGTGGTCATGGGCGGCTCGGTGCACAGCATCAGCGTGGTGGTGGCTTGCTTCGAGTTCGAGTTCATGGGCGGCAGCATGGGCAGCGTCGTCGGCGAGCGCTTCGTGCGCGGCGTGCAAACGGCCATCGAGCAGAAAGTGCCGTTCATTTGCTTCACCGCCACCGGCGGCGCGCGCATGCAGGAAGGCCTGCTGTCGCTGATGCAAATGGCCAAGACCAACGCATCGCTCACCCGACTCGCCAAGAAGGGCTTGCCGTACATCAGCGTGCTGACCGACCCCACGATGGGCGGCGTGTCCGCTGGCTTCGCATTCGTCGGAGATGTGGTGATCGCCGAGCCGAAGGCGCTGATCGGCTTTGCCGGGCCGCGCGTCATCGAGTCGACGGTGCGCGTTACGCTGCCGGAGGGTTTTCAGCGCTCAGAGTTCTTGCAAACCAAAGGCGCGATCGACTTCATCAGCGACCGCCGCGAACTGCGCAAGACCATCGCCAGCACGCTGGCCATGCTGCTGCGCCAGCCGGCGGACGCGGTCGTTTAAAAGCTGTTGATCGGGCTGGCTAGCGGCCGAGCGTCCAGGCCCAGCCCATCGCATTGCCGAGCAGGATCGCCGCAACCTGCAGCAGCACGATCGCCACGAGCGGCGACAGATCGACGCCGCCGATCAGTGGAATGAAGCGGCGTAACGGCCGTACCAAAGGCTCGGCGAGGCGCGCAATGAGATCGAGCAGCATCGCATTGGCGCCTGGCACCCACGACAGCACCGCGTAGACGACCAGCAACGCGGTCAGCCCCGACACCGCTAGTTGCGCGAGTCCGATCAGAGAAATCAGCGGCAATACCGTGATCTTGCTGAGGTTGCCAAGCAGCAGCCACAGCAGCAAGAACTTCACCATGACCAACAGCCAAGCCGCTATCGGGCTGGCGATGTCCCAACGCTTGTACGACGGCACGATGCGGCGCAGCGGCATCACGATCCAGTCGGTTACTGCGAAGACGAAGCGCCCCAGCGGGTTGCCGAAAGGCACGCGGTGATACTGCATGTAGAGACGCAGCAGGCATGCGCCGCCGAGCAGGCCGACGATGACGTCGAGCAAAAACGAGGGGATCTGATAGAGCATGGCGCGAAGTCTTGAGCGGAATGCGATGATAGCGACGCAAGGTGCATCGATGACGACACAACCCCTTCTGCTCTCCCTCCCTTTGTTCCCGCTGGGCACAGTCCTTTTTCCTGGAGGCCTGCTTCCACTGCGAATCTTCGAGGTGCGTTACCTCGACATGATCGGCAAGTGTCACAAGGCGGGCACGCCTTTTGGCGTGGTAAGCCTTAACCAGGGCAGCGAAGTCCGCAAGGCCGGCGCTGGCGCCGAGAGTTTTGCATCGACCGGCGTGCTGGCTTCGATTCGAGAGCTGACCACGCCGCAAAGCGGCTTGCTGGAGATCGAATGCGTCGGGACACAACGGTTTCGCGTGATCGGCACCGAGCTGCAAAAGCATGGCCTCTGGACCGCCGAAGTCGAAGCGGTGCCCGACGATCTGGCACTCGCCATCCCTGAAGACCTGCAGCACACGACCATGGCATTGCAGCGGCTGCTGAACACGCTGGAAGAGCGCAGCGCCGCCGAGGGCGAAGAAGAGGTCCAGTTGCCGATCGGCAAGCCCTATCGCTTCGAGGATTGCGGCTGGGTCGCCAACCGCTGGTGCGAGCTTCTGCCCGTGCAGCCTGCCGTCAAACAGCGACTGATGGAACTCGACAGTCCGCTGATGCGACTCGAGTTGGTGAGTGATTTGCTGGCGCGTACCGGCATCGTTGAATAGCTTGCTACTTTTTTCATAGCATCGAGCACAGATTCGACGCGCGTTTGGAGCCGATTCGGGGCTCGGAGCTTGGGATAAAATTCCGGCCTTTCGTGCTGGCCGTCCCGCCTTGGCTATTCGCTCGCTGCGCCCTACCTCCCCCCCTGCGTTTTCTCCGCACCCCCGCATCCTCCAGCCCTCGCCTTTCAGCTTTCCATGTCCGACCCTTTGATCCCCGCCACGCCGACGCCCGTCGCGCCCGCCAACGTCACCGCGCCCGCGGTCGACGAGAACCAGCTCATCGCCGAGCGCCGCGACAAGCTCGGCCTGATGCGCAGCGCGCAGGCTGCCGGCAAAGGCGTCGCATTTCCCAACGACTTCAAACCCGCCGACCGAGCAGCCGGCTTGATCGCAGCGCATGGCCTTACGGAGCCGGAGCCGCTCGAAGCGCAGGCCGTACCTGTGAGCGTGGCCGGCCGGATGATGTTGAAGCGGGTGATGGGCAAGGCCAGCTTTGCGACCGTGCAGGACGCTACCGGGCGCATCCAGCTGTACGTGACGCGTGATGGCATCGGCGAAGAAGCCTATGCCGATTTCAAGCGCTGGGATTTGGGCGACATCGTCGGCGCCGAAGGCACCATGTTCAAAACCAAGACTGGCGAGTTGTCGGTCAAGGTGAGCAAGCTGCGCATGCTGACCAAGAGCCTGCGCCCGCTACCAGACAAGTTCCACGGCATGGCCGACCAGGAACAGAAATACCGCCAGCGCTACGTCGACCTGATCACCGACGAAGCCGCGCGCGACCGCTTCAAGGCGCGCAGCCGCGCCGTCAGCGCATTGCGCGAATTCATGGTCGCCAACGATTTCCTCGAAGTCGAAACGCCGATGCTGCATCCGATTCCAGGCGGTGCCAACGCCAAGCCGTTCAAGACGCACCACAACGCGCTCGACCAGGAAATGTTCTTGCGCATCGCGCCCGAGCTGTACCTGAAGCGGCTGATCGTCGGCGGCTTCGAGCGCGTCTTCGAGATCAACCGGAGCTACCGCAACGAAGGCATCTCGGTGCGGCACAACCCCGAGTTCACGATGATGGAGTTCTACGCGGCGTACTGGAACTACCAGGACCTGATGGACTTCACCGAGCTCATCATCCGGACCATCGCGAAGAAAACCGTCGGCAGCGAACAGTTGAGCTATGGTGGCAAGTCGGTCGACTTGAGTCAGCCCTTCGAGCGGTTGACGATCCGCGAAGCCATCCAGAAACACACCGACGCAGGCGATAACGTCGACGACATCTCCTGGCTCACCCATGCGCTGCGCAAGATCGGTCTGAGCGAGGACAAGAACAAACTCTCGCAGCGCAGCCTCGCCAGCCTGCAAGTCATGTACTTCGAAGAAACTGTGGAAGAGAAGCTTTGGCAGCCGACCTTCATCATGGAACACCCGACCGAGATATCGCCTCTCGCACGCGCCAACGACGACCGACCTGAAGTGACCGAGCGCTTCGAGCTCTACATTACCGGTCGCGAGTTCGGCAACGGATTCAGCGAGCTGAACGACGCCGAAGACCAGGCGGCGCGCTTCAACGCGCAGGTCGCCGCCAAGGACTCGGGCGACGACGAAGCGATGTTCTACGACCACGACTTCGTGCGGGCGCTCGAGTACGGCATGCCGCCGACCGGCGGTTGCGGCATCGGCATTGACCGCTTCATGATGCTGTTGACCGATTCGCCGAGCATCCGCGACGTCATCTTGTTTCCGGCGTTGCGGCGCGAGGCTTGAACGCGCTCGCAACCTCCATCGGCATCGACTTCGGCACGTCGAACTCGGCGGTGTCGTGCGCGATTGGCGATGGGCCGGCACGTCTGTTGCCGATCGAAGGCGACGCGACGACGTTGCCGACCGCATTGTTCTTCAATGCCGAAGACCGCACGACCCACTTCGGTCGCGATGCCATGGCGCACTATCTCGCCGGCACCGACGGCCGCCTGATGCGCTCATTGAAGAGCTTGCTCGGCAGCGCGCTGATGCAGGAAACGACTGCGGTGTACGACGGCCTGCTGAGCTTCCAGGACATCATCGCGCGCTTTCTGCATGAGCTCGGATCGCGCGCCGAAGCCGAACTCGGCCATCGCCCCGAGCGCGTGGTCATCGGGCGCCCGGTGCACTTCGTCGACGACGACGACAAGCGCGACCGCAAGGCCGAAGACAGCTTGCGACACGCCGCCCGCTCGGCCGGTTTTAGAGATGTCGCCTTTCAACTGGAACCGATCGCTGCAGCCTTCGACTACGAGCAGCGCGTGACGCGTGAGTCGATCGTGCTGGTGGTCGATATCGGCGGCGGCACATCGGACTTCACTATCGTCCGGGTCGGTCCCGATCGCATCGCACGGGCCGACCGCAGCGACGATGTGCTCGCTACCAGTGGTGTGCACATCGGCGGTACGGATTTCGATCAACGGCTCAACCTCGAGCGCGTGATGCCCGAGCTGGGTTTTCGTCATCTTGGGCCCGACGGCCGTGAGGTGCCCAGCAAAGTCTTCTTCGACTTGTCGTCCTGGCATCTCATCCACTGGCTGCAAACGCCGAAGGCATTGAGCCAGGCGCAGTCTCTGCGGGTGAACTACAGCAATCGGCACTTGCACGAGCGGCTGATGACGGTACTCGACGAGCGCTACGGTCACCGCATCGCCAGCGAAGTCGAGCAAGCCAAGATCCGCGCCTCGATCAGCGGTGAGGCGACCGACATCGATCTGTCGTTCGTTGAAGCGGCATTGCACGCCACGCTGTCGCAGGCTGACATGGAACAGCAGCTCGCCGCGCCACTCGAAACGGTGATCGCCTGCGCACACGCCTGCGTCAAGCGGGCCGGGCTGCGAAGCAACGAGCTCGATGCGATCTACCTCACAGGCGGTTCGTCTGCGCTGCGCCCGTTTCAGCACGCGTTGCGCCGCAGTTTTGCCGGCGTTCAGATGATCGAAGGCGACCTGTTCGGCGGCGTTGCAGCCGGCCTGGCGTATGCGGCGCGTGCGCGCCAGCGGGCGCCTCTATCGACATGATTGCGGCATGACTGCGACATGAACGCTGCATGAAATACCTCGCGGGCTATTCACCCGGCGTGTTGGCGCAAGTCCAGCAGCGCCTGGACGATGGAAGCCTAGGCACCTTGCTGCTACAGCGCTACCCTTCTGTGCACGAGGTGCGAACCGACCGCGCGCTCTACGACTATGTGACCGATCTCAAGAGCGAGTTCATGCGCAAGGCAGAACCACTCTCGAAGGTGGCGTTCGACAACAAGCTGCATGTCATCCGCAACGCACTCGGCACGCACACCACCATCTCGCGCGTGCAAGGCGGAAAGCTCAAAGCCAAACGCGAAATTCGCGTGTCGAGCCTGTTCAAGGAAGTGCCGATCGAGTGGTTGCGGATGATCGTCGTGCACGAACTCGCGCACATGAAAGAGCGCGATCACGACAAGGCGTTCTATGCACTGTGCACGCACATGGAGCCAGACTATCACCGGCTCGAGCTCGATCTGCGGCTGTACCTCACCCACCTGGATGCGGGTGGGGCGCGCTTGTGGTTGTCCGGCGCCTGACCTCAGACCGCGCTGGCGATCAAGTCGCGCGCGCGCAGATAGCCTGGAGAGCTGGTGAGGTGCTCCCACTGCAGCGCCGCCGTCGTCGGTAGCAGCGTACGCCTCCGCGCTTCTCCGGCAGCGCTCGGTTGCCAGCGACCATCCGTTTGCGCAGCGGCCATCCCACCCAGCAATTCATCCAGTGGCGCCCCGTCACCCACACTCTGGTTACACAACAGTGCCAAGTCGCAGCCCGCACCGAGCGCGGCCAATGCAGCATCGACATAGCTCAGCAGTTCGCCATCGATCTGGCGCGCCGCTTCCATGCTCAGGTCGTCGCTGAAGACCGCGCCGTCGAAGCCGAGCCTCCCGCGCAGGATGTCCTGCAACCACTTCGCAGAGAAGCCGGCTGGGCGCGCGTCGACCTTCGGATAGATGACGTGCGCCGGCATCACCGCAGCGAGCGCACCGCCAAGCCAATCGAACGGCCGCGTGTCCTCGGCAAGGATCGCCTTCAAGCTGCGCCGATCGATCGGGATCGCGACGTGCGAGTCCGCCTTGACGAAACCATGCCCCGGGAAATGCTTGCCGCAGTTGGCCATGCCGGCTTGCAGCAGTCCATGCATGACGCTCTTGGCCAGCAAGGCGACCACCCGCGGGTCGCGATGAAAACTGCGGTCGCCGATGACGCTGCTTTCGCCGTAGTCGAGGTCCAGAACAGGAGCGAAGCTGAAGTCGACGCCGCAGGCGCGCAGTTCGCTCGCAAGCACATAGCCAACGGCCGACGCCCGCCGCGTCGCCTCCATCGGATCGCGCATCCACGCTTCGCCAAGCGAGCGCATCGATGGCAGGCGGGTAAATCCGTCCGTTCGAAAACGCTGCACGCGACCGCCCTCGTGGTCGACACAGATCAGCAGATCGGGTCGGAGCGCCTTGATGTCGGCGTTGAGGGCGGTGAGTTGCGCTCGGTCGTGCCAGTTACGCGCGAAATGGATGACGCCTCCCACGAGCGGGTCGGCAAGCCGGCGATGGTCGGCCGCTGTCAGCTCGGTGCCGGCCACGTCGATGATGAGAGGGGAATGTATGGCGTCGGTCATGTTTTTTCCACGACCACGAAGCTCGCGGCGTAATCAGTTTCGTCGGTGACGGTCACATGGGCGGTGAGCCCCTCGGCCTCGAACCAGTCCTTGAGGCCGCCGTGCAGCACGATCACCGGCTTGCCGCTTCGCAGGTTGGCGATCTCGCAGAGGCGCCAGCTCATCGGCATGCGCATGCCGGTGCCGATGGCCTTGCTGAAGGCTTCCTTTGCAGAGAAGCGCGTCGCGAGATAGCTGATGCCGCGCTTGGGCCAGCGAACGCTCCGGCTTTGCCAGATAGCGAACTCGGCGTCGCTCAACACGCGACGCGCAAATCGTTCGCCCTGTCGCTCGTAAGTGGCCGCGATGCGGCGCACATCGCAGATGTCGGTGCCGATGCCGTAGATCACGGGGCGTCGACGATCACTTCGCCTCGGCGATGCAGCGCAGGTACTCCAGCGTGGCGGACGTATAGCCGAGCTCGAGCGCGTCTGCGACGAAGGCATGGCCGATCGACACTTCGCGCACACCGCGTACCGCGCGCAAGAAGTCGGTCAGGTTGTCGCGGTTCAGGTCGTGCCCGGCATTGACTTCGAGCCCCACCGCCTGCGCTGCGCGCGCCGTATCGACGTAGAGCTGCAGCACGCCAGCCGCGCGCGAAGTGCCGCGCGACGAGGCATAGCCTTCGGTGTAGAGCTCGACGCGGTCGGCGCCGACCGCCTTGGCTGCGGCCATCATGTCCGGCTCGGGGTCCATGAAGAGGCTGACACGCACGCCAAGCGCCTTGGCTTCCTCGATCAACGGGCGAAGCCGGTCGGCATCTTCAGGGAACACCCAGCCATGATCGCTGGTCGATTGGGTTTCGCTGTCGGGCACGAAGGTCGCCTGGTGCGGCCGCTGCTCCCGCACGAAGTCCATCAGGTTGTGAAAGGGGTTGCCTTCGATATTGAATTCGACGTCCGGCCAGTCTCTCGCCAGCAGCGCCGACAGGTCGTACACGTCCTGCGCACGGATGTGACGCGCGTCAGGTCGGGGATGCACCGTGATCCCGCTGGCGCCGGCGTCGAGGCACATCGACGCGGCGAACAGCACGCTCGGAATACCGAGCTCGCGCGTGTTGCGTACCAGCGCGACCTTGTTGAGGTTGACCGAGAGGGCCGTCGTGTTTGAACGCGTGGTCATGGATATGCAGGATCGATTCGATCAGAGGGCTTGCAGGTCTCGCATCATCTGCCGGGTGCGCAGGGTGGACACGCCACAATGGTAGTTGAGCAGGACACGCAATTGACTACGCAATGCGGCGTTGCTGCCGACATTGAGCGTGGCAATGCACCGCAGGGTTGCGGTGAATGGTGTGTGATCGTCCAGCGCCGCCTGCAGTGCCTGCCATTCGGCGCCGGTCAACGCGGCATCTTGTGCTTCGGCCTGACGCAGACCGGCCTCGGAAACCAGTGTGTAGCGCAGCTCAGGCGCCAACGATGACAGCGTCATCGTCTGGGCGTCGAGCGCAGGCAGTAGGCCGACCTCGCGCAGCAGCAACAGTTCGAAAGCTCGAAGCGCCGCTGCTTGGGTAGCGGCCTGCGCGCCCGCATGCTCCCCGGCAAGCACCTCGACGACCCCTGCGTATGAATCGAAGAGAGATTCGTGGGCATCGTCGCGCGCCAGCAGGCGCAGCAAGAGCTCGTTGACATACAAGCCCGAGAGCAGCGACTCGCCGGTCGGCATGACATGGCCGCCGACCCATTCGGCACCCTTGAGCGCGCGAATCTCGGCGTCGCCGCCGTAGTTCAACAGAAGCGGCTGCAGCGGCAGAAGCACCGGGCGGAAGTTGGAACTCGGCCGCTTCGCGCCCTTGGCCACCAGTGCGATTCGACCGTGGTGCCGGGTGAAAACTTCAAGAATCAAACTCGACTCGCTCCAGTCGTATCGATGCAGGACGTAAGCCGGCACGTGAGAAACGCGATGCCCCGTCGCCATCCCTTACTCGTAGCCGAACGACCGCACACGGGCCTCGTCGTCGGCCCAGCCAGAGCGAACCTTGACCCAAAGCTCGATGAACACCTTGGCATCCGCCAGCTTCTCGAGTTCGACGCGCGTCTCCATGCCGATGCGCTTGATGCGCTCGCCCTTGTCACCGATAACCATCGCCTTGTGCCCGTCGCGCTCGACCACGATGGTCGCGGCAATGCGAAGCAGCCGCTTCTGACCCTTGCGCTGCGGCGGCTCTTCTTCGAACTTGTCGATGATGACGGTCGAGGTGTAGGGCAGCTCGTCACCGGTCAGGCGGAACAGCTTTTCACGGACCAACTCGCCTGCAAGGAACTTCTCGCTGCGGTCGGTGAGTTCATCTTCGGCATAGAACCAGGCTTGCTCGGGCAGGTACTTTTCGCAAATGGCGAACAGGCGCTCGACATCCCTGGCGCTCTTGGCCGACATCGGGACGAACTCGGCAAACGCATGTCTTGCCTGCATCGTCTGCAGCCAGGGCGCGATGTCGCCGCGGCGATGGATGTTGTCCAGTTTGTTGGCAATCAGCAGGGTCGGGATGTCTTTTGCAAGCAACGCCAGCACGCGCGCGTCCGCCGGCGTGAAGCTGCCAGCCTCGACCACGAACAGGATCAGGTCGACGTCGGCCACGGCACCCAGCACGGTCTTGTTGAGCGACTTGTTCAACGCGTTGGCATGCAGCGTCTGGAAGCCTGGCGTGTCGACGAAGACAAACTGCGTGGCGCCGACCGTGCGCATGCCGGTGATGCGGTGTCGCGTGGTCTGCGCCTTGCGCGAGGTGATGCTGATCTTCTGGCCGACCAGCGCGTTGAGCAGAGTCGACTTGCCGACGTTGGGCTTGCCGACAATGGCAATCAGGCCGCAATGGCGCGGGCCTTCGGCGGTCGGTGGAGCGACGGAAACACCGACGGCGTGCGAATCGTCCGCATCGCCTTCGGTGTCGGCTTTGATGGGCTCGGCGGGTTGGATAGGGTCGGTTGCGGGTTCGGTCGGTTCGGTATTGGTCATGCAGCTTTCGTGCTTCGGGCTTTGAGTTTGATCAGCATCGCGGCAGCAGCAGCCTGTTCGCCAGCGCGGCGCGAGCCACCGATGCCGCGTTCGGTCAGGCCCAGTTCTTCCACCGCGCATTCGACGTCGAACGTTTGCTTGTGGGCCGCGCCCACGGTGCCTGCCACGCGGTATGCAGGCAGCTTCATTTTGTGGCCCTGCAGCCATTCCTGCAATTCGGTCTTTGGGTCCTTGCCGACTGCGTCCATGCGCGGATTGATCTCGACGGCCTCGAAGAGCCGATGCACCAGCGCCTGGGCAGCCGGATACCCGGCGTCGAGGTACACCGCGCCAATCAGCGCCTCCAGCGCGTCCGCCAAAATCGACGGGCGTGCCGAGCCGCCGGAGCGCGACTCGCCTTCTCCCAGCCGCAGCAAGGGCGCGAATCCGAGTTTGATCGCCAGTTGGTGCAGCGTTTCCTGCTTGACCAGATTGGCGCGAACGCGCGAAAGGTCGCCTTCTGGCAGGCCGCCCAGCTTGACGTAGAGAAGATGCGCGACTGCCAGATTCAGCACCGAATCACCCAGAAACTCTAGGCGCTCGTTATGGTCCGACGAAAAGCTGCGATGCGTGAGAGCGAGCTGCAACAGGCGCGCATCGGCGAAGGTGTACTGGAGGCGCGCTTGCAGCGCCGGGAGGCCGCCGTCCGCCTTGAGAAGCGGCACGTTCGGCGAGGACTTCTGCGGCGGTTTCAGCGCGACTGACCTTTGTATCGCATGAGAAGCACAGCGGGGCCGAACAACGGGATCTCGCGCTCGTACGAATACGAGACGACGACTTTGTCGCCGTCTTTCTTGACGTCGAGGTCCTTGCCGCTCAGCTTGAAATCGTCGATGGCCTGGGAACGATCGAAGATGGCGCGAACCTCTGGCACAGTGTTGCCTTCCTTGGCCTTGTTGGCTGCCTTGTCGATAGCCTGGTATTCGATAAGAGTCGGAATCACCTGCGCGACGACAACCCCTACGCACGCCAGCACGACCGCCACGAACAAAAGTCCGATGAACGAAATACCGCGCTGCTTGTATTGACGAGTCTTCATGCCCTCTTACCCCTCGAATGGATGGATCTAGTTATTGGAACGCACCGATGCGTTTGAGATTGCCGAAATTCATCCAGATAAAGAACGCTTTTCCAACGATATTCTTGTCGGGAACGAAGCCCCAATAGCGGGAATCCAGCGAGTTGTCGCGGTTGTCGCCCATCATGAAATAGTGACCCTCCGGCACTTTGCACACGACGCCGTCGACACTGTAACGACAATTTTCACGGTTGGGGAAGGTCATGATCTCAGCCTCCGACAAACCCGCTCTGCGACTGTCGTCGTTCAGCAAGTAGTGCTGCCGGCCGACCAGATCCTCTTTGTATTCCTTCAGGTAGCGCATGGCTTCCTCGTCGAAATACTCCGGGACGGCGTCCTTGCTGATCGGCTTGCCGTTGATGGTCAATTTCTTGTTCAGGTATGCGACCTCATCACCCGGCAGGCCGACCACACGCTTGATGTAATCGAGACTCGGCTGTGGCGGATAGCGGAACACCATCACATCGCCGCGGGCCGGCGGCGTGCCACCGGTCAGCTTGGTGTTGATGACGGGCAGCCGCAGGCCATAGGTGAATTTGTTGACCAGGATCAGGTCGCCCGTGAGCAGCGTCGGCATCATCGAACCGGACGGGATCTTGAAAGGCTCGAACAAGAACGAGCGCAGCAGGAACACGACCAGGATCACGGGAAACAGGCCGGCGGTCCAGTCGAGCCACCACGGCTGCATGAGCAGCCGCTCTCGCGCCTTCACATCGACCGTGTCGACTTGCGTGATGCCCTTGCCGGCCAGGCGGGCGTTGCGCTCGACCAATGACGAGTCGATGGCTTCGGCCGCACGTCGACGCTTGGGCAGGAAGTAAAAACGCTCAGCCAACCAGTAGAGACCAGTGACAACGGTTGCTAGGAACAGCAACAACGCGAAGTTGCCTTCGACGGCGCCGGAGTACCAAGCGCCGATGTAGCCTGCAAAGGCCGCGAGGATCAGGGAAGTGAGGAGTGCCATGGTGGTTAGTCTTCGACTTGCAGGATCGCCAGGAAAGCCTCTTGCGGGACCTCGACGGAACCGATCTGCTTCATTCGTTTTTTGCCCGCTTTCTGCTTCTCGAGCAGCTTCTTCTTGCGGGAAATATCACCGCCGTAGCACTTGGCCAGCACGTTCTTGCGGAGCGCTTTGATTGTCTCACGCGCAATGATGGTGACCCCGATGGCAGCCTGGATCGCGACGTCGAACATCTGGCGCGAAATGATCTCTCGCATCTTCGAAACCACCGCTCGGCCACGGTACTGCGACTGGCTGCGGTGCACGATGATCGACAACGCATCGACCCGCTCGCCGTTCAACAGGATGTCGACCTTGACGACGTCCGACGCGCGGTATTCCTTGAACTCGTAGTCCATTGAGGCATAGCCGCGACTCACCGATTTCAGTTTGTCGAAGAAGTCGAGCACGATTTCGCCGAGCGGCATTTCGTACGTCAGCATGACCTGCCGACCGTGATACGCCATGTTCATCTGCACGCCGCGCTTCTGGTTGGCGAGCGTCATAACGGCGCCCACATATTCCTGCGGCATATAAAGATGCACCGTAACGATCGGCTCGCGAATTTCCGACATGCGGCCGACGTCGGGCATCTTCGAGGGGTTCTCGACCATGATGACTTCGCCGTCGTTGCGCACCACCTGATAGACCACGCTGGGTGCGGTCGTGATCATGTCCTGGTCGAACTCGCGCTCAAGGCGTTCCTGCACTATCTCCATATGCAGCAAGCCGAGAAAGCCGCAACGAAATCCGAAGCCAAGCGCCTGGCTCACTTCGGGCTCGTAGCGCAGCGACGAATCATTGAGCTTCAATTTTTCGAGCGCGTCGCGCAGCGATTCGTACTCGCTCGCTTCCGTCGGATACAAGCCTGCAAAAACCTGCGGCTGGATTTCCTTGAAGCCCGGCAACGCTTCCGTCGCCGTTGCCGCTGCGCCGCCCGTGCCGGTCTTGATGAGCGTGACAGTGTCTCCGACCTTCGCGGCCTGCAACTCCTTGATGCCAGCAATGATGAAACCGACCTCGCCTGCTTCGAGCGATGGCCGCGCTTCGGTTGCTGGCGTGAACACGCCAAGGCTGTCGGCGTTGTAGCTGGCGCCCGATGCCATCATCTTGATGCGCTCGCCCTTGACCAATCGACCATCGACGACGCGCACCAACATCACGACGCCGACGTAGGCGTCGAACCAACTGTCGACGATCATCGCGCGCAGCGGGCCATCCGGGTTGCCGCGCGGTGCGGGCATCCTCTTCACGACGGCTTCAAGAATTTCATCGATGCCCATGCCGGTTTTGGCAGAGCAAGGAATCGCATCGGTCGCATCGATGCCGATCACGTCTTCGATCTCGGTTCTCGCGTTGTCGGGGTCCGCGTTCGGCAAGTCCATCTTGTTGAGCACGGGCACGACGTCGACGCCGAGGTCGAGCGCGGTATAGCAATTGGCAACGGTCTGCGCTTCGACACCTTGCGATGCGTCGACGACGAGCAGCGCACCTTCGCATGCCGACAACGAACGACTCACTTCATATGAGAAGTCCACATGGCCCGGCGTATCGATCAAATTGAGGTTGTAGACCTGTCCATCGAGCGCCTTGTAATGCAACGCAGCGGTCTGCGCCTTGATGGTTATCCCACGCTCTTTCTCGATGTCCATCGAGTCCAATACCTGCGCCTGCATCTCGCGCTCCGCGAGACCGCCGCAACGTTGAATCAGGCGGTCTGCGAGTGTCGATTTGCCATGGTCGATGTGAGCAATGATCGAAAAATTTCTGATGTGATTCATCAACGGGGACGCTTAAGTACTTGAATTGGCTCGCGCGCAGAAGGCGACAGGCAAGAAAAAAGGGCGCGTCTTCCGGAGACGCGCCCTGAACCAACAAGCAATGGCAACTGCAGTAGTTGGAACTTCATTGTAGGCAAAAAGGAGAGCACGCACATCCAGGAACCCGGTCCGAATAGGTCGTTGCAGGTCAGCAACATGAAAGTTATAAACAGCTTATCAACAATAACTGTGGATCACTCACTGAACAACTTGTGGGCGATCTGTGGACCGCCGGTGGACTGTTCCGTGGAATACCGCATCGTGGAGACGACATGGCTGCTTATGCATCAAGTGGCGTCTACCGCGGTTCCATTCTACCGAAACCGGTTCTTAGCCCTAACTAAAAGTTAGTGATCGCAAACAAACAGGCGGCTTTTTCGATTGAATAATTTTTGTTACCGACTCTGTTTTCGTTTCAACGGCGCCTCGAAAAGGCCGAAAACCCGACTGCCGAGCGGGGCCAATACGTCCCGGCGATGAACATGGGTGCAGATCAGCGCGCCGGCCGAATCAAGGCGTATTGAGCCCATTCGCCTCGGCGCACCAACACCGTGACTGCTTTGCTCTTGTCGGCCTTGCCAATGGCATTCTCGAATTCATGCACATTGCCGACCTCGGCATTTCCGACGGCAAGGATGACATCGCCCTCCTTGAGACCAGCACGCGCTGCGCCCTCGGCCGCCGTGTCGATCTTCACGCCGCCCTTGAGCTTGAGCTCCTTCTTCTGGGCGTCTCCGAGTTCGCTCACTGCGAGTCCAAGCGACTTTGCAGCCGCCGAAGTCGGTGCGACCTTGGGCGCTGGCTCTTCTTTGTCCGACACGCGTTTTGCAGGCTTGTCAGGCTCGATTTCGGCGATTGTCACCGTCAGGTCTTTGGCGCTGCCGCGGCGGAACACCGTCAGCGTGCTCTTGGTGCCGGGCTTGGTGTTGCCCACCAACCGCGGCAAATCACTCGGCTTGTCGATCGCCTTGCCGTCGAACTTGGTGATGATGTCACCCGGTTCGACGCCGGCCTTCTCTCCCGGCGAGCCCGCTTCGACGCTGCGCACCAGTGCGCCTTGCGCTTTGCCCAGCCCGATCGATTCGGCAACATCCTTGCTGACCTGATCGATCTGCACGCCGATGCGCCCGCGGGACACGCGACCCGAGGTCCTGAGCGCGTCGCTCACGCGAATCGCCTCGTCAATGGGGATCGCAAAAGAGATGCCCATGAAACCACCAGAACGCGAATAGATCTGGCTGTTGATGCCCACGACTTCACCGCGCATGTTGATGAGCGGTCCACCCGAGTTGCCAGGGTTGATCGCCACGTCGGTCTGGATGAACGGCAGGTACTCACCGGTGTCGCGCTGCTTGGCGCTGACGATGCCAGCCGTGACCGTGTTCTCGAGACCGAACGGCGAACCGATGGCCATCACCCATTCGCCGACCCGGAGCTTGGAGATATCGCCGACCTTCACCGCCGGCAGGCCGGTCGCTTCGATCTTGACCACCGCCACGTCGGAGCGTTTGTCAGCGCCGATGAGCTTCGCTTTGAACTCGCGCTTGTCGGGCAAGGTGACCATGACCTCAGACGCATCTTCGACCACATGCGCGTTGGTCATCACATAGCCGTCTGCCGTCAAGATGAAGCCCGAGCCCACACCACGTGGTCGCTCTTCTTCAGGGACCGGCTGCTGCGGCCGATTAGGCTTGGGTGCGCCACGCGGCGTGCCCGGTGTGGCACCCGGAGCACCGGGCGCGCCGGGAGGAGGCTGCCCGAAGAAGCGGCGAAAGAACTCCTGCATCTCTTCGTCCATCTCGCCATTACCAGCGCGCTGTGCGACTTTTTCGATCGTCCGGATGTTGACAACCGAAGGCCCGACCTGGTCGACGAGATCGGTGAAATCCGGCAGCGTGCGCGTTTGCGCCTGGACTGACGTGACTGGCAAAAGCGATGCAGTCGCAGCAGCAACCACCAAGGCGCAAACGAACAGGGAGGCGCGAAGTTTTTTGCCCTCGGCATAGAACATCATCATCGAATTTCTTTCAATAGAGGGCAGCGGAACGGTGCTGTGAAATGAACGCTACCAGTTTGGTTCAGCACGGTCGAGTGAGGGGAGATCGAAGAACTCCATGCGGCCGCGCTGATGGCGCTCAACGCGTCCGCGCAAGACTCTGAGCAAAGGTATCGAGCGTCTGCGGCGGCACTTCGCCGACCACTGTCAGCCACCAGTCTCCGCCCTTGTCGACCAGACGACGGGTCATCGTGTAGGTGGCGCCGAGCATCAACAAAACTTCCTGCGGCTGACGCTGCGCGTCGTATGGCTCGATAAAGAGCGAGACCGAAGCAAGCCCGTCGGAGAACGTCCACTGCACGGTGCGCTCGAGCGCGCCGGCGCCGCCCATGGCCCGTCGGTAGCAGCTGGTCGGTTTGAAGCCTGCGACGGGCGTTTTCAGCGCCCACCCTTCGGCCATCGACGTGGTGCGCTCGAGTTCGGACTTCTCTACGCGGTAGCCCGCAGTGCTCTGCATCATTTGCGACAGCGCATGCACCTTGACCGGCGCGTCGAGCTGCAATTCAGAAAAAGCCGACTGCTCCACGATTTTGCCATCGCCGTCGACAGTCTGCAATTTGACGACGAGGCCGGACCGATGTTCACTCCAGATCCGATAGCCGAAGCGAAGGCTGTCGCGTGGTACCAGACTGATGACGTCGGTGTCGAAACCTGCGACCCGATCGTGTCCCAGCATGCGCACGCCGTAAAAGTCGGCGATCGAAGAATCGGGCGCGCCGAGCAAATTGGGAAACAGCTCCAGGCTCTCGCGCTTCTCGCTCTTCACAACTTTGGTGTCGGGAAGAAAGGTCATTACGTGGTCGTTGCGCCGGAACGTGGACCGCGCGGGCCCGGTCAGTGCCTCAACGCGTTCCAACTGCAGGTCGCCTTCGCACGCGTGCCAGATGCGCGCGCTCGAAAGGTTGCCCGCTGAAGCTGACACCACGAATGTGCCAACGTAACTCCGCTCGCGTGACGCCGTGTGCAAGCGTTGCAGCCATTCGACGACACCGAAGCTCGCAAGGTTCGGCGCCTCGCCCACAGGTGCTCGGGCCATCGGCCTTTTCGCAGCCGGGTCGCTGCGCAGTTGTGCCACCGCGAACTGCGTCACGCACAGGGCAACGAACACGACTGCGAGCCTGCGCGCGGGAATCTGCATCGAAAGATTCATCGGTTCGATCGACTGCCGATGTCAGCGCGAAGGCGCTTCGAAAGTCGCGTTGCGCAGGAAGCCCGAAGGCATCTGCGAGGCGCCGCCGGCCTGGCGATGCGCCTCGAGCAGTTCGTCCAATCGCGCGTCGCGCAGCATTACCTGAGGATTGCCGTTGCCGACCATCACGCGGGTTGCGGAGAGGGCGGTCAGGCTCGGCGACGGCACAGGTGTCGTGCTGGCCGGCGATGTGATGGCCATATTGGCAACCGCCACGACAGGAGCGGTTTGGCCTGGCTGTGGCTGCTGTTGTTGCTGTTGGGCCAGCTGCGGGCCGGCTGGCGCGGTGTTCATCGCAACCCAACTCCATCCGATCGCAGCGGCGGCGGCAATCGAAGCTGCACCTGCCACCAATTTCCAGCGGAACACCGGCTCGTTGGCAGCCTCGATCCGATTTGGTAGCTGCGTTTGAATTTGCGCCGGCATAGGCTGCGCAAGCCACACCTGCGCGGGCGCTGCCAAGACAATCGGGTCCTGGGACACCCGCTGCCGGAAGCGGGCAAGAAACATCGTGCTGTCGCTGCATGGCGCATGCGTTCCGGCCCGCAGCACGTCACCCACGAGGTGGTAGCTTTGCCAAGTTGCGCGCAAATCTTCTTCCTCGGCGACTCGGGCGACGACGGCGACAAATTCTTCGCCTTGCAACTGACCATCGGCAAGGGCGGAAATTTGTTCGAGGACTGTTTTTGACTGGTTCATTTCATTCACCTGCTTACCAACGCTTGCCGGACTGGTTGTCCAGCATCGGTTTAACCCGGGCCGATATGGCCTCCCGCGCACGAAAAATCCGCGACCGCACCGTGCCGATCGGGCAATTCATGACCTCGGCAATCTCTTCGTAGCTCATGCCCTCAATTTCGCGCAGCGTGACCGCTTGGCGCAATTCGGCCGGCAGTGCTTCCATCGCGGCCTCGACGGCGCGGGCGATTTCGGCGGCCGCCAGCACGGTTTCGGGGGTCTCGTCGCTGATTGGTTCGTTTCCGGGCCGGTAAGTTTCATCGTCGTCGTCGGAACCGGGACGCAATGCACTTTCGGAGATGGTCGGATCGCGCTTCATGTCGACCAGAGCCTTCTTGGCGGTGTTGACAGCGATCCGGTAGAGCCAGGTGTAGAACTGCGCATCCCCCCGAAACTGGTGCAGTGCGCGATACGCCCGAATGAAGGTTTCCTGGGCGATGTCTTCGACCAAGTCGACGTCGCGAACCATGCGGCCGATCAGCCGTTCGATGCGTCGTTGGTACTTGATGACCAGCAGTTCGAAGGCCTTTTGGTCGCCGGCTACCGTCCGCTGAACGAGTTGAAAGTCGACTTCGCCGGGTTTGGGCGCGGCGGCCACATCCTCTGCGCCATCGGTCGCAGCACCCACATGAGGAACGGGCGCGACGGGGGGAGGCGTTTCGCTCATGGCGCTGCAACCACCGTGCCGGCGGGGTCGACGGCGGTAGCGGGAGTTTTAATGGGTGCGCCGGACAACGCACGCGAGTAAACCGCGCGGCGCAGATCTTGCCAACGCTCAGGCCGGGCCCGGCGTTCAAGCCACAGCCAGCGCACGCGTCGAGTCGGCTCATCGAGTCGCACCAACAACAAGGATTGCAGATCCAGCACAACCACGATTCGCGCCACTTTGCGCGATGCCAATCCAGAAAGAGACCAGTCCTGCCCGTCGAAAACGAGATCGATGGGCTGCACCGGGCCCAACGTCCGTCGCGCAGCCGTCGCAGTCAAGACCACGCTCGCAAGGATCAGCACATGCCGCCAACCGACATGTTCGAACTGAAAAAGCGCGGCGCCCGCGCAGCAAGCGCCAGCAACCCATAGCACCGTCAGGAGTCGCGCCGCATTGCGCGAACGCCCCACCGGGTAGCTCACCGACGGGGCGCTGTGCATGGGAGAGCGGCGCTCAAGCGCGCTTGAACACCAGCGTGCCGTTGGTGCCGCCGAAGCCAAAGTTGTTTTTGACAGCCACGTCGATCTTCAGGTCCCGCGCTTCGTTGGCACAGTAGTCCAGGTCGCACTCCGGATCCTGGTTGAAGATGTTGATGGTCGGTGGGCTCTTTTGATGGTGGAGCGCGAGCACCGTGAAGACCGATTCGATGCCTCCGGCGCCGCCCAACAGATGGCCGGTCATCGACTTGGTCGAATTCACGACCAACTTTTTCGCATGCGCGCCGAAAGCATTCTTGATGGCGTTGGTTTCATTCACGTCGCCGATTTGCGTCGAGGTGCCGTGCGCATTCAGATACTGCACTTCATCGGCGTTCACGCCCGCGTTGGTCAGGGCCATGGCCATCGAACGGCGCGGTCCGTCCACGCTCGGCGCGGTCATGTGATAGGCGTCCGCACTCATGCCGAAGCCAGAAATCTCAGCATAGATCTTGGCGCCGCGCGCCTTGGCGTGCTCGTACTCTTCGAGCACCACCACGCCGGCGCCCTCGCCCAATACGAAGCCGTCTCGGTCTTTATCCCAGGGGCGCGATGCCGTCTTCGGATCTTCGTTGCGCGTCGAAAGTGCGCGCGCGGCCGCAAAGCCTCCAATGCCAAGTGGCGACACGGTCGCTTCGGAGCCGCCGGCCACCATCACATCGGCGTCGCCGTACTCGATCATTCGAGCCGACAGACCAATGGCATGAAGACCCGTAGTGCAGGCCGTGACGACCGCAATATTCGGGCCCTGAAAGCCGTACTTGATCGACACGTGACCTGAGATCATGTTGATGATCGACGCCGGCACGAAGAAAGGTGAAACGCGGCGGGGGCCACGGTTGACCAGTTCAGCGTGCGTGGCTTCGATCATCGGCAAACCGCCGATGCCCGAACCAATGTTGCAGCCGATACGGGTGGCTTCTTCGGGCTCCAGCGCATCGCCGGTTTTGAGGCCGCTGTCTTGTACTGCCTGCATGGCTGCCGCCATGCCTAGGTGAATGAAGCGGTCCATATGACGCGCTTCTTTCTCCGAGATGTACTTCGTGATGTCGAAGCCCTTCACTTCGCCGGCAAACTTGCAGGCAAAGGGACTGGCATCGAAGGATGTGATGGTGTCGATGCCCGAATTGCCGGCCAACAAGTTGGTCCAGGATTCGGCCACCGTGTTTCCGACAGGAGCGATGCAACCGAGTCCGGTCACGACGACGCGGCGTTTGGTCATGCCGGCAACCTTTCTGGGAGCGTCGGGCCGGGAACATGCCCTCGGCCCAACCGGCCGTTCAGGCCTTTTGATTCTTGGATGCGTAGTCGACGGCGTTTTGAACCGTCGTGATTTTTTCTGCGTCTTCGTCAGGGATCTCGATGCCGAATTCGTCTTCGAGTGCCATCACGAGTTCGACCGTGTCGAGCGAGTCAGCACCGAGGTCGGCCACGAAAGACTTTTCGTTGGTGACCTGGGACTCTTCCACGCCGAGTTGTTCGGCAATGATTTTTTTGACACGTGCTTCGATATCGCTCATTTGATTCCCTCTGGGGGTTGTAAGTAATCGGTGGATTTTAGCCGGGCGGATTGTGGCATTTGCCGCACCGCCCTCGCGGGAAAAGATTGCGCCGGACAACTACATGTGCATGCCGCCGTTGACGTGCAGTTCTTGCCCCGTCACGTAGGCTGCCTGGGGTGAAGCAAGGTAGGCGACCGCATGCGCGATGTCTGAAGGCTTGCCCAAGTGTCCCAACGGAATTTGGGACAGCAGCGCTTGCTGCTGCGCCGGCGGCAAACCGGCAGTCATGTCGGTCTCGATGAAGCCGGGTGCAACGCAATTGACTGTGATGTTGCGGCTGCCGAGTTCACGCGCCAATGCGCGCGTCATGCCTGCCACACCCGCTTTGGCGGCCGCGTAGTTGGCTTGGCCCGCGTTACCCGACGCGCCCACCACGCTCGTGATGCTGATGATGCGGCCGTAGCGCTGCTTCATCATCGGACGGATGACAGCGCGGGACACGCGAAACACTGCTTTTAGGTTGGTGTCGAGGACGGCATCCCAGTCATCGTCTTTCATGCGTATGGCGAGGTTGTCCCGCGTCACGCCGGCGTTGTTCACCAGGACGTGGATCGCGCCAAAGGCTTTCACGATCTCTTCGATCAGTGCCTCGACGGCCGGGGCATCGTTGACGTCGAGCGAGCGACCACGTCCATCGAAGGCCGCCAGCGTCGAGCTGATTTTGGCCGCGCCGTCGTCGGTGGTTGCGGTGCCGATAACCTTCAGGCCGCGCTGCGCGAGTTCAAGCGCGATGGCGGCACCGATACCACGCGACGCGCCGGTGACCAGGGCGACCTGTCCTTCGAATTTTGGAGTGCTCATATAAACGGGTTGCTGCAGGCTGTCTGCTGTCGGGGCCGGTCAGCCGGCGAGCGAGTGTTTGGTTTCGGCGAGCGTCGCTGGGTCGTATACGGACCCCGCTATCAACTCGGGAGCGATGCGCTTTGCCATTGCCGCCAGGACCCGACCCGGCCCGCACTCGATAATGGCGCCGACGCCGCGTGCTTTCAAGGCCAACACAGTTTCGACCCAGCGAACCGGACCGGCCGCTTGCCGCACCAGCGCGTCGCGAATGCGATCGGCATCAGTTTCAACATTCACATCGATGTTGTTGAGCACAGGCATCTGCGGCGCCGACAAAGCGACCGTCGCAAGTTTGGCGCGGAGGGCTTCAGCCGCCGGCTTCATCAGACTGGAATGAAAAGGCGCCGACACCGGCAACAGCAGTGCGCGCTTGGCCCCGTTCGCCTTGAGCAGTTCGCACGCCTTGTCGACCGCGGCCTTGCTGCCGGCGATCACCGTCTGCATCGGATCATTGAAATTCACGGCTTCGACGATTTCGGCGCTGTCAGCGCCGAAAATCGCTGTCGCTTCAGCGCAACCTGCGATGACTTTGGCGCAGTCCATGCCGAGAACGGCCGCCATGGCACCGGCGCCCACCGGAACAGCCTTCTGCATCGCTTCGGCGCGGAAGCGAACCAACGGAGCGGCCTGCGCCAACGTCAGCACGCCGGCGGCCACCAACGCAGAATATTCGCCAAGCGAATGGCCCGCCACTGCGTCAGGCATCGCGCCGCCCTCTGCCCGCCAAGCACGCCATGCGGCCACACCCGCAACCAGCATCACAGGCTGGGTGTTGGTGGTGAGCGCGAGCGCCTCTTTCGGACCGTTCTTGATCAACGCTCCGATGTCTTCGTCCAAGGCATCGGATGCTTCACTAACAGTTTCGACGACCGCAGGATGGTCGCCCCAACCGTCGAGCATGGCCACGGCTTGAGAGCCTTGCCCTGGAAAAACAAACGCGAAAGATGTCATATTTTTATGTCTCCGACTGAGCCGCTGCGCGCTACAAACTCAGTAGCACCGCGCCCCAAGTGAAACCGCCGCCGACGCCTTCTAGCATGACGGTGTCGTTCTTCTTGACTTTGCCGGAGCGCACGGCTTCATCAAGCGCCAGCGGAATAGAAGCGGCCGACGTATTGCCATGCTCGTGCACGGTGACGATGAGTTTCTCAAGTGGCAACTTCAGCTTCTTGGCCGTGCCTTCCATGATCCGGATGTTGGCCTGATGCGGAATCAGCCAATCGATATCGGCTTCTGTCTTACCCGCTTTAGCAAGTGTGGCTCGCGCCGCATCTTCCAGCACGCGCACGGCCAATTTGAAGACAGCCTGGCCATCCATGTGCAGTAGCGGTGTTCCAAGCACCTTGCCGCCAGAAACGTGGCCCGGGACGCACAGAATGCCGACATGCTTGCCGTCGGCATGAAGATCGCTCGCAAGAATGCCGGGCTGGTCGCTGGCCTCGAGGACGACAGCACCGGCACCGTCGCCGAACAGGACGCAGGTCGTCCGATCGGTGAAGTCGAGGATGCGGGAGAACACCTCGGCGCCGATGACCAGCGCGCACCTCGCGGTTCCGGTCTTGATCAGGGCGTCGGCCACCGTGAGCGCATAAACGAATCCACTGCAAACCGCTTGAACATCGAAGACCGGGCAACCCGCGATGCCCAGTTTGTGCTGAAGGATCGCGGCGGACGAAGGGAACACCATGTCCGGCGTCGATGTCGCCACGATGATCAGGTCGATGTCGCTGGCCTTGCGGCCGGCCGATTCCAGCGCGTGTTTTGCAGCTTCGAGCGCGAGGTCACTGGCACCGATATGTGGCTCTGCAAAATGACGGGCATGGATGCCCGTGCGATCGATGATCCACTGATCGGAAGTTTCAATACCCCGCAGCGCCAGATCGGCTGCAAGTTCGTCGTTGGTCACCCGGCGCGGTGGCAAAAAGCTGCCGGTACCGGTGATGCGTGAAAAAGGAATCATCAAGCGTGGAGTGCCGCAGGTGCGACCGGCGCCGTCGAATCATGCCGAGCAAGCAGAGGCGCGGCATGGGCGATGCGGGTTCGCACGCGATCTAGCAAGTTGTTGCGAGCGGCATCATAAGCGCGATCCAAAGCGTGCCCGAAGGCCACTGCATCCGCAGAACCATGGCTCTTGAACACCAAGCCACGCAAGCCCAACAGCGCAGCGCCGTTGTACCTACGGTGATCCAAGCGACTTTTAAATGCTTTTAGAACCGGATACGCTACGACGGCTGCGGCTTTGGTGAAGATGTTGCGCGAGAACTCTATTCGAATGAACTCGCCAATCATCGACGCTACGCCTTCGCTCGCCTTCAACGCAACGTTGCCAACAAAACCGTCGCACACCACGATGTCGGTCGTTCCCTTGAATATATCGTTGCCTTCGACGTTGCCGTAGAAGTTCAAATCCTGCGAATTAGCAGCCATTCGAAGCAATTGGCTGGCTTTTTTTATCGTGTCGCTTCCTTTTATCGCTTCTTCACCAACGTTTAAGAGTCCCACCGTCGGGGATTCGTTGCCGGTAAGCGCCGACACGAGCGCGGAGCCAAGCACCGCGAACTGGAGCAGGTCCTCTGCATCGCAATCGATATTGGCACCCAGATCAAGCACGGTGGTGGCACCACCTTTGATGTTCGGCAACTGCGGCGCAATGGCAGGCCGGTCGATGCCATCCATTGTCTTAAGCAAATAGCGGGCGATTGCCATCAAAGCACCCGTGTTACCTGCCGAGATTGCGGCTTGCGCGGATCCATCCTTCACTTGTTGGATGGCGACCCGCATAGACGAGTCCTTCTTGCGCCGCAAGGCGACTTCGATCGGGTCGTCCATTGCCACCACTTCGCTTGCTTGGATAAGCGTCGCCCGCGGGTGTGAGAAACCGGCCAATGCAGCCGGTGCGCCCACCATCAGCAGAGCGGCTCCGGTATGCCGATCGAGAAAGGCACGACAAGCTGCAAGGGTGACGCTGGGACCGTGGTCGCCGCCCATGCAATCCACGGCAAGCGTGATCACAGGCGACACAACGGATGAGGCAGAAGACGTAGCCATCAAAACAAAGGCCCGACGCTACGGAAAAAGTAGCATCGGGCCTTGGCCTTGGCGTGCGAAATCAGGCTTCGGACTTGTTCTTGAGCACCTGACGGCCACGGTAGACACCGTTGGGGCTGATGTGGTGGCGCAAGTGCGTTTCGCCCGTGGTCGGCTCGACGGCGATGCCGGGAACCACGAGTGCGTTGTGCGAACGATGCATGCCGCGCTTTGAGGGCGACTTTTTGTTTTGCTGGACGGCCATGATGGCTCCTGGGCTGATAAGGGGGTGAGTGGATGCGCTTCAGGGCTGCAGGCCCCGAGACCGAAAGTGGCGCACGCGAAGCCCATGATTATAGCCCAGGCATTGAGGTTTCGCCAGTCGGCTACTCGCCCTTGCGTGGTCGCAAGGCGCCGAGCACGGCAAACGGATTGGGCTTTGCGGCCTCGGATTCATCGAAATCCGCGTCGACCACAGACAGTTTGACGGGCACAGGACAAACGTCGTGCACCGGGGTAATAGGGATTTCCATCAGCAACTCGTCTTCGACAAGCTCCTGCACGTTGAAATCGCGGCTGGTCACGAGGAGGTCTTCTTCGGAGCCATCGTCCTCGGCTTCAGCGGTGGCCTCGTCCGCCACGAAGCGGAACCAGCGGTCGACCTCCAGTTCGGTGTCGACCGGCGTCAAGCATCGCTGGCAAACCAGTGGCACGGCGGAGCTGGCGACGAGATGAAGCCAAGACGCCGTACCGCCGGTCGCGCCGGGGCGCTGTGCGCCATGCGCTTCCCATCGGACGGCAATGTCGTCGGCCGGGTCGGCAAGTTCGGACACTAGGCGCGGGTATGTTGCAATCAGGTCGACTGCCGCGAGCGTGCCTTCTTCAGCAGCAAAGCCAGCCACATCCAGCCGCGTGGGGGCGAATTCTCTGTTCATTAGCGCTAGTCTAGCGCTCCCGCACAATCGCGGTTCATGCAACGCACTCTCATTCTGGCTTCCACATCCCGATACCGTCGCGAACTGCTCGACCGCCTGCGACTGCCCTTCGAAGTTCACGCACCCGATGTTGACGAAACGCCACATTCGCAAGAGACGCCAAGAGCGCTTGCCGAGCGCCTCGCGCTTGAAAAGGCGAACGCCGTCGCCACCCGATTTCCCGAAGCCATAGTGATCGGTTCCGATCAGGTCGCCGACCTTGCCGGCGAAGCGCTAGGCAAGCCCGGCGACCATGCGCGCGCCACGGTCCAACTGCGGCGCATGCGCGGCCAGACACTGATATTTCAGACAGCAGTGGCGGTCGTGTGCCACGCCACCGGCTTCGCTCAGCGCGATATCGCTCCGGTGCGCGTCGTCTTTCGCGAACTCGACGACGACGCCATCGAAAACTATTTGCAGGCAGAACAACCGTACGACTGCGCCGGCAGCGCCAAAAGCGAGGGCCTGGGTATCGCGTTGCTCGACGCCATCGACAGCGACGACCCGACGGCTCTCGTCGGTCTGCCGTTGATTCGGACCTGCCGCATGTTGCGCGCCGCCGGGATCGAACTGCTTTGACGCCCGGCAAGCTCTATCTGGTCCCGGCGCCGCTCGACTTCGGTTGCGACGTCCAGGCGTCGCTGCAAGACGCGCTTCCGCTCGGCACGCTGCAGACGGCTGCGGGCATTACCCACTGGATCTGCGAAAACGCGAAATCTGCGCGGGCTTACCTGAAGCGCATCGACACCGTGGCACCACTGGCTGCACCGTTGCAGGCGCAGCAGATCCAAGAACTGCCACGGGAAGTTCACAAGAAGGGCGACCACGCCGGCCAATTCGATGCCAAGCCGCTATTGAAAGCTGCACTGGAGGGGCATGACATCGGTCTGCTCAGCGAAGCCGGCATGCCCGCTGTGGCCGACCCCGGCTCGTCGGTCGCACGCGCTGCGCACGATCTGGGAATTACCGTCGTGCCGCTGACAGGCCCGGTATCGCTGTTGCTGGCACTCGCAGCCAGCGGGTTGAACGGCCAGAACTTTGCCTTCGTCGGCTACCTCCCCCAGGATGCAGATGCCCGCAACCAACGCATTCGCGAGCTCGAAACGCTGGCGTTGCGCACCGGGCAAACGCAGCTCTTCATCGAGACACCGTATCGCAACACTGCGATGCTCCAGGCGTTGACGCAAACGCTGCAGCAAAACACACGGCTCTCAGTGGCC
Organism: Variovorax sp. GrIS 2.14; assembly: GCF_046115955.1. Lineage (NCBI taxonomy): Bacteria > Pseudomonadati > Pseudomonadota > Betaproteobacteria > Burkholderiales > Comamonadaceae > Variovorax > Variovorax sp. GrIS 2.14. The sequence goes on from NZ_JBJXIA010000002.1 coordinate 193,047, forward strand.
CGCGGCTTGACCTTGCCGACGGCGAGCGTTCGAAGCGACACGGTTAAAGCCTGGCGCGCCAATACGATCGCCGTGGATGAACGTTTACCCGCGGTCTTTGCGATCGGACGCTAGCGTTGGGTGCTGCATCAACCATCGTTCGGGCAGTCGAAGGCGTCACCGCCATCACCCGTTGGGCGATCCGCTCGCAGTTCTTTTTCTCCGGGTTCATCTTCGCGACTTGGGGCGTCCATGTGCCGACCGTAAAGGCGCACTACGCCATCGACGAGGCGCAGTTGGGCTTTGCCATGCTCGCAGCCGGTTTCGGCGCGCTGGCCGGCTTGTCGCAGGCAGGCCGCCTGATCGGCCGGTACGGCGGGGGGATCGTTGGCGCGCTGTGCGGATGCGTCTATGCGCTGCTGCTGGCCGGCCTGCTTTCGATGCCCGGCTACGCGTCGCTGCTGCTGTTGCTGGCCGGCTTCGGCCTCGTGACGAGCGTGTTCGATGTGGCCATCAACACCGAAGCCGCGCAACTCGAATTGCGCAGCGGCAAGACATTGATGAGCGGCCTGCACGGCATGTTCAGTCTCGGCGGCATGGCCGGCGCCGTCAGCGGCAGCGCAGTGCTCGCTGCGGGTTTGTCGCCTCGTTGGCACTTGATCTCGGTAGCGGCCGTGATGGCGCTCGGCATCGGTTTGTCCGCAGCTTGGATGTCTCCGAAGGCGCCCGCGACGAGCGCACCGCCTGAGCCGGGCTCTCGACTGCCGCCCGGCGCACTCGTGATCCTGGGTGTGCTGGCCGCGCTCGGATTGATTGCCGAAGGCGCCATATACGACTGGAGCGTGCTCTATCTTCAGCAGGAGCTCGGCAGCCCGCAGCAGCAGGCGGCGCTCGCGTATGCGAGCTTTTCGGGAGCGATGGCGGCGGCGCGTTTTGCTGGAGATGCCATGCGCGCTCGTTTTGCGCCCGCCGTTCTACTGCGCTGGAGTGCCATGCTGGCAGCGGCATCGATGTCCGTCGTATTGATCACCGAGATGCCGTGGCTCGCTCTGGTCGGCTTTGCTGGCGTAGGCGTGGGCTTTGCCAACGTCGTGCCGATCCTGTTTTCCGCTTCAGCACGTGTGCCTGGCGTCGAACCTGCGCGCGGCATCGCAGCCGTATCGGCTGCAGCCTATCTGGGATTCATGGCCGGGCCACCGGTGATCGGCCTGCTTGCCCGACTCGGCTCCCTCACTGCGGCTTTGTATGTCGTCGTCGTGTTCGCCGTGGCGCTGGCGGCTTCAGCCCGCTACGCCAACGGCCGCTGAAATTGCCAGCGATCCAACTTGGCCTGACGCGGCTTTCAGCGCAACTTATCGCAGAGCAGGCACCGTGTGCAGCGCACGAATCGAGGCATCGCCCATCGCAGCGCCGAATTTCTTGGCGAGCTTCTCGGCCACGTTGTCGCGACGCGTGTAGTCGATGACTTCTTCGGACTTCACGATTTCGCGCGCCACGTAATCGACATTGCCCAGCTGGTCGGCCAGGCCAAGATCGATGGCTTGCTGACCGCTCCAAAACAAGCCACTGAACAGGCCCGGCGTGTTCAGCTTGAGCCGATCACCGCGGCCGGTCTTCACCACGTTGATGAACTGATCGTGGATCTGGTCGATAAGTTGTTGCGCATGCGCGCGTTGCGCGTCGTTGACCGGGCTGAACGGATCGAGAAAGCCCTTGTTTTCGCCGGAAATGATTAAACGTCGCTCGACACCGAACTTCTCCATGGTGCCGGTGAAACCAAAACCGTCCATCAACACGCCGATGCTGCCGACGATACTTGCCTTGTCGACGAATATCTTGTCGGTTGCCGCAGCGATGTAGTACGCAGCCGAGGCACAAGTTTCTTCAACTACGGCGTACACAGGCTTGTTGTACTTGGCCTTCAGCCGCTTGATCTCGTCGCTGATGATGCCGGCCTGCACCGGGCTACCGCCGGGCGAGTTGATCAGCAGCACTACCGCCTTCGCTCCATCGTCCTCGAACGCGGTCTTCATCGCAGCGACCACGAATTCGGCGCTCGCATCGGCGCCGTTGGCGATCTCTCCCTTGATCTCTACGACTGCCGTGTGCGACGTGGTCTTGGCGGTCGTCGGCGTGGCGCGCGACACTCCAAACCACACCAGGAAGATGAAAAAGAGCAACCAGCTCAGCCGCACGAACGTCTTCCAGCGGCGCGTCGCCTTTTGCTCTTTCAACGATGCGAAGGCAAGCTTCTCGAGTGTCGCGCGCTCCCAACCGATCGTCTGTGTCGGATCGCCTCTGCCTGTGTTCTTCGGAGCGCTGTGGGGAGGTGGAACGGGCGCTGCGGGATCAAAAGGCTCAAAACCTTCAGGTTCCGTGCGGTTCGGGTCGGTCATGTGGAAAACGGCTTAAAAGCCCAGAGGTTGGAGGTTCCAATCAGTATGCCAGTGCACCACGCCGCCACTCTCGCCGAGGGTGATCTTGACGAGGCCACCGCGGCACGGTCCACCGGCGCATTGCCCAGTGTGCGGCGCATAAACGGCGCCATGCGTTGCGCACATCAGCCACTGGCCGCTGTCATCGAAAAATCGGTTGGGCTGGAAGTCCATTTCCATCGCGACATGGCTGCACCGATTCAAGTAGGCATGCGGCACACCATCGAAGCGGACCGCGAAGCCACGGCAGGTCTCGCCGGCATAAACGACATCGAACGGCACTGCACGGTCGCCTTCCACGAGGTCGGACGAGTTGCACAAGGGGATCGCCCGGGTCATGCGTTGGCTGCCAGCCACCCCTGCAGGTCCGCAACCGAATGCGCAGTGTGGAGAGGCTTGAACGCATCGAACGCCGCTGGTTCATGGGCACCATAACTCACGCCGACGCTGGCACAGCCCGCGTTGATCGCCAACTGAAGGTCGTGTGTCGTGTCACCGATCATCAAGGTGCGCTCAGGGGCAACGTCGAATTCTTCCATGAGTTCGAGCAACATGCGGGGATGCGGCTTGCCCGCAGTCTCGTCGGCCGTGCGCGAGGCGTCGAAGCGATCGCGCAGCGCAACCGTTGCCAGCGCATCGTTCAATCCGCGACGCGACTTGCCGGTGGCGACCGCGAGCTTGTGGCCGCGCGCACGCAGCGCGTCGATCATCTCCAGCACGCCATCGAAGAGCACCAGATCGTCCTGGTGCTGCAGATAGTGATATCGGTAGCGGGCACCCAATTCGACGTACTTTTCTTTCGGAACGTCGGGAGCGGCGCGCGCCAGCGCTTCCGCAAGCCCCAGGCCGATGACCCAGGCCGCGTCGTCCTCGCTCGGCTTGGCGCCGCCGACGTCGATCACCGCCGCCTGGATGCAGCGCGCGATGAGACGCGTGGAGTCGTAGAGCGTGCCGTCCCAATCGAAGGCGATCAGGTCGAAGCGGAGGGGTCTGGAGGCGCGCGAATTGATGGAATCGGTCATGCGTGGGATGTCGGGGGCGGATGTTGGGCGAGTGCGTCGAGCGCCGATGGCGGCATCAGCGCGTGAAGTTCGGGAGGAAGATCGGTCTGCAATGAAACGCGCTCGCCGCTTGCCGGATGTGTGAACTGAAGACGCCAGGCATGCAGAAACATTCGCTTCAGCCCGAGCTTCGCCAAAGCGCGCTGTCGGTCGGATTCGCCGTACTTGTCGTCGCCCGTGATCGCATGGCCAGCCGAAGCCAGGTGAACCCTGATCTGATGGGTGCGTCCGGTCTTGATGGTCACGGCGAGCAGCGACACCGGTGCCGCATCTCCAGGCAACGTGAGCCGCGCGAGCACTCGCACCAGCGTAACGGCGCGCATTGCATCCGGGTGGTCCTTGGCAACCACCCGCACACGGCGCTCTCCAGCCTCCGGCGCGCCGTCTTTGCCGGGCAGCAGGTATTTGGCGAGTGGCGCGTCCAGCACCTTCTTATTCGCAGGCCAGGCTCCTTCGACGAGCGCCAGATAGGTCTTGCCAGTTTCACGTTCGCGAAATTGTTCTTGCAACGCGGTCAGCGCACTCCGCTTTTTGGCGACCAGCAGAATTCCGGACGTGTCGCGATCCAACCGATGCACGAGTTCCAGAAACTTCGCCGTCGGACGCGCGCTGCGCAATTGTTCGATGACGCCAAAGCTAACGCCGCTGCCGCCATGCACCGCCACGCCGGCAGGCTTGTCGATCCCGAGCAAGGCGTCGTCTTCCAGCAGCACCGGAAACTGCCTTCCCGGTGCGGGCCTGGCTGCGTTTTCTTCCACGCGTGCAGAAATGCGCACCGGCGGTAGCCGCAGCACATCGCGGAATGCGATCCGGGTCTCGGCTTGCGCCCTGCCCTTGTTGATACGCACTTCGCCGGAGCGAATGATCCGGTAGATGTGGGTCTTGGGCACGCCCTTCAAATGGCGGAACAGAAAGTTGTCGAGTCGCTGCCCGGCCGACTCTTCATCGACTGTCAAAAATTTGACAACCGAATCCGGCGAGCCCGTTTCAGTGGCCTCGGAGGCTGGCTTAACGCCTATAATATTTTTCACCAGCGCGGTCATGTAAGTGCTTGATTAGACAGAAGTTTAGAGCACCCAAACCCGCGTTGTGAGGTCGATGCCGCTTTGGTGTTGAGTTCGCAAGCCAAGCGCAACGGCGCACGGCGGCGGGCAAAACGTCCAAGTCAAGCCGACGCCCACGAAACACCGATACGGAATACCCAGCAAATAGCCTTCCAGCTTTTTGCGGATCGAAGCGAGTCCCTTGTGTTGATGCTGCTGATTCAGATCTGCCTGCGCTGCCCCACCTGGCTAAAGCCCGGTTGGCCAGTGGCCTCGGGCATTGAATCGCCTGCAGCGCGCGCCACCCTTGCGCACCCCGCCGTCGAACCGATGGCAAGTCAACACCGAATCTGGCTCGCACCCATCCACGCGCCCCCACCCCGCTTGTCGTTGAGCTGACGCTCAAACGGCTGACCGCGCTCGTCGCGGAAGGCTGGGACATTTGGGGCCAAGCGGCAATTCCTTCGTTTCGCAGGCGTCGTCCGTGCATCGTTGGCTCGTCATGAGCCGGTCAGAACGATACGAACAAGGACAACCCAATATGAAGCGGATGTTGATCAATGCCACGCAGCCTGAAGAGCGCCGCCTGGCCATCGTCGATGGGCAAAAGCTCCTCGACTACGAGATAGAAATCGAAGGACGCGAGCAGCGCAAAGGCAACATATACAAAGCCGTCGTGACGCGCGTCGAGCCTTCGCTCGAAGCCTGTTTCGTCGACTACGGCGAAGACCGCCACGGCTTTCTTCCGTTCAAGGAAATCTCCAAGCAATACTTCGCCGAAGGCGTGTCGGCCAGCCAAGCCCGCATCCAGGACGCTATCCGTGAAGGCCAGGAACTGGTCGTTCAGGTTGAAAAGGAAGAACGCGGCAATAAGGGCGCTGCACTGACCACCTTCATCTCGCTGGCCGGCCGCTATGTCGTGCTGATGCCGAACAACCCGCGTGGCGGTGGCGTTTCGCGTCGCATCGAGGGCGAAGACCGGGCTGAGCTCAAGGAAAACATGGACCAGCTGGAGTACCCGAAGGGTGCCAGCATCATCGCCCGCACCGCCGGCATCGGCCGCTCCGCACCTGAACTGCAGTGGGACTTGAATTACCTGCTCAAGCTGTGGACGGCCATCGATGGCGCATCGAAGGGCGCGAAGGGCGCTTTCCTGATCTATCAAGAGTCGAGCCTTGTCATCCGCGCTATTCGTGATTACTTCAATCACGACATCGGCGACATCCTGATCGACACCGACGACATCTACGAGCAGGCGCAGCAGTTCATGGCGCACGTCATGCCCGAGCACGCAGCCCGCGTGAAGCGCTACCGCGACGACGCGGCGCTGTTTTCGCGCTTCCAGATCGAGCATCAGATCGAATCGGCCTACGCGCGCACAGTGCAATTGCCGAGTGGCGGCGCCATCGTGATCGACCACACCGAAGCACTGGTGTCGGTCGACGTCAACTCGGCCCGAGCCATCAAGGGCGGCGACATCGAAGAAACCGCCACCCGCACCAACCTCGAAGCCGCCGATGAAGTGGCTCGCCAGATGCGCCTGCGCGATTTGGGCGGGCTGATCGTCATCGACTTCATCGACATGGACGAGTCAAAGAACCGCCGCGAAGTCGAAAGCCGCCTGCGCGATGCGCTGCGCCAAGACCGCGCACGTGTTCAATTCGGCTCGATCAGCAAGTTCGGCCTGATGGAAATGAGCCGTCAGCGCCTGAAACCGGCACTGAGCGAAGGCTCGTCGATTCCTTGCCCTCGCTGCGGCGGCTCGGGCCACATCCGCGATACGGAATCCAGCGCGCTGCAGATCCTGCGGATCATTCAGGAAGAATGTCTGAAGGACAACACGGCCGCGGTGCACGTTCAAATGCCGGTCGAAGTCGCTTCGTTCCTTCTGAACGAAAAGCGCCCCGAAATCGCCAAGATCGAACTCAAGCAGCGCGTGACCGTGCTGATGGTGCCGAACAAAACGCTCGAAACGCCGAACTACCGGCTCGAGCGCTTGAAGCACGACGACCCGCGCCTCGACCACATCGAAGCCAGCTACAAGATGGCCGAAGAAATCGAAGATCCGACTTCGGTCACGCGTCGCTCGCAAGAGCCGACCAACAAACAAACGCCGATCATCAAGGGCGTGCTGCCCGATGCACCGGCTCCGGTTGCAGTGCCCAAACCTGAAGTCGTGCGCGCAGCACCCGTCGCGGCTCCGGTGGCGGCGGCGCCAGCCCCGGTCGCGCCTGCTGTGATTGCCAAGGCGCCTGCAGAAACCGGCTTCTTCGCCAAGCTCAAGAGCTGGTTTGCCGCACCAGCAGCACCCGTGCCAGTACCAGCACCTGCCGTCATTCCGGTGGAAGCGCCCAAGCCGGCGCGGCGTGATGGACGTCCGTCACGCGATGGCGAAAGCCGCGGAGCGCGTGAAGGCGAGCCGCGCCGCGGTGGACGCGGTGGCGAAGGCCGCGACCGCGGTAATGGTCGCGATGGCGAACGCCGCGGTGGACGCGGCGGTGAGCGTCGCGACGGAGAGCGTCAAGGCGGAGAACGCCGCGAGCCGCGCGAAGGTCAAGTCGAAGTGCGCAGCGAAGCGCAAATCCGGGAGCCTCGCGAAGCGCGTGAGGGACGCGAACCACGGGAACCGCGCGAAGGCCGCGCCCCGCGCGATGGCGAGCGCCGTGGTCGCGGCGGACGTCGCGATTCGGAAGTGCGCACGGACGCCCCTGAAACCATGGAAGGCACTGCGCTGGAGAGTGTGGCCGCAACGCCGCAAGCACTGGCTGGTGAGCCTGGCGCAGCGCCATCCGAACGCGCGCCGCGCGGACGCGGTGAGCGCCGCGATCGCTCGGACCGCAACGACCGTGGCGATCGAAACGATCGCAATGCAGATGCGCCGCGTGATGGAGGCACCGATGCGCCGAACGACGCCGTCGCCGATGGCAGCGTCGAGGGCGCTCCGAGCGGCGAGCGCAGCACGCGTGGCGGACGTGGCGACGAGCGGTCGTCCCGTGGTGAACGCGGTGAGCGGGGTGAGGGCCGCCGTGAACGGCGACCGGAAGACGGCGCTCGCCCTAGCGAGGACCCGGCTCAAGGAGCAAACCCTGAACTGATGGGCGAGCCCTCCGACGCCAATCAACAGGACGACGCGATCGGCACCGAAGCGCCACGGCGCGAAGGCGACGACCGTCGCGGCCGCTCGCGCGACCGGTTCGGTCGTGACCGCCGCGAAAGGGCGCCACGCGAAGGCGCGGAAGAGGCTGGCGTTACTGCGCTTGCTCCGGATTCGCTCGTGCACGCTGAGTCGTCTGACGAGCGAGCCGAGCCGCTCGCACCGACGTCGTACTTTGCTCCCTTCCGGGCAGCGGCAGCCCAGGCACCAGCCCCTGTCGCGCTTGCCGCTGAGACGCCGCAATCGGCGGGCGGTGTTGCTGAAACAACCGCAATCGCTACGGCGCCGGTACCAGCGCCAGCAGCAATCCCGGCGCCTGCACCCGTGAAGGCATCGACCGCTCCTCAAGCTTCACGCGCTCTGCCGAAGGTTCAACCGTTCGAACTACCTCTTGCGGAATTGGCGCAGGTCGCCGAAGGCTCCGGACTGCATTGGGTGAACTCCGATGCCGCACGGATCGCCCAGGCACAGGCAGCCATGGCTGCGGAGCCGCGGCCGGCGCACTTGCCGCGTCCTCGCCCACCCACTGTTGTGCTGGAAGAAGGTTCTCTGGTGCTGGTCGAGACGCGTCGCGACCTTGCCGGCATGACGCTTCCGTTCGAGCAAGCCGCTCAGCAAATCGACTCGGCGCGCTAAGAAAGCGCTTTCCGTTTTACCGAAAGGGCGGCACTTGCCGCCCTTTTTTTGTTTGAGGCCAGCCATGAACACTGGCCGCGCTGGTCGGGCACGGGTGCTGCAAAGGCAATCTGTCGCTCAATGGCTTAGCACTCGCTTAGCTCCACAACCGGTAAAGACGCCGGCTGCAGCCCGCTGCCGAGCCATACAGCCAGTGGAGAGTCGTTTCGGCCCGATTTGTTCCCTCACAGGTTTTTGAGTCGATACGGGTAATCCACGAGAACTAATTGGCATAACGGCGCGCCAAAGCAACATTTTTTGTCCGGCCCCATTAACATCTTGTCATACAAAAGGACTACACTAAATCCATCGAATGTTGCGGCGCATCAACCCGTTGCAACATCGTGGGCAGAGGGTAACTCTCCGATGTTGGTCGGAAGATGTACGGCATTTGCTGACAACACAAGCCCAAGCGGATGTGTTCGAATTCTTTCGTATAGTAGTAAAGCGTTACACTGCCGCGCTGGTGGGCAGAAACCCTTTTTAGGGGGACTTTCATGTTTCGTACCGACTCAAACGCAGATGGCAATGTCGTGCGGCGCCCGACGCCAGGAGGCGGCGGTTCGCCAGCCTTCCCGGCCCCGGTCCAGCCCAAGCGGCTTAGCACTGCTCAGCGTGTCACCAAGCGCGCTGTGGATGTCCTTGGCGCGCTCGTTTTCTTCGCATTGTTCGGCCCGCTCTACCTCCTGGTGGCACTTTGCGTAGCGGTCAGCATGGGAAGACCCGTGCATTTCTGGCAAAACCGGCTTGGCGAAAGAGGCCAGCGGTTCCGCTTCTACAAGTTTCGCTCCATGGTGCACAACTCGGAAGAAGTGCTCGACGATTACCTGAGTCGCAACGATATGGCCCGCACAGAATGGGACACGTTTCAAAAGCTCGAGAAAGATCCACGCATCACGCCACTGGGGCAATTCATTCGCAAACTGAGCCTCGACGAAATTCCGCAATTCTGGAACGTGTTGAAGGGTGACATGAGCCTCGTCGGCCCGCGCCCTTGCATGGAACGTCAGCGTTCGTTGTATGGCAAGCATTGGCCACATTACTGCTCGATGCGCCCTGGAATCACAGGTCTGTGGCAAGTGAGCGGGCGCAACAAGCTGTCTTACGCCAAGCGCGTAGAACTCGATGCGCAATATGTCAACAACTGGTCCTTGATGTTCGACGTCCAGATTCTGGTTCGGACAGTCAAGACTGTGATTACGGGAGACGGATCGCGATGAATCCAATCAAGCCGGTCATCTTGTGTGGCGGCGCAGGGACCCGGCTTTGGCCCTTGTCGCGCAAGGCGCTTCCCAAGCAGTTCGCACCCTTGCTCAATGGCAAGAGCCTGTTGCAGCTGACGTTGGAACGACTGCGTGTACTCAACGCCGAAGTGATGTGCGTCGCTGCAGAAGAGCATCGCTTCCTTGTCCAGGAAGCGATCGATGCAGCTGCAGTGCACGGCACCCAATTGCTCGAACCAGTTGCACGCAACACAGCTGCTGCTATGGCTATCGCTGCCCTGCTGTGTGAGCCGGATCAGTTGATGTTGTTTGCACCGGCCGACCACCACATCCCCGATGCGGAAGGCTTCGCCGCTACGGTGCGCAGCGGCATCGAAGCTGCGATGGCCGGCAACATCGTCACGTTCGGAGTGGCGCCTACTTTCCCAAGTACAGGCTATGGCTACATCCGCCAAGGCGACGCGCTCGGTTTGGACGGCGACATGGCGATCGCGCGCCGTGTCGATGCCTTCATCGAAAAACCGGTGGCTGCGGACGCCGTTCAGTTGGTATTGGCCGGCGGGAATTTTTGGAATGCGGGCATCGTGCTGGTTAGGGCCAACGTCCTGGTAGATGCCCTGCGCGCACACGCGCCCGACATTTTGGAAGCCTGCAAATTGGCCACCGCTGCGCCTGAGCAGGATGGCAGCTTCCTGCGAATGAACCGAAGCGCATTCGAGAGTTGCCGCAGCCAGAGCATCGATTATGCGGTGCTGGAACAGTGCGACCACGTCGCGGTCGTCCCGTTCGCAGGGGTCTGGAGCGATGTAGGCAGCTGGAACGCAGTTGCAGAGCTCTATCCGGAAGATGCTGACGGAAACCGGGTACATGGTCACGGCTTTTCAGTCGACTCGCGTAACACGTTCATCCATGCACCGAACCGTCCAGTCGTTGCGCTAGGCACCGACGATCTCATCATCGTCGACACACCGGACGCAGTGCTTGTTGCCCACGCGAGCAACGCAGAGCAAGTGAAGAATGTCGTGAACCTACTTGTTTCCAATGGGCAGGTTCAGGCCACCGAACACAGACGCGTCGCGAGACCCTGGGGGGCGTACGACAGCGTCGACAACGGCGAGCGTTTCGAAGTCAAGCGGCTGAGTGTCAAACCCGGTGCAAAGCTCTCACTGCGCATGCATCACCACCGCGCCGAGCATTGGGTGGTCGTCAAAGGCACCGCTCGCGTGACACGCGACAACGAAACGATCCTGCTGCGCGAGAACGAATCGATCTTTATCCCGCTTGGTAGCGTCTATCGACTCGAGAATCCGGGAAAGATCCCGCTCGAAGTGATCGAAATCCAGTCCGGGAGCTATCTCGGCAAAGACGACATCGTGCGCTTCGACGACAACTACGGTGTCGTCATTCCTGTCACCGTGCCGCGTAAGCACGCATAACCGAACGCCTGGAGCACCTCATGAGCCTGCCATCCGACACATCGAAGCGAATTTACGTTGCCGGCCATCGCGGCATGGTGGGTAGCGCGATCGTTCGCGAACTGCACCTTCGCGGATTCATGAACATCGTGACGCGTACCCGCAGCCAACTCGATCTGACCAACCAGAGCGAGGTCAAAGCCTTCTTCAAGAGCGAGGCCGTGGACGAGGTCTACATGGCAGCGGCCAAGGTCGGCGGCATCCACGCCAACAATACCTACCCTGCCGAGTTCATCTATTCCAACCTGATGGTGGAAGCCAACGTCGTGCATGAAGCTTGGCGTGCAGGCGTCAACAAACTTTTGTTTCTTGGGTCGAGCTGCATCTATCCGCGACTTGCGCCGCAGCCGATGGCAGAGAACGCGTTGCTATCGGGTTCGCTCGAACCTACCAATGAGCCATATGCCGTCGCCAAGATTGCCGGCATCAAGCTGTGCGAAAGCTACAACCGTCAATACGGCACCGACTATCGAAGCGTCATGCCGACCAACCTGTATGGTCCCGGCGACAACTACCATCCGGAAAACAGCCACGTGCTGCCGGCGATGATCCGTCGATTCCACGAAGCGAAACTGGCTGAAACGCCGCAAGTCGTCATCTGGGGCACAGGCTCTGCCAAGCGCGAGTTCCTGTACGTCGACGACATGGCCAAGGCCTGCATTCACGTGATGGATTTGTCCGCGCACACGTACAAGGCAAACACCGAGGTCATGCACAGCCACATCAATGTCGGCACAGGTGAAGATCTTTCGATCGCCGACCTTGCGCGTCTGGTCGCCAAGGTCGTCGGTTATGAGGGCGAGATCGTTCAGGATGTGAGCAAGCCCGACGGCGCGCCGCGCAAACTGCTGAACGTCGACAGGCTGAACAATCTTGGCTGGCAAGCCAGTACCGAACTCGGAGCCGGCATCGCACTGGCTTACGAAGACTTTATCGAAACCACGCAATCTGTAGAGCACGCCCAATGACTTTGAAGAAAGCCCTGATCACCGGGATCACCGGCCAGGACGGCTCGTACCTTGCGGAACTGCTGCTTGAAAAGGGATATGAAGTGCATGGCATCAAGCGCCGCGCTTCCTCGTTCAATACCGAGCGCATCGATCATTTGCTTGAAGACGCACCGAACCACGATCGCCGTCTGCATATGCACTACGGTGACCTGACGGACACCAGCAATCTCACCAGCATCATCCAACAGGTCCAACCCGACGAGGTTTACAACCTCGGCGCGCAAAGCCATGTCGCAGTGAGCTTCGACTCGCCTGAGTACACCGCCAATGTGGACGCGATGGGCACGCTTCGTTTGCTCGAAGCGATTCGAATTCTCGGACTGCAGCACAAGACCCGCTTCTACCAGGCGAGTACCAGCGAACTGTATGGTCTCGTTCAGGAGATTCCGCAGCGCGAAAGTACGCCGTTCTATCCACGCAGCCCGTACGGCGTGGCCAAGCTCTACGCTTACTGGATCACCAAGAACTACCGAGAGGCCTACGGCATGTATGCCTGCAACGGCGTACTCTTCAACCACGAGAGCCCGCGCCGTGGAGAAACGTTCGTTACCCGCAAGATCACGCGCGGACTGGCCAACATCGCTCAAGGCCTAGAGCAGTGCATACACATGGGCAACCTGGATGCGCTGCGCGACTGGGGCCATGCGCAAGACTACGTCCGCATGCAGTGGATGATGCTGCAGCAAGAGGAGGCACGCGATTACGTCATCGCGACCGGCGTGCAATACAGCGTGCGCGAGTTCATCGCAAAGGCAGCCGAACAGCTGGGCATCACGCTCGGCTTCGTCGGCAAAGGCGTGGAAGAGAAAGCGATCGTTCGCAAGATTACCGGGGATAAGGCGCCTGCCGTCCAGGTCGGCCAGGTTCTAGTACAGGTCGAAGCTCGTTACTTTCGTCCCGCCGAAGTCGAAACACTGCTGGGTGATCCTTCGCTGGCAAAATTGGATCTCGGATGGGTGCCCCAAATCACCCTCGACGTCATGGTTGCCGAGATGGTGGCAAACGATCTCGACCGCGCCAAACGATATGCCTTGCTGAAGACACACGGCTACTCGATATCAGTCAGCAAGGAAGATTGAGCGCATTCCCATGGTGATTTCTCTACGCCGTTTTGCGAGCAACGCCGCACTTTCCGTGCTTCAGGTGCTTGTCTCCGGCGTTATCCTTTTCCTGTTGTATCGATATCTGCTCAAGCACCTCGGTGCCGAGCAGTTGGGCCTGTGGTCGGTGCTGCTGGCCAGCACGTCGTTCGCGCGACTGAGTGATTTCGGATTGACCGGCGGCGTCGTCAAGTTCGTCGCTCGTTATCGCGGCAAGGACGACCCGGTCGGTGCCTCGGAAGTCGTTCAGACCACCGTGTTGACCATCGCCGTGGTGATGGGCGTGGTGCTGGTGGCACTCTATCCATTGCTCATCCACATCCTAAACTGGACGCTTCCCGCAGCCTCTATTCACGAAGCACGCAGCATCCTGCCGTGGGCTGTGTTGAGTGTTTGGGTCGGGGCCATTGCCGGTGTGTTTCAGGCAGGAATCGACGGCTGCCAACGCGCGGGCTTGCGGCACATCATCTCCATCGGCGGAAACGTCTTCCTGATCGTTTGCGTCATCTGGTTCGTGCCCAAGTACGGTCTGGAAGCTTTGGCTCGCGTGCAAGTCGCGCAATGGGTTGTGGTCGGCATCGCCAACTGGGTTTTGTTGCGCTTCCTGATGAAGGAACTCCCATTGCTCCCATGGCGCTGGTCGAAGCCGCGTTTCAAGGAAATGCTTGGCTACGGCCTCAACTTCCAGTTCGTGATGATCGCCGTCATGCTGTGCGACCCGGTCACCAAACTCCTGATGAGCCGGTTTGGTGGCTTGAGTTCGGCAGCGTATTACGAAATGGCTAGCCAGCTCGTCATCCGTGTTCGGACGCTTCTCGTTTCGGCCAACGCAGTCATCGTTCCTGTCATCGCTGAACTCCAGGAGAAGTCGCCGGAGAAGTTGCGTGACGTTTACGTCCGTGCCTATGAAACGGTGTTCTTTCTGGCACTGCCGGTCTATGCGGGCATGTTCTTGCTTTTACCGTTGGTGTCGGACGTCTGGATCGGCCACGTCGAACCGCAGTTCATCGTCTTCGCCGCCATCCTGATCGGCACCTACTTCCTGAACAATCTGGAAGTACCCGCGTATTTCGACAACCTCGGGACGGGCGAACTGGGCTGGAACAGCGTGGCGCACTTCACTATGGCCGGGCTGAACGCCGCCCTGGGTGCGTTGTTCGGCTACCTGTGGGGCGCCGTTGGCGTCGCAGCAGGCGCATCGATTGCATTGCTGGTGTCGAGCGCCATGGTGCTGTGGTTTGTCAACCGCAAATACAAGGTGCCTATGCGGCAATTGATCCCGCGCGATCACCGTCTGATCGCCGTGGTGATCGGCTGCGTCACGATCGCTGGCATCGCCTGGCTGGCGTGGATCCAGACCCAGGGCCTCAGCATCCTCACGAACACGGGCATGGCGGTTGCGGCATTCGTCGTCGCGTACGTCGCGGTCGGCTGGAGGCATCCGTACCGCCATCAACTCGAGCGCTCCTGGCGCGACCATTTCTCGGGGACCGCCAAATGAGTACAGCCGTCGCATCGCCCATCTCGATCTCGCTCTCTTCGCTCCGCGTGATGTGGATCGCTATGGGAATGATCGCGGCCGTCAAGATCAATGTGATCGGCGAGATTTATATCGGCGAGGTGCTGGCCCTTGTCGCGCTGCCATTCCTGTTATTGAAGCGCAGAGTCGACAGGAACGTCGCTTTTGTTATCGGCCTCGCGGTGTTCTGGAGTGCGGGGCAGTTCATCTCCGACCTGATCAACCAGACCGATCGCAACCTGTCTGTGAAGGGTGTATTGGCACCCCTCGTGTTCGCGGCCACCATCGGCTCGACGATGATCCTTTTCGATCGCTACCCAAAGCGCATGCCATCACTGTTGCTGGGCGTTGCCCTCACGCTTTTCGTCGATGTGATCTTCACGCCTACGCCTGAGCAAATCTTCGAGCCCTGGAAATGGGGATACGGCGTCGCCACACTCGGCATCGGCTTGGTCTGGCTTTCGTTCTTCCGTGCGCGAAGCCTGTTGCTCATGAGCCTCGCGGTGCTTGCCTTCTTTGTCGCATGCATTCTTGCGAGCGCGCGGTCACTCGCCATGATCCCCCTCGCAGGTTTCGCGGCTTATGTCTTCTGGCACACCGACATTGCACGCGGTTTCAAGCGCTGGCTCACCGGCCGCTTCGGGCCTCTCAAGATCGCGGCGCTCGTCATCGCTGTAACTTGGGCACTGAACACCGGCCTGACAGCGTTTTTCTCATCCGGCGTGCTGGATCCGTTCCTTGAACCGACAGTGTCGGCCAAATACAAGCAGCAGGCTTCCGCCGACGTGGGGCTGCTTCTTGCCGGGCGTTCTGAATCACTCATTTCGATCCAGGCCTACCTCGACGCACCGATAGTCGGCCACGGTTCGTGGGCACAAGACAAATCCGGCTACATCTCGCGCTACACCGCGCTGTTGTACAAGCTGGGCATCAGCGACAACCTGAATAACGACGACGCGACCGACCTCGCGCTCATTCCTGCGCACTCGTATCTTTTCGGTGCCCTGGTGTGGAGTGGCTTGGCAGGCGGCATCTTCTGGATTGCCTTTACGTTCCGCGTCATCAAGCGATATTTGAAGTTCGCTACGCGCCTTCCGCTCTACTTTCATGTGGGCTTGGTCAACTTGCTCTGGAACCTATTTTTCTCCCCCTTTGGTGCCGACGCACGCTGGGCCGTCGCGGTGTTTATCGCGGCGCTGTTTGCGTGTTGCAACCAGTTGGGCAGAACCACCACTCAGTCGCCAGCCGCGTGAAACTCCTGCATCTCGTTTCCTCGATCGATCCCCGTGGCGGCGGCATTTCCGAAGGTGTCGTCCGCCTACAAAGCGCCTTGTCGCGGGCCGGCCATGAAGGCGAAATCCTTACGCTCGATGCGCCGGACGAGCCGTTCGTCAAAGCGTTTCCCGGGAAGATTCACGCGCTCGGCCCTTCGCGCGCCACTTATGCCTACACGCCTGGGCTCACCCCTTGGCTACGCCAGCATGCGAGCGAATACGACGCCGTCATCGTGAATGGCCTCTGGCAGTACACCGGCCTGGGTGCTCTGCGGGCGCTGGGTGCGCTGGGCGATGCCGCACCGCCTTATTTCGTTTTTCCGCATGGCATGCTGGACCCTTGGTTCAAGCGACGCTATCCACTCAAGCACTTGAAGAAATCGCTGTACTGGGCACTGGCGGAGTACCGGGTCTTGCACAACGCGGCCGCCGTGCTCTTTACGTGCGAAGAAGAAAGATTGCTCGCACGCGAATCGTTCTGGCCCTACCGCTGTGACGAGGCAGTCGTGTCCTACGGCACTTCAGAGCCGCCCGCTGAATCGAGCCACCTCACCGAAAGCTTTCTTCAAACCTTTCCGGCGTTGCGCGAAAAGCGACTCGTGCTTTTCCTGGGTCGTATCCACGAGAAGAAAGGTTGCGATCTTTTGATCGACGCCTTCGCGCAGGCAGCGGCCCGTTCGCCCGATGTGCATCTCGTCATGGCCGGACCTGACCAGGAAGGCTGGGTCGACGCTTTGCAGGCGCGTGCCCAGGAACTCGGGATCGCCAATCGCATCACTTGGGCCGGAATGCTCTCGGGTGACGTCAAGTGGGGTGCCTTCTATGCCTGCGAAGTGTTTTGCCTGCCGTCGCACCAGGAGAATTTCGGGATCGCCGTGGCCGAGGCACTTGCCTGCGGTCGACCCGTGCTGATCTCCGACAAGGTCAACATCTGGCGCGAAGTGGCTGACGATGCCGCCGGCCTCGTCGATACCGACACGCTGCCAGGCACTCAACAGCTGCTGCAACGCTGGCTCGATGCGACGCCGGCAGAAATGGCCGCGATGAGATCAGCCGCACGGCGCTGTTTCGAGCAGCGGTTTCGCATCGAGCAAGTCGCACAGAATCTGGTCCAGGCGATTCGCCAGTACGCGCCCAGCCTGTCGGTTGCGGCCACTGCTCAGAGTCCTGCGCAGGATGTGCAGGACGTAGGCGTTTGAAATGACAGCGCCTTTGGGGTTGTGCGTGGTCGTGCTCACGCACAACGAAGAGCAGCACATCGAGCGCGCCCTGAAAAGCGTGGCGGGTATTGCGAGCGAGGTGTTCGTCATCGATTCCGGATCAACCGATCGCACAACTGAAATCGCAAGACAGCACGGCGCCACTGTGCTGTTTCATCCGTTCGTAAATCAGGCGCGCCAGTTTCAATGGGCGCTCGACCACGCGCCAATCACGGCCGACTGGATCATGCGGCTCGACGCCGACGAAGTGATCGAGGCAGATCTCTCGGCCGAGATCGCGAGGAAGCTTCCACACCTACCCAAAGAAGTCGTCGGCATCAACCTGAAGCGAAAGCACATTTTCATGGGCCGCTGGGTGCGACACGGCGGCCGCTATCCGCTCGTGCTGCTTCGCATATGGCGTCGTGGTCTGGGCCGCGTCGAAGATCGCTGGATGGACGAACACGTGATCGTTCGCGGTGGCCGCACCGAAACATTCGATGGCAGTTTTGCGGACGACAACCTGAATGACCTGAGTTTCTTCACGCAGAAGCACAATAAGTACGCGACGCGCGAAGCCATCGAAGTCCTCAATCAGCGGCACAACCTGTTCCCGCACGACGACGGCATGAGCAAAGACAGTGCATCGACGCAGGCGTCGGCCAAGCGCTGGATCAAGGAGCGTGTGTACAACCGCATCCCCTTCACGGTCAGCGCCCCTGCTTATTTCATCTGGCGTTATGTTTTTCAGCTCGGGTTTCTCGACGGCCGTTCCGGCTTGGTTTATCACGCACTTCAAGGGTTTTGGTATCGGTTTCTGGTTGGTGCGAAGGTGATGGAACTTGAGCGTGCCACCGCCCACCTTAACGACAAGAATTCAATGATTGCCGAGTTATCGCGCCTCACGGGCCACACTCTGGCGCGTCCGCCCGCTGAAGGCGCTTCGCGGTGAAGATCCTGGTTTATGGAATCAACTTCGCACCTGAATTAACCGGCATCGGCAAGTATTCAGCGGAGATGGCCGCCTGGTTGGCGGCTGCGGGTCACGAGGTGCGGGTTGTCACCGCACCTCCCTATTATCCAAAATGGGCGGTATGGCCCGGCTATCACGCTGGCCGGTACATCAGTGAAACATGGCAAGGCGTGACCGTGTTCCGTGCGCCGGTTTGGGTTCCACGCAAGCCGACCGGGCTGACGCGCGTAATTCATCTCGCCAGCTTCGCGCTGGCCAGCATTCCGTCGTTACTGGCGCAATGGCGCTGGCGACCCGACGTGGTCTGGCTGGCCGAACCGCCCCTTTTTTGCGCACCGGCCGCCGTCGCCTTCGCACGACTCGTTTCAGCCAAAGCATGGCTGCACATCCAGGACTATGAAGTCGACGCCGCGTTCGACCTTGGTCTTCTCAAAGGCCAGTGGGTGCGGCGTATGGTCATGGGCGGTGAGCGGTGGCTGATGCGTCGCTTCGATCGTGTGTCGACCATTTCCGAGCGGATGCTCCAGCGCGCAAGCGACAAGGGCGTCGATTCATCACGGCTTGTCTCGCTGCCGAACTGGGTCGATGTTTCGGCGATTCGACCGTTGACCCACTCTAGCCCGTACCGCGCGGAGCTCGGCATTCCCGACGACGCGATAGTGGCGCTCTACTCGGGAAACATGGGCGGCAAGCAAGGCCTGGAAGTGCTGTCCGAAGCAGCCAGCCATTTGAAAGCCGTGCCCGGTATCGTGTTCGTGCTGTGCGGCAACGGTTCGGGGCGCGCTGACCTGATGCAACGCTGCAGCGGACTTCCGAATGTCAAGTTCATCGAACTGCAGCCGCTCGAGCGGCTCGGCGATCTGTTGGGCCTTGCCGACATTCACCTGTTGCCGCAACGCGCCGACGCTGCCGATCTCGTGATGCCTTCCAAGCTCACCGGCATGTTGAGCAGCGGTCGCGCGGTCATCGCCACCGCGCATGCCGAGACCGAACTGGGGAAGGTCGTCATGCAATGTGGCGCACTCGTACCACCGGACGACGCCAAGGCGTTGGCCGACCGCATCGAGTGGCTGGCGGGGCAGCCCGAGCTGCGACGCGAGATGGGCGTGAAGGCGCGGCACTACGCTGAAACGTGCATCGCCAAAGACGCGGTGCTTGCGAAGTTCGATCGCGACCTGCGCGCCTGTCGGGCAAGCTGATCGACCAGGCGACCTGGCGACCTGGCCAACGCCGACGATTGCACCGCAATATCTACAAAGACACCAGACAATAAAAAGGGCCTTGCGGCCCTTTTTTATTGCTCCTCTGGAAGGATGCTCTCGTAGTTGTAGTTGGTGTACCGGTAGCGTCCGTACTTGTAGGCCCCATACCCCTGCCGGCTCGGTTCGATCGCATTCAGCAAAACGCCGTTGGCCGCCTTGCCGCCCAGCGCCAGCCGGCGCGTGGCCTCCTTCAACTCGCCCATTGTCGAGGTGTGCGCACGGGCCACCAGCAGCACCGTGCCTGCATGCGTCGCCACTGCGGCGGTATCGGCTGCCACCAGCACCGGCGGCGTATCGATGATCACCAGGTCGTATTGCTCGGAGAGCTTTTCAAGAATCGTGTTGAACGAGTCGGACAGCAGCAGTTCACCGGGGTTAGGCGGCAGTTGCCCGGTCGCCAGCAAGTCGAGATTTGGAATGACCTGCTTGTGAACAGTCTGCTGAATCGTCAAGCTGCCGGCGATGAGTTCAGAGAGGCCGCCGTGGCGCTGCAGACCCATGTACTGATGGATGTGTCCACGGCGCAGATCGGCGTCGATCAGCAGCGTGCGTTTACCCGCTGCGGCCATCAGCGCCGCGAAGTTTGCGGTGACGAAGCTCTTGCCGACGCCAGGTGTCGCGCCGGTAATCATCACCCGGTTGTTGGGCGACTCGAGCATCGCGAACTGCATGGCGGTGCGGAGACTGCGCAGGCTTTCGATCGCCAGATCGTCCGGCCGCTCGATGGCGAGCAACCTGACGCCGGTCGCACCGGTCAGTCGACGTTGCGCGATGCCCTTTTGTGCCGGGCTCAAAGGAATGCTCGAGAAGACCGGCAGTCCGATGTTCATTTCCAATTCATGCGGGTCACGAATGCGTTGCTCGACCAATGCATTTCGGATGAAGGCAGCCAGGATGCCGAGGAACAGGCCCAGCACCAGAGCGATGAGCACGATCATGCTGCGCTGTGGCTTGACTGGCGAATCCGGCACGGTCGCACTGTCGAGCAGTCGCACGTTGCCGACCTTGCCTTCTTTGACCAAACGCAGTTGCAGCGCCTGATTGAGCAGGGATTGATAGAGCGTCGTGTTGACGGTCACGTCGCGTTGCATGCGAACGGCATCTTGCTGAATGCCCGGCAACGCCTTGATGCGTCCCTGGACATCGTTGATGTCGCGGCTGAGCGCCGCCACCTGCGCATCCAGAGTCTGGACCAGCGGGTGATTGGACGTGAAGCGCGCTTCGAGTTCACGACGACGTTGCTGCGCCTCGAGCAGCTTGGTCTGACGGTCGACGGCGGTTGCCAGCACCAGCTTGGCTTCTTCGTCGAATGCGACGGTGCCCTTCTGGTTGCGATAGCTGTTGTAGAGCTGCTCGGACTCCTCGAGTTGGCGCTTGTACTGCGGCAGTTGAACATCCAGGAATGCCAGCGTCTTTTGCGCTTCGGCCGCTTTGCGCTCGATATTCTGGCGAACGTACTGGCTGCCGATCGCGTTCAGGATTTGCGTGACCTTGATGGGATCAGGATCTTGCAGCGTCGCGCTGATCACGCTCGTTTGCTTGCCCTTTTCGGCCAGCACCAGTCGAGACTGTAATGTCTCGATGGTTGCTTGCTTAGACAAACGAATCACGCGGAACTGCGCGCCGGCTTTGCCCAGCAACTCCGCGACAGTGAACTCGATCGGGCCTTGTGGCGTGTCGGCCTTCAGCAGTGCTCCGACCTTGCCGGTCAGCACTTCGCTCCAGCCCTTGTGTTCCAGCGTGTAGGCGCCGTCGCCCTTGGCCGTCAGGATGAACTCGCTAGGCTCCAGCGCCGGCGGCACTTCGAAGCGTGAGACAACGATCTTTTCGGTTCCCGACACGTAGCCGCCAAAACCGAGGAAGCCCGGGTTAGAAAGTTGCGACGCATGACGCGACAGCCATCCACCAATCAGCGGCGCATAGCGCGGATAGGCGTCGACATACAGCTTGGTCGCCTCGACCGCCTGGCCGACGATCATTCGTGAGCGCAGGATTTCGATCTCGGCGCTGGCCGGAGTTTTCACGTCGAACTGCGCATTGGCCTCGCCCAGGAAGCTCTTGTTGGCGTTGTTGTTCTCTTCTTCGACCTGGATCAGCAGGTTCGACTCGTAGATAGGCTGACTCAACAAGGCGTACGCGACGCCGATGGCAAGCACCACCGCAGTGATGGCTGCCACCAGCCACTTGTTGGCAAGCAGAATGTCCAGGTAGTGACCAAGATCGACGTCGTCGTCATCGCCACGGCTGGAGGTGCTGGACGGAGTCAGCGTCGAATGGGAGGTGAGTGTGGAGTTCATCGGCTGGATGCTTTTGTAATGCGTTGGACCCAATGCCGGGCACCGGCTTCTATTTGCGCGAGAGATGCTTGAAACACTTCGCGTGGTCGGCGGTACGGATCAGGCACGTCCTGCCCGTTCTGTCCGGCCATCTGAAAAACTTTTCCGTTGGTGAACGGATAGCGCTCGTGCATGGCACGCCGCTGGTTGCGCTCCATGACAAGAATCACGTCGGCACGCTGGCACATGTCGAGGCTGATTTGGCGCGCCCTGTGCGCGTCGATGTCGATGCCCTTCTCGCGCATCAACTCTTTAGCTACCGGGTCCGCCGGATAGCCGACCAACGCACCCAGGCCGGCCGAACTCACGTCGCGCCCGGGCAAGGCAGCAGCCATCAGGCCTTCGGCCATGGGACTGCGACAGATGTTTCCGGTGCACACGATGAGGATGTTCCGCATGGGGCTGTTGTTGCGCGACCTGAACCTGTTACTTGTAGGTTCCGCGAACCAGATTCGCGCCCTGCGCCGACGGCAGGATCAAATTGACGATACGACTCCAGCGCACCAACTCGACCGGGTCGACAAAGACGACGTCCTTGGGTTGCAAGGCGAAGCCATCGGCCATCGCCAACGCCAATGCGTTGCGTGCATCGAGATGGAAGATCGCCTGGCCGCCTTTAGGAAGGTTGCGGACCACGTAGATCTGACGCGGATTGGCCGTACCCAAGTCGACGCCTCCGACTTCGCTCAGTGCGTCGTTCAGGCTCAAACGACCATTTCGCATCAGCACGGCGGCTGGGCGCAACACCTCGCCCATCACGGAAATCTTGCTGTCTTCACGGTTGCGCACGGTCACCATGTCGCCGCTGCGCAGCGGAATTCGCGTGGGGTCAACACCCACCTCAGCCATACCCATCAAGTCGATCGACGTTGTTACACCATCGCGGGTCAGTGTCACGAAAGACCGGTCTCCTGTCGGCGTAATGCCACCAGCACGGCTGATGGCTTCAGGCAAAGTCATCGGAATGTCGGTAAAAACTTGCAGGCCCGGAACACGCACTTCGCCTTCGACATAGGCGCGCTTGCTACGAAACGCTTGAACGCGAACGTTGACTTGCGGCTCCTTGAACACGCGCTGCAGTCGTTTGGTGACAACGTCTTCGAGTTCCTGCACCGTCATCCCCGCCACCTTGAGGGTGCCGGCGTACGGAAAGCTCAGTTGCCCGGTGTTGGACACGATAAAACCCGGTGCCGGCGAGACGCTGGCGGGGTCAGCCACGGTCGTTGCAGGAATCGCACTCGAAATGATTTCAGGATGGTCGAAAACGGTGATGCCAACGACATCGCCGGGACCGAGGCGGTAGACCTCGGGTTCGCCGAGCAGTTTTGCGACGTCCTGAGGAAGCGTTGTACGGCGCGATGAAGTCAGCGTACGCAGAAGCTCAGGATTGATCTCCGAGACAGAGCCTTCGGGTGGCAGATCAGGATTGACCACTCCGCCACTTGCCGCATTGGCCTTGGCTGCATTGTCTTTGACCTCACGTACGGCGCTGCTGATCGATTCGTAGCCAGGTCCAATTGCGGCGCAACCCGACACCGTAAGGAGTACCAGGCCAGACGCCGCCAACGCGACAGATGTGTAAATTCGTTTCAATCCGGACCCCCGAAATCGCAGTAAAAATGAATACTTTTGCAAACAGTTACGACTGTACATCACGTAACGCCAAAACCTCAAGTTGTTTCGGGGTGTACATCGTTTGATGGAGAAACGTGAACTTTTGCACTAATTGCAAAAATCCACAAAATCTCGCTTTTGCCCTTTTCCAGTAACGTTTTCTAGCTATCGAATAGATAGCAACGCGCTCTGAAAAAGTCTGGTGCGATCAGGGCGTTTCTGTCTGCGCAGCGCGTTTCCACGCCACGGTTGCCTGATCGGTGTCGTCACGCGCCTCAGCGAGGGTTGCGAGTGCCTGCCAGGAGCGCCTGTAAAGGCCTGCGTCCTGCAGGCCATTGCCGGCTTGCGTCAGCAATTGTTGGGCCTTGCCCCAAAGCTGCCGCTTCATGCAGGCCATGCCCGCGAGGTACTGCAGGTTCGGGTCGCGCGGGTTGTTGCGCTGCGCCAATTCGATGCGCGCGAGCCATTCCGCGTCAACAGAGTCCAGCCCCGCTTCCAGAGCGCGAGCCAGCTTCACTCGCAGACTATCGCTCACGCTCTGTGGCTGTTCGACCATTCGGGTCCAGGCCGGCAACAACCAGCCTCGGGCAATGGCGAGGTCGCCGCGCAACAGCGCCATGCGCTGAGCACCATGGATCGCAACCTCGGGCATTTCTCGCTCGGAGGACTCCAGGTGCCCCCAGGCGCTCATGAGCTGCGCCGGATCGTGCGCACTGGAGAGCAACTCGGTCGCCAGGCCACGCACGATGCTCTCCGCCGCTGCATTTGAAAACGCCCGGTGCTTGGCCAATAGCCGCGCTGTCTCGAGAGCCTCGAGCGTGCGCCGGTCGAGGCGCGCCGCCTTGAGCCGCAAGCGCAGCGCCAGGGTGCGCCGCTGCGCGCCTTGGGGCAACTCCTCGAGCCGCGCCAGCGCCGCCGGTGCGTCGCGGTCTTCAAGTGCCCACCGCGCGGCGCGCAACTGGACGCCTTCGCGCGTCTCGGGTGCCGGCAACGCATTGCGATCGACACTTTCGTTCAACGCCTGCTGCAAATGTGCGTCGCGGGCGGGCCGGTCTTGCAGGGCTTGGGCGCTCTCTGCCGCCAGAAGATGCGACAGCACCCTCACTTGCTGCGCCTGAGGTAGCCGGGCGTCGAGCGCGGCAAGTGTCTTTTCCTGCATCAATGCTGCTTGCGCCGCCTTGCGGGCGCGCGAGAACCGACCGGCAATCAACTGCGCCAGAGCGTCGAGCAAGGCGCCATAAAGGGCTCGCTCCTTTTGCTGCATCCGCCATTGCCGCGCCTGCACCGGCAACGAGAACAAAGCCGACAGGCCGCGCAACGCGAGGTGCAGCAGCATGAAGGCGGCCACCAGAAGCAGCAGCACCAGGTTCAGCGACAGGTCGACTCGCCATGGCGGCCAGAAGACGGTGATCGTGCCCTGGTTGTTGCCCGCGAACAGCGCCACGGCCGCCGCAATGCCGAAAAGCGCCAGGAGCCAGAGAGCAGCACGCATCGGCAGTTCAGCGTCCTGCTGCGGCGGTCGCGATGGCCGCCAGCGTGTCGTCGATGCGCGGCGGCTCGGTCGACTTGACCTGCGCCTGCAGCTGCTGCACCAGCGTTGCCGCGGCCTGCGTACGGCGCGACGCGGGGTCGAAGTACCGGTTCAGCGTGGCCGATACCGTGCCCAGCTCGGTGCGGGCGTTGTCGACCTGGCGCGACATCAACGCCAACCTGACATTGAGCAACTTGAGCTTCAGGTTTTCGCGCAAGAAAAAGATCTGGTCGGGTGCGAGCAGCACGGACTCCGGTCGCTCGATGCGCCCGACGCGCAGCAACGACCGCGCCTCGCTTCGCGCGATCAGTAGCGCGCGTTGCCACCAGGGCGCGTCCGTCGGCACAGGTTCGGCCTCCCATGGATTGGCGCCCGCCCCACGCATCGCGACCGCGTTGACCGTCGGCAGATCGTCGACGCCGCGCGTCAGGTCGTCGAGCTTGCGCAGGGCCTCGCCGCTGTCGGTACTCGCAGTGCTGCGAATGCGGTCGGCATCGCGCTGCATCGCGCGTTGCAACGGCGCGAGCCGCGGTTGCGCAGCGCGCGTGATGCGCAGATCGCCGGCCTTCAACGCGGCGAGCAAAGGCTCGGTATTGCCCGTGACTTCCGCCTGCTGCAGTGCCAGCCGCACGGCGGATTCGATGTCGACGACCAGGTTCTCGTCGCGCGAGCGCGACAGGCTCTGCATCAGGTCTTCGAGTTGCGAGCGCTGCAGAGCAACTTCGCCGACACGCGTTTCTGTGAGCGCGAGGCGAGCGGCCGTGTCGCGCACCGTCTCTTGCGCTTGCCGGGCCAGCGCGCGCGCTTCGGCCGCTTGCATCAAGGCATCGGCGCTTTGACGCGCCAGTTGCTCCTGCATGCCGCTGACTTTTTGCCACAGCACGATACAAAGCACGAGCGCGAGAAGCGCCACGATGGCGAGCAAGCCAACGACGATGCGGGACAGCATCGCAGCCGCGATCGAAGGTGAGACACCGAGCGGGGCACGAACCGTTGCCGGCGCAGATGCAGGTTGGGCGATAGGCGCAATCGGCTCTGGCGAAAGATCGTCCGACGGGAGGGCAGCGCTCATGCCAACGATTCTATCGAGGCGACCAGCGCTTCTTTGAGCGGTTGAGAGAGCACGACCGTGCCAAAACCCGTTGCCCTCGCCGCCTCAGCGATGCGCGCGTGCGTCGCGACCGCAAGCGCCTTGCCCCATACAGTATTCGGCAACGCGCGTCGCAGATTGCCGATCGCTTCCGAGCTGCTGAAAAGCCAGATCGCGCCGCCCTCGGCACCGTCGGCAGCGATGGCCAACGCAGCGCTGTCGAATGCTGGCGGCAAGCGACGGTAGGCCACCACGGTGTCGTAATACGCCTGCGCCATTTCGATCTCGTGCGCCAACCAATCGCGTCCTGCGGCATTACCGGCCGCATCGCCGCCGCGAACGATCAGCAAGCGCGCACCCGGCGTTACCTGCGGGCGCACCAGAGCCCAAAGCGCTTCAGAATCGAAATTGCTGGAGGCGGCATCCGGCGCATCGATGACACCTGACGCTACCCCTGCGTTACGCAGCGCGCGTGCGGTGCCGGGGCCGGTCGCCCAGCAGCGCAGCGTCACCGGCACCTCGCCCGGTCGCAGACGGAAGAACTCTTCCACCGCGTTGGCACTGACGAACATCACCGCGGCGTAGCCCGCGGCCCGCGCCCATGCTGCGCGCAAGGGCTCGAAGTCGGCCACCGGCGCGATGTCTATCAGCGGCAACGCGACGGCATCGAGCCCCGCGTTGCGCAGGTCATCGACCCATCGAGTGGCTTCCCGCGCCGGCCGCGTGACGATGACGCGCGTCGCACTCATGGCGGTGTGCCTTCAGTGCGCGCCGGCCGCACGCAGCAGCACAGCGGCCCGGTTGCCCAACGCCGCCGCAGCGTCGAGGTCGCCGGCCTCGGCTTCCGCATGGACCTCGACCAGCGAGGCGCTGCCCTCCGGATCGCCCCAGGCCGCATCGATGCGCAAGCCCCCGCCCCGCTGCCAGCGGGCATGCGCCGCGAGTGGCATCGAGCAGCTGCCGCCCATCGAGCGGCTGACGGCGCGTTCGGCCGCCGTGGCGAGCCAGTCGGAGCGGTGCCCCAAGGGCGCCAGTGCCGTGATCAGGTCTTCACGGTCTGCGCGAATCTCGATGCCGAGCGCACCCTGCCCGGCGGCCGGCAGCATGACGTCGGGCTCGAAGGCAATGCGAATCCGGTCTTGGAGCCCCAGCCGTATCAATCCCGCCGCAGCCAGGATGATCGCGTCGTACTGACCCTCGTCGAGCTTGCGCAACCGGGTGTCGAGGTTGCCGCGCAGCGGTTCGATGCGAATGTCGGGCCGCAGCGCGCGCAACAACACGACGCGGCGCAAGCTCGATGTGCCGACCACGGCGCCGTGCGGCAGGGCTTCCAGCGACGCGTAGCGCGGCGAGACCAGCGCATCGCGTGGGTCTTCGCGTTCCAGCACGCAGGCCAGCGCGAAGCCGAGCGGCAGGTCCATCGGCACATCCTTGAGCGAGTGCACGGCGATGTCGGCTGTGCCCTCTTCCAGCGCGGTTTCGAGTTCCTTCACGAACAAACCCTTGCCGCCGATCTTGCTCAACGAACGGTCGAGGATCTGGTCGCCACGGGTGGTCATGCCGAACAGGCTGACCGTGTGGCCTCTTTCTTGCAGCAGTGCCTTGACGTGTTCGGCTTGCCAGAGTGCCAGACGGCTTTCGCGCGTGGCGATCACGATGTTGCTCACAGGCGTTTTCCACTGGTGAATATGACCCGCGGAATGCTAGCATGTTGCGCTGCAGCAACGCCGATGACCATGCCTTTCGGCGCGTTGAAAGCGCTTTCGGCAATCCCGCCAAGACGAGGAAAGACGAGGAGAAGAGACCGTTGAAAACAACAAGCAAGACGACAAGCAAATCAGCAGCGCCCGTTGCAGTGACAAAGCGCAGGCCGAGCGAAGACCAGCCACTGGTCGATGACATCCGCTTGCTCGGCCGCATCCTCGGCGACGTGATTCGCGAGCAGGAAGGCGAAGAAACCTACGCACTTGTCGAAAAGATTCGCACGCTTTCGGTCGCCTTTCGGCGCGACGCCGATCACCAGGCCGACCGCGCGCTGAAGAACCTGCTCAAAGGCTTGAGCGCGTCCGAAACAGTGCGTGTGATTCGCGCCTTCACCTACTTCAGTCACCTTGCCAACCTGGCGGAAGACCGGCATCAGATTCGCCGCCGCACCGAGGCCGATCGCGCCGGCGAAAGCGCGTCCGGCACGCTGCCGATGGCGCTAGCCCGCATTCGAAAAGCCGGCATCTCGCCCGAAGCCATTGTCGAAACGCTGGCCCACAGCTACGTGTCGCCAGTGCTCACCGCGCACCCGACCGAAGTGCAGCGCAAGAGCATCCTGGACGCCGAACGCGCCATCGCTCTGCTCTTGACCGCACGCGACGAAATCCAGCAGCGCCACTACGCGTTCATCGGCAAGAAAGACGCGCTCACACCGATCGAGTACGCCGAGAACGAGGAACAGATGCGCACCCGCGTGACGCAGCTCTGGCAGACGCGATTGCTGCGCTTTTCGAAGCTGACGGTGGCCGATGAAATCGAGAACGCGCTGAGTTATTACGAAGCGACATTCCTGCGCGAAATTCCCCGTGTCTACGCCGACCTCGAACGCGCCCTGGGCCAGCGCGGCATCGCGCCGTTCCTGCGCATGGGCCAATGGATCGGTGGCGACCGCGACGGCAACCCGAACGTCACCGCCGACACGCTCGAATACGCGCTGAAACGCCAGTCCGAACTGGCCTTGCGCCACTACCTGACAGAGGTGCACTTCCTTGGTGGTGAGCTGTCGTTGTCCGCCACGTTGATCGATGTGTCGGTCGAGATGCAGGCGCTGGCCGAACGCTCGCCCGACGCCAACGAACACCGGGTCGACGAGCCCTATCGCCGTGCGTTGACGGGCGTGTACTCGCGCCTCGCGGCCACCTTGCGTGACCTGACCGGAGGCGAGGCCGCACGCCATGCCGTAGCGCCGCAAAACCCGTACACGCATGCTGAACAGTTCCTGGCCGACCTGCGCACCATCGAGGATTCGCTCATCGAAAAGCATGGCGCGGTGCTCGCCGCTCAGCGCCTGAGCCCGCTGATTCGCGCGGTCGAGGTGTTCGGCTTTCACCTGGCGACGGTCGACTTGCGCCAGAGTTCCGACAAGCACGAAGCCGTGGTCGCCGAACTGCTCGCCACCGCGCGCATGGAACCGGCCTACGCCGCGCTGGCCGAAGACGCCAAGCAAACGCTGCTGCTGAAACTGCTCGACGACGCACGCCCGTTGCGCGTGCCAGATGCGGCGTATTCGCCGCTGGCCCAAAGCGAACTCGCGATCTTTGCAGCGGCGCGTACTTCACGCGCGCGCTATGGCAATGCCGCTATTCGCCACTACATCGTGAGCCACACCGAAACGGTCAGCGACCTGCTCGAAGCGCTGCTGCTGCAAAAAGAAGTCGGCCTGCTGCGCGGCGCCATGGACAAGGACGCCACCAACGACCTCATCGTCGTGCCGCTATTCGAAACCATCGAGGACCTGCGCAACGCCGCGCCGATCATGCGGGCCTTCTATGCGCTGCCGGGCATTGCCGCGCTGGTGCAGCGCTCGGGTGCGGAGCAGGACGTGATGCTGGGCTACAGCGACAGCAACAAGGACGGCGGTATCTTCACCAGCAACTGGGAGCTGTACCGCGCCGGCCTGGCACTGGTAGCCCTGTTCGACGAGTTGAACAAGGGCAAGACGGAGCCGATCCGGCTGCGCATGTTCCACGGCCGCGGCGGCACCGTCGGACGCGGTGGCGGTCCGAGCTACGACGCCATCCTGGCGCAGCCACCAGGCACCGTGCGCGGTCAGATCCGCCTCACGGAGCAAGGCGAAGTGATCGGCTCCAAATACGCCAACCGCGAGATCGGCCGACGCAACCTGGAGACGCTGGTCGCCGCCACACTGGAAGCCACGATGTTGCCTGTCGCCAAGGCAGCGCCCGCGCCCTTCGTTGCAGCCGCCGAGGCGCTGTCGGTCGCGAGCATGGCCGCTTATCGCAAGCTGGTTTATGAAACCCCAGGTTTCGGCGACTATTTCTTCGGCGCCACGCCCATTCGCGAGATCGCAGAACTCAACATCGGATCGAGGCCAGCGTCGCGCAACCCGAGCCACAAGATCGAAGACCTGCGCGCAGTACCGTGGAGTTTCAGCTGGGGCCAGTGCCGGCTCACACTGCCGGGCTGGTATGGCTTCGGCTCGGCGATCGAGCAGTTCCTGGGTGACGGCAAACCTGCCGAGCGCAAGGAGCGGCAAGCGCTGCTGCAGCGCATGTACGCGCAGTGGCCGTTCTTCAGGACGCTGCTGTCGAACATGGACATGGTGCTGGCCAAGAGCGACCTCGCGCTGGCGTCGCGCTACGCCGAGCTGGTGGCCGATCGCAAGCTGCGGCAGAAGGTGTTTTCGATGATCGAGACCGAGTGGCATCGCACCTCGGACGCGCTCACGCTCATCACCGGCGCCAAGCAGCGACTCGAAGGCAACGCCGACATGCAGCGCTCGGTGCGCCACCGCTTTCCGTACATCGACCCGCTGCACCATCTGCAGGTCGAGCTGATGCGGCGTTACCGTGCTGGCGAAGGCGGTGAGCGGCTCCAGCGTGGCATTCACATCTCGATCAACGGCGTGGCGGCCGGCCTTCGCAACACCGGCTGATCACGTTGTGCGCGCCCTCCTACGCAATCATTCGCCGATCGGGGGGCATGGAGCGTCAGGTTCAGGATTAACCTGACATTTGGTCACACGGCAGCCGGATTGCAATGTTGCAAACCGCGTCGGCGCTCTGGTCGTTCACAGGAAACCTTGCTATGTCTTCGCCTCGATCTTCTGCCGTTTCGCATGCAAGCCAAGGCGACTTCGTGAGCAGCGATTTCGATGCGCTGGCACTTCACATGCGGGACTGCGCGAGAGCGCGCGGCCCCATGTTCACGTTGCGGAGCGGCTTGCAGCGGTTCCACGCCATGGCTGCCGGCCGGATCGTGACCGTTGCTTTTCTGGCCTTCGTCATTGCGCTCGGACTGCTGGCCCTCGCCTGACATGTGAGTGAGCGCCGCGCCCGTCTTTTACCGCTTCGATTCGCTCAGCGAATACGCTCTTGAGCTTCTGTCGAGACCGCCCGAGGCGGTCGAGTTGCCGGTACGCGCGGAACTGTTCGGCACGCAACGTCTGGAGCAACACGGACGCAGTCTTGCCCGCGCACAGGTCATCGACGACGAGACGGACGCTGCAGGCACCGCACCGTTCTTCCCCAGGGTCGACCGCAACCTCGAATCGCTGCGTCAGGCCTTCGACTACATCGCGCTGACCTCGCGCAGCGGCCGCTACGTGTCGCCGGCAGCCGAGTGGCTACTCGACAACTTTCATCTGGTCGAGGCGCAGCTCCAGCAAATTCGCGAAGGCGTTCCACGCAGCTACTACGCGCGGCTGCCCAAGCTGGCGGCGCAACCGCTGGCCGGCCTGCCGCGGGTCTATGGCATTGCCTGGGCCTACGTGGCGCACACCGACAGCGTGCTCAACAACGAGCTTTTCACCGCGTTTCTCAACGCGTACCAGGAGGTCGACGAACTCACGCTGGGCGAGCTGTGGGCGTTACCGACGACGCTGCGCGTCGTGTTGCTCGAAAACCTGCGCCGCGTCGCCGAGACCATCGCCGCAGCCAAGGTGGGGCGCGAAGTTGCGCACGCCGCGTGGGATGCCGCGCCGTCGCTCTCCGAGCAAGACCTCGATGCCATCCACGCGGCGTTGCTGAGCCGCGGCCTGGCCGCCAGCTACCTCACGCAGCTGTGGCAACGGCTGCCGGTCGAGCAAGGCGAGACGCCGCCGGCGCTGGTCCGCTGGACCGCGCACCACTGCACCAACGGCCCCGCGTTGATCGGCGATGCCCATGCAGAACAGGCCGCGGCCAACCTGACGGTCGGCAACATCATCACGACGCTGCGCATGATCGGGCAGGTCGAATGGGCAGACCTGATCGAGCCGGTGAGCCGATCGCTTCGCGTGCTGCGCGAGTTGCCGAGCTATGGCCGTGAAAGCGAACTCACGCGACAGCAAATCACGCATGCGATGGAGCAGGTCGCGCGCACCACGGCGCGCCCCGAGCGCGAAGTGGCGCTGGCCGTGGTGCAGCTCGCGAGCGCGCCGGCCAATCCGCTGATCGAGGAATCCGACGATGCGCACTGGGCGCACGCGGAGCGCACCGCCGGCTACTTCCTGTTCGGCCGCGGCCGCCCGGCTTTGATTGCTGCACTGCGGCCTGCGAACCACGGTGCAACTGCGGAGACAAACGCGCCACCCGCGGCCGGCTTGAAGTTTTCCGGCGGCTGGAAGTTGCCGCTGTACATCGGCGTCGTGGCGGTCGGAACGGCGCTTTTTCTCGCGCTTGTGGTGCGCGCATTGCACGGCGCCGACGGGCCCGATGCGGGCTGGACGACGACCGTCGCTCTCGTGCTCATGCTGTGGCCGCTTTCCGAAGTGGTGATCGCGTTGATGCACCGCATCGTGTCGGAATCCGCGCGCGTGCAGCCCTTGCCGCGGCTCGATTTCACCGGCGGTATCCCGGCAGCGCATCGCGTGCTGGTCGTGGTGCCTGCGATGCTGACCTCGAGCCGCAACAACGCGCGGCTCGCACATCGGCTCGAGCTTCACTGGCTGGCCAATCGAGAAGCGCAGGCGCAGTTCGCACTCCTGACCGACTGGGCAGATGCTTCGCAACAAAGCCTGCCGGAAGACGCAGCCTTGCTCGACGACGCACTGCACTGCATCGCATCGCTGAATGCCCGGTATCCCGTGTCGCCGGCGGCATCACCCGACGCAGCGCCACGCTTCGTGCTGCTACATCGCCCGCGCAGCTGGAGCGAAACCGAGCGCCGCTGGATCGGCTGGGAGCGCAAGCGCGGCAAGCTCGAGATGCTGATGCGCTGGCTCGCTGCGGGCGACAGCAGCGGCTTTGTCCCGCTGGCGCCCGGCCTTCAGTTGATGCGCGACATCCCTTACGTCGTCACGCTCGACAGCGACACCGGCCTGCCTTCGGGCGCACTGTGCGAGCTGGTGTCGATCGCAGCGCACCCGCTGAACGCGCCGCAAATCGATGCGGCCACGCGACGCGTCGTCGCGGGCTTCGGCATCCTGCAACCGCGCATCGTCACGCCGTTTCCGGAGCGCAACGAGCGCTCGGCTTTCCATTGGTTGTTCGCGGGCCAGTGCGGCATCGATCCTTACAGCAGTGGCGCGTCGGACGTCTATCAGGACTTGTTCGGAACCGGCTCCTTCACGGGCAAGGGGCTGCTGCATGTCCGCGCGCTACACGACACGCTCGACCGCCGGCTGCCCGAAGGCGCGGTGCTGAGCCACGACCTGCTCGAAGGAACGGTGGCGCGTTGCGCGGTGGTCAGCGACCTGGTGCTCGTCGAAGACCATCCACACCACGCCGGCGTCGCGGCTTCGCGCATCCATCGATGGACTCGCGGCGACTGGCAACTGCTGCCGCTCATGCTGCGTCCGCGCCGCTTTGGCATCGACCTGCTGGGCCAGTGGAAGATGTGCGACAACCTGCGCCGCGCCATGGTCGTGCCCATGTCCGCAGCGCTGCTCGCCTGGGCCATCTTCACCGGCGCGTTGCCGCTCAACCTGGCATTGGGCGTGGTGCTGCTCGCCATCACGCTGGGGCCCTTGCTCGGCGCACTCGCAGGTCTGGTGCCGACGCGGCGCTCCATCGAGCTCCAGCATTTCTTCGACGTCGGCTCGACCGAACTGCTTCGCGCCATCGCGGGCGCGGCA
Organism: Variovorax sp. GrIS 2.14; assembly: GCF_046115955.1. Taxonomy (NCBI): domain Bacteria; kingdom Pseudomonadati; phylum Pseudomonadota; class Betaproteobacteria; order Burkholderiales; family Comamonadaceae; genus Variovorax; species Variovorax sp. GrIS 2.14. The sequence continues at coordinate 226,780 of NZ_JBJXIA010000002.1, forward strand.
TGGCAGTTCACACAGCTCTTTGCGCAGACCAAGCTGCTGGCCGACGCCACGCTGCGCGCGCTCTGGCGGCTCGCCGTCAGCCGCCGGCACCTGCTGCAGTGGACGACGGCCGACCAGTTGCAGGCTCAGGCGCGTTACAGCCCCGGGCCGTTCTTGCGCGCCGGCACCTTTGCCAGCTTGCTGTGCCTGGCGCTGGCTGTCGCGTCGCACTGGAGCGCCGACCCGCTGCTCGCGCCGGTGCTGTTTTTGATCTGGGCCTGCGCGCCGCTGGTGGCATGGCTGAGCAGCCGCGTGCCGCATGCGAACGAAGCGGCGCACCCCGTCACCGACGACCAGCGCGACTACCTCGCCACGCTGGCGCGCGACACATGGCGCTTCTTCGAGCGCGTGGTCGGCCCCGAAGACAACCACTTGCCGCCGGACAACCTGCAACTCGAACCGCAGCCGACCATCGCCCACCGCACCTCGCCGACCAACATCGGCATGTACCTGCTCGCGACCTGCTGCGCACGCGAGTTCGACTGGATCGATTCGCAGGCATTGGTGGCACGGCTCGGCGCCACGCTAGACGCCATCGACAAGCTCGACAAACATCAGGGCCATCTCTACAACTGGTACGACACGCAGACGTTGCGATCGATGCCTCCGACCTATGTGTCGAGCGTAGACAGCGGCAACATGGCGGGGCACTTGTTGGCTGTGGCACAAGCCTGCCGCACCTTTGCAAACGAGGATGCCGGCGGAGCTGCCGGCAGCGCTGCATCGGCGCACTCGCTGGAAGCGATCGCCCAGCGCTGCGAGGCGCTGTGCGCCGCCATGAATTTTCAAGGCCTGTACGACGCCAAGCGCCACCTGTTCCACATCGGCTTGCGGGTCGACGACAACGCGCTCGACAAGAGCTACTACGACCTGCTGGCTTCCGAGTCGCGCCTGCTCAGCTTCCTGGCCATCGCCAAAGGCGACGTGCCGCGCCGCCACTGGATGGCACTCGGACGCCCCTTCCTGTCGGTCGGTGCGCGGGCCAGCCTCAAGTCGTGGTCGGGCTCGATGTTCGAGTACCTGATGCCGGCGCTCGTCATGCCCGAGCCCGACGACGGTCTGCTGCAGGTCGCCAACGCTGCTGCTGTGACGGAACAACAGGCTTACGGCAAGGCGCAGAAGCTGCCCTGGGGCGTGTCCGAGTCAGCGTACTTCGCGCAGGACCACTCGCTGGCCTACCAATACTCGCCCTTCGGTGTGCCGCGCCTGGCCTTGCGCCGCACGCCACCGACCGACCGCGTGGTCGCGCCCTATGCGAGCGCGATGGCGGCGTTGATGGCGCCGGCCGATGCGGTGGCTAACCTGCGCTTGCTCGAATCGCTCGGTGCGCGCGGCGACTGCGGCTTCTTCGACGCGGTCGATTTCACCGTGTCGCGGCAACCTGAAGGCGAGCCGTTGAGCGTCGTGCGCAACTTCATGGCGCACCACCAGGGCATGTCTTTGGTGGCGTTGTGCAACGTGCTGCGCAACGACGCGCCGCGGCGCTGGTTTGCCAGCGCGCCGCTGGTCGAGGCCCATGTGTCGCTGCTGCACGAGCGCACGCCACGGCAGATCATCGGCAGCGCCGATCCGCGCACACCGCCGGAACCTGCCGAAGGCGAAGCGCTGCCGGTGTTCCAGCCACGCGTCGTCGATCCGTCGGCGCCCGGCTTCCAGCCGACGCACCTGCTGTCGAACGGCCGCTACACCGTCGCGCTGCGCGCCAATGGCGCCGGAGTGAGCCGCTGGCGATCGTTCAACGTGACGCGCTGGCGCGACGACCCGCTGCGCGACAGCTACGGCACGTTCTTCTACCTGCGCGACGTCGGCGACCGGGTACTTACGTCTGTCACCGCCCTTCCCGCGCCCGGCGAAGGCTGGAACTACCGCGCCCGCTTCCTGGCCGACCAGGTGCAGTTCGACGCCCGCACCAAAGACCTGCACGTGCGAACCACGGTGCTCATCAGCCCCGAAGACGACACCGAGCTGCGCACCGTCGCCATCCATAACACCGGCACAGAGAGCCGCACGCTCGAACTGATCTCGTACTTCGAGCCGGTACTGTCGAACCCGAAGGCCGACGAGACCCATCCGGCCTTCACCAACCTCTTCGTCGAGACGCGTTGGGAGCCGACCTGGCGCGCCGTGCTGCTGTCGCGCAAGCCGCGTCTTCACGGCGACGCCGTGGTGGCAGCGGCGCACTTCGTGGCATCGGTCGACGCGCATGTCCTGTCGGTGGATTGCATGGTCGATCGCCGCGCCTTCATCGGCCGCAACCGCACGCTAGCGACGCCCGCGCTCGACCCGCAACCGATGACGGCCGATGGCAAGCCGATCAACGGGCTCGACGCCATCGCCTGCCTGCGCGTCAAGCTCGAGATCGCCGCCGGTGCGACGGCCCGCGTGACCTTTGCGACCGCGGCCGACGAGAACGTCGAAGCGCTGCTCCCGAGCATCGACCGCTACCTGCAACCGATGCATGTGGAGCGTGCCACGCGCATGGCCGCAACGCTGGCGCAGGTGCGACTGCGCGACCTCAGCATCGACCCCGCACAGAACCTGGCGCTGCAAGACCTCACCACCATCCTCACCTACACAACGCCGCGCGTGATGAGCGACCGCGGGCTGATCGACTTGCACCAGATCTGGCGCTTCGGTATCTCGGGCGACAAGCCGATCGTGCTGGTGCACATCCATTCGGTGACGGGGATGCGGCTGGTGAACACCCTGCTGCGGGCGCAACCCTGGTGGGGATTCGGGGGCGTGGCCTGCGACTTGGTCGTGCTCAACAGCGAACCCAATTCGTACCTGATGCCGCTGCAGCGCGAAATGGAAGCCTTGCGCGACCGCGTGGCGCAACAGACGCAGAACAGCTTTCCGCGCAACGATGCGGCCGGCTTCTATCTGCTGCGCGACCATGAAGTGGCGCCTTCGGAAAAGGCGGCGCTGTCGAGCCTGGCGCGCGTGGTCTTCACCGCCGATGGCCGGTCTCTCGAAGTGCAGGTGGCCGCGTTGCGCGACGCGGCGGTATCGGTGTCGATCGTCGCGCCGCCCGCGCGCGTGGCGCTGTCGGCACTGCCCTCTGCCGCGCAACTGGGCGAATCGGTGACGGCGCCGCAGGGTGCGTTCGATGCCGCCACCGGCGAGTTCTGCTTCGAAGTCGACTTGAACCGGCGCACGCCGCGGCCGTGGATCAACGTGATCGCCAACGCGTCGTTCGGCTTCCAGGTGTCGGAGTCGGGCATCGGCTACACCTGGGCGGTCAACAGCAGCATGAACCAGGTCACGCCGTGGTCGAACGACCCGGTGCAAGACCCGGCCTTCGAGCACTACCTGCTGCAGGACGTCGACGCGCGCGAGCTGATCCCACTGACACCCGCCGGCCGGGGCGCCGGTGCTTCGCGGCATCGCGTGCGACACGGCCAGGGCTACACCGTGTTCGAGTGCCTGCATCACAACCTGGTACTGGAGACGACCTTCTTCGCGGACCGCGACGACGCCGTCAAAGTCGTGCATGTGAGCGTGCGGCATGAGGGCATCGGGCAGCGCCGCCTGCGCGCTCTGGCGATGGTCGAGTGGCAGCTCGGAGCCGCACGCGGCACGCGCCGTACCGTTCACACATGGAAGCCGGAGGACCAGGCCGCGGTATTCGGGCTGCAGCGCGAGTCGAGCGCAGGCTTCGGCGGCAGTGCGGGATTCGTGCAACTCACCGGACTCGACGGCTTGTCGGCGCCGCTGCAATGGACCTGCGACCGCAGCGAATTCTTCGCCGGCCGCGGCATGGTCGAACTGCCCGACATGCTTGGCCAGCGAGCCGGCAGCGGGCTCGACGCCTGTGCCGCCATCGCTGGCGAGTTCACGCTCGCGCCAGGGCAGACCGCGCGCTTCAGCTTCGTGCTCGGTCATGCGGAGAGCGCCGACGCCGCACAGCAACTGGCAAGGCGCTGGCAAGCACGCGACGCGTTGCGGGCACTGGCGCAAGTGCGCACTTTCTGGGACGACCTGCTCGGCCGCCTGCAGGTGCGCACGCCCGACCCGTTGTTCGATGCGCTGGTCAATCGTTGGCTGCCGTACCAGACGCTGGGATGCCGCCTGTGGTCGAAGGCCGGTTTCTACCAGGCCGGAGGCGCCTTCGGCTTCCGGGATCAGCTGCAGGATGCGATGGCCTTCGCCGTGACCGATCCGGCGCGACTGCGCGAGCAGATCCTCGTCAACGCAGCACGGCAATTCCCCGAAGGCGACGTGCAGCATTGGTGGCACATGCCCGGCGGTGCCGGCGTGCGCACGCATTTCTCCGACGACCTGCTGTGGCTGCCTTACGCCGCAGCGCACTACGCCGAAGTCACCGGCGACCTGACACTGCTCGACGAGCGAGTCCCCTTCATCGACGGTCCGGCCATTCCGCCTGGCGCCGAAGACGCCTACTACGCACCGCAAATCTCCAGCCAGACGGCCAGCCTGTTCGAGCACGGCGCGCGCGCCATCGACCACAGCCTGGCGGTCGGCGCGCACGGCCTGCCGCTCATGGGCACCGGCGACTGGAACGACGGCATGAACCGCGTCGGCAATGAAGGGCGCGGCGAATCGGTCTGGCTCGGCTGGTTTCTCTGCAGCGTGGTCGCAGCCTTCTCGCCGTTGGCTGAAGCGCGCGGCGAGCACGAGCGCGTGGCGCGCTGGGCAGAAGCGCGGCGCGGCTGGATCGCCGCCCTGCACGATGCCGGCTGGGACGGCGCCTGGTTCCGCCGTGCGTTCTTCGACAACGGCGCGCCACTGGGTTCATCGGCCAACGACGAGTGCCGCATCGACCTGATCGCGCAGGCGTGGTCGGTGATTTCCGGTGCGTCGAGCGAGCGCTTCACGGCGCCGGCAATGGCCTCCGTGAAGGAACATCTGTTCGATGCGCCGGCCGGCCTGTTGCGCCTGCTGGCGCCGCCGTTCGCCAAGTCGGAGAACAACCCCGGCTACATCCAGGCCTATCCGCCGGGCGTGCGTGAAAACGGCGGTCAGTACTCGCACGGCGCGGTGTGGGGTCTGATGGCGCAGGCGCTGAGCGGCGACCACGAAGCAGCGTGGCGCAGCTTCGAAGGCCTGAGCCCCGCCCATCGATCGAAACATGCCGAGCGCGGGCCGGTCTATGAACTCGAACCCTACGTGATGCCCGGCGACACCTACGGCGCAGCGCCCTACGTCGGCCGCGGCGGATGGAGCTGGTACACCGGCTCGGCGGCCTGGCTGCACCGTGCGGCGGTCGAGACCTTGCTCGGCCTCGATGTGCGTGGCGACCGGCTCTCGATGACACCGCGGATTCCGGCGCATTGGCCGGGTTTCGAAATGACGGTGAAGCTGGGTGGCCGGACTGTCGAGATCCGGTGCACGCGCGCCGGGACTGATCGCAATGCCGATGCAGAGGGCGGCCCGGTCCAACAGGTTGCGCATGGCGAATGGGTCGACTGGAGAGCGCTGCCGGAAGGGACTGTCTTGCAAGTCGAAATGGGGACTGCGCAAGGCGGTGCTGCGGGACTTTGAGATTGGTGAGCTGTCCAGAATGCGCCTGCGTTGTTTGCTTGAACGGCTAGAGTCGGGCCAGGAGCAGACCTTCCCGCAGGCCACTCACTTTGAAGCGCGAGGCCCTGCGCCCTTCGACGAGGTTTTCTGTCGAGAAGTAGTAGAGGCCGGCAACTTTTTGGTCGTCACCGCGCGCGCCAGAAGCTCCGGGTCGTAACCTGGCAGCATGCCGTCGATAGCCAGCTGCGCCAAGCCGTGAATCATGGACCAGGCGCGAAGCATCGCAAGGACGTGTTCATCTGGCTCAGAAGAACCGACTGCCCCTCGAAATCCCAGCGAAGCGCGCTCTACCGCCGCCTTCAGCTCGGGGTGCCGTTCACGCTCTGCGACTGCGGTCCCGAACATCAATCGAAAGCGTCCCGGTCGCGCAACGGCAAAGCGCACGTAGGCTTGACCCATCGCTGACAAGGGCTCGACCGGCTCGCTGGATGCTGCCTCGGCGAGAGACGCCGCGAAAGCATCGAACCCCCGCACGGCCAAAGCCGCCTGCATCGACTCCTTGTCGGCAAAGTGACGGTATGCAGCCGTGGGAGATACGCCTGCGCGCCGGGCTGCTTCGCGCAGGCTGACGGCCTCCGGTCCGCCTTCATCCAGAAGCGTTTCAGCAACATCCAGCAGCGCCGTGCGGAGGTCTCCGTGGTGGTAAGTCTCACGCGGGCTTGGGTCTAAGGAGGCTGACATCGTCTACATTATCTAAAGTTAACACCCGTACACATTAGAAGGTTTTGCTTTGCGCGTTCTTATCTCTGCTGTGGGTAGTCATGGCGACATGCTTCCCTTCGTCGGCCTTGGTCGCGCGTTGCGCGAGCGCGGCCATGATGTCCGCCTCTATGGAAACGGGCTCTTCAGCGCGCTGGTAAACAGCGCGGGCCTCACCTTTGTCGAGACGAGCGACGCACAGTTGGGCCGCGACGCTTTGGCTGACCCGCGGGCTACCGAGACCAAGTCTGGACTGGCCATGATTGCTCAACGCGGCATGGCGACGGTCATGCCGACTTTCGCCGCCATGGCTCGAGACGTGCTTGCGGGTGAGACATTGCTCGTGGGTTCATCGCTGGCTTTCGCGCCGCGTCTGCTGGCCGAAGTTCAGCGGTTGCCGTTCGCAGCGGTGCATTTGGCTCCCTCGATGTTTCGCTCCGACCATCTGGCGCCTCGAATGTCGCCGCTTGGGCACTTCGAGCGCTGGCCGCGTGTCATCAAACATGCGACATGGGCGTTGATGGACCGACGCTTCCTGGACCCGGCGTTTGGTGTGCCGCTCAATGAAGTTCGCGCAGAGCTCGGCCTCGCTCCCATCCGGCGTGTATTCCATGAATGGATTCACCAGGCAACTGTCACTGTCGGAATGTTCCCAGAGTGGCTGGCTCCGCGTCAGCCCGATTGGCCAGGAGACCTGAAGCTGACCGGATTCCCCATGTACGACGGTGAGCAGGCGGGGTCGCTTTCGCCAGAGTTACAGGCATTTATCGATGCGGGTCCGGCGCCGGTGGTGTTCACCGCCGGTACGGCGAACACCACCTCTGAGAATTTCTACGCCGAGTCGGCAGCGGCCTGCCAGCGCCTCAATTTGCGCGGCATCCTGGTCGCGGGGCAACGAAGCCAACTCCCCGACACCTTGCCGGCGGGCGTCGTCCATGTGCCCTACGCATCGTTCAGCCACCTCTTCCCCCGCTCGGCGGCCGTGGTGCATCACGGTGGCATCGGCACCCTGAGCCAAGCGCTGAGAGCCGGCATTCCGCAGCTCATCCGACCCATGGCGTATGACCAGTTTGACAACGCCAGTCGGGCGTGCCGCCTGGGAGTGGCAACCGAACTGCTACCGCGCTCCTATCGGGGAGCGCGGTTAGATACTGCGTTACGACGCCTGTTGAGTGAACCGGCAATGCGGGCCGCGTGCGAACAGTTGGCGTTTCGAATGGAAGGCCAAGATGGCTCGCGCGGGACCTGCGAGGTCTTGGAAGGGGCGATGACATAGTGGCCTGCGCATTTCCGAAAGGCAGCAATCGGGCCAAGAGCGGTCCTTAGCTGCCGAGTACCCAATGACTGCTTCAGACTGGTTGCAGTCGATCACCGCTTTCAACGTCGATGGCCGTTCGGATGCACTGCTGCCGCTCGCGTCCCATTGGCCAAGGGCCGCTTTGCAGCGATCCGTCCTTGAGCCGTCGTACGACGGTTGAAATGCGATGCAACGCCTGTGCTGCCAAGTTAATTTACCCGGATGTTATTGACGCCTGAATTTAACCCGGATAATATTAACGATATGGAACAAGCCATCCCGCTCATCTACACGGCTTTCCTGAATGGACGACGTCTTACTGCCGGCCCCTTGCACGAGGTTGCCGTGGCCGTGCTGCGCGCGCAGCAGGCGCAATCCGAGGGGCATCCGTTGGTCTTCAGCAATGTCAGCGGCCAGTCGGCCGACTTGGACCTGCGCGGTGGTGAGGAGGCCGTTGCGGCGCGTTACACCGTGGCTGCGCCATTCCAAGCGCCCAAGGGCCGTGGTCGCCCCAAGCTTGGCGTGGTCGCGCGGGAAGTGACGCTGCTGCCAGAACACTGGGGCTGGCTCGCGGCGCAACCAGGCGGCGCTTCTGTGGCCTTGCGCAAGCTCGTGCATGCAGCGAAGCGCAACGGCGGCGACCGGGACCGGAAGCGCCAGGCGCGCGACCGTGCGTACCACGCCATGTCCACGCTGGCCGGCGACCTCGCCGGCTTCGAGGAAGCGTCGCGGGCATTGTTTGCCGGCGACCACGAGCGGCTGGTGGCACACATGGCCGCCTGGCCGGACGACGTGCGGGCCTACGTGCTCCAGCTCGCCGAACCTGAACCCGGCTAGGCCGGACTTCTTCGCCATCTTTTCAACCAGCGCGCGGCCCGTGGCCGCAGCGCTGAGAGAACACGCACGCCCGCAATTCCCAAGAGCCTTCATGAACGACCAAAAACCGACGACCCGCCCCGGACCGGCCCCAACGCTGCGCACGCGCTACCTTGCGCTGTTGACACCGTTGGTCCTGACGCACGCGCTCCAAAGCGCGGGCGGATTGCTCGACGGCTTCTGGCTGGGGCGTCTCCTGGGCGTGCGCGGCATCGCAACGGCCGCGTCGTTCTTCCCGGTGTTCTTCTTGCTGCTATCTCTAATCATTGGACTTGGCGCAGGCGCCACCATCCTTGCGGGACAAGCATGGGGTGCGCGTGATGCGGCACAGGTGCGACGCGTGGGTGCGACGGCCTTTGTGGCTGCGCTTGGCACAGGGCTTGTCGTCGCGGCGGCCGGCGCGTGGTTTGCACCGCAGTTGATCCAAGCGCTCGGCACGCCGCCGGACATCCAACCGGATGCAGTCCGCTATGCGCGCGCCATGTTGCTGGTGATGCCCTTCGTGTTCGTCACCTGGGCGGGCCTGTCCCTGAGCCGCGGCACCGGCGATGCGCTCTCGCCAATGTGGTCCTTGCTGGCCGCGACGCTGGTGGGTGCGGCATGCACGCCGCTGCTCGTTGCTGGAACGCCTTTGGGCGCGGCGGGCGTGGCGGTCTCGACACTTGTCGCGCAGCTGGTCGCGCTCGCCGTGCTGATCCGGCGCTGGCGTCGGGGCAACCATCCACTCACCACCGGCACCGGGTGGCATGACTGGAAGCCAAGTGCGGCCATCGCCAAACGCATGCTGCGCATCGGCCTGCCAGCCGCATTGCAGATGCTGGCGATGGCGCTTGCCGAGATCGTGCTGCTGGGCCTGGTGAACCGCCACGGGTCGGCCGCGACCGCCGCCTATGGCGCGGCGACGCAGGTCCTGAGCTGGGTGCAGTACCCGGCGATGAGCCTGGGCATTGCCGCGGCGATCTTCGGCGCGCACGCAGTCGGCGCAGGACAACGCGAAAGGCTCCCTGCGATCGTGGGTACGGGGCTGCGCCTGAACGCCGTGGTCACCACACTGTTCGTCGTCGCCGCTCATCTGCTCGCGCCATTCGCAGTGCGCGTGTTCCTGGAGTCCGGCCCCGTGCTGGACCTGTCGGTCACCATCGTGCGAACCGTCGCCTGGAGCGTGGTGCTGCTCGGATCGAGCAACGTGCTGGTAGGCGCAATGCGCGCAAGCGGCGCGGCGCTGGTGCCGGCACTCCTGAGCATGGCTGCCATCGTTGGCGTCGAGTTGCCGGTCGCCGCAGCGCTGGAGGCGCGCTTCGGGCTGGCAGGGGTGTTCTGGGCTTGTCCTGCCGCGTTCCTGTCCATGCTGGTGCTGCACGGCCTCTACTACCGTCACAAGGAGAAAAAAGATGGACTCTTCCGCCATGCAGGCGTCGCGATCGGCACGGCGGATGGCCGCGCGCCTGGCGCGTGACGCCTTCCAGCCCATGGGCATCTATGCGATCCGCGTCCGCGCGAGCGGTCACATGCTGCTCGGCGCGAGCCGCAACGTTCACGCGGCGCTGAATCGTGCGCGATTTGAGTTGGGTTTGGGCAAGCATGCGGACCGCCTGCTGCAGGCCGAGTGGAACCGCAGCGGCCTGGAAGGACTCGCCTTCGAAGTGCTGGAACTTGTGAAGGAACGTGAGGATGCGGGCTTCGACTACGCGGGCGAACTGAAAGCGTTGGTGCAGATCCATCGCGAATTGCAAGGGCTGGAACCGTGAGCGAAGAAGCATTGCACGCCTGCCTGGAACGACACCTCAAGCACGCGGCGATGGTGTTCGTGCTCGACGACGAACTCGGCACCAGGCATGGCCTGTCGTGGGCCGACTTCGTGCTTCTGACGGTGCTGGATGCCGCTGGCGGCGCGGTGCCAGCGACGGAACTCGCGCGCACCTTGTGCACGCCAGCCTCGCGCTTGCTCCAGCGGCTGCTGCCCCTGGAGAAAATCGGGCTGATGGAGCGCGGTGTCGATGGCGACGGCAAGCGCCGGATCATGCTGCGCCCGCAAGGCCGGCGACGACTGCACGAGGCACGGGACACGGCCGCGAACGCCTGTACGACCTGATGCCCTTAAGGACCGCTTCTGGGCGGAAGCGGCCAAGCCACTGGTCTACCCGAACGACTGCAACCACTGCTGATCAGTGCACCGCCATCTGCAACACTGGCATTCCCCGATGCTCAACAGCCTTGCGCACGCCAGACGATCCGCCGGCAATCGCAGCGGAGGAACCAAGCCCTGATTACCGGCGCACGAAGCCCCTCGAAGTTACCGCGTCAACAGGGTTAAGCCTGACCCTTCGGTCGAGACAGAAAGCCGCCGCAGGCGGACACTCCGGCAAAGCTTTCGGAGACTTCCATGTTGCGCACGATCACGGCGTTGGCACTGGCGACTGTTCTTCCACTCAGCGTTGCGGCGGCTGAGACGGCACGCGTAAAACCGCAGGGCAAAGCGCCACGAACGCATGCCGCTGAAAAAGGCTTTGCGAAGCCTCCCGCCGCCGATCCGAATGCCCTTGCTGCTGCCCTCGGAACCTATCCCGCCAAGGTCGAATATGCATCCAACGATGCGCCTTTCGTGGTGTTCGATGTCTCTCCCAGAAAGCTGGAGCCGACAGCTGGCGCCGCTGACCCCAGGGAGGCGTCGCTGATGTTCGTCGCGACCGACGTGTTGAGTTACGTGAATGTCTTCATGTATTCGACTTCAGCGCAAAGCGAGCCAAAAGATGTGCCCGGTCGCACGGCCTGCGGCAGCAAGACTCCCGGCCACTACAGCTGCGCAGTGCCGCTCGGGGCCGCACTGGCGCAACTGAAAGGCGGCGATGGCATCGTCGGCCTCCGCATCGAAACCGAAGGGCTCGATGGCGACCGCAGCACGGTCAGGGTGACATTGCCGGTGAAGGCGGCATCGCAAACTACGCTGCCCGCACCGTCGGCGCCAGGCCAGAACAACACGCCGAGTTACCGGCACGCACTGAGCTTCATCGTCGACCGCGCCAGCGACGTCAATCGCCCAGCAGTTCACCGATAGGCTGGAGGTCTTCGACGCGGTCGCAGACGGCCTTGAAGACCATCATGATCGGGATGCCGAGCAGCAGGCCCCACACGCCCCACAGCCAGCCCCAGAAGATCACACCGACGAAGACGGCGAGCGGGTTCATGCGGCTGGTGCGGCTGGTCAAAAACGGCAGCAGCAGATTGCCGACGAGGGTGTGGATCACCAGCGAGACACCGCCGATCACGAGCGCCATCTGGATGCTGTTGAACTGCAAAAAGGCGACCAGCCCCGCTGCGCCCATGACAATTACCGAGCCGATGTAGGGGATGAGATTGGTCACAGCGGCAAGGATGCCCCACACCGCGGCATTGCCAAGCCCCAGCGCCCAGAAAGACAAGCCGGTCGCCAGGCCGACCAATGCGCTGGTGAAAATCTGGACGAGCAGGTAGCGCTCGATCTGCTTGGACATGTCGTCCAGCACGTGCACGGTGATCTTCTTTTTCTCCAGGCTCGGCCCGGTGATCTTCACCAGCTTGCGCCGGAATGTATTGCCCGACCCGAGCGCAAAGAACGTGAGAAACACCACCAAGGTGAGCTGCCCGGTTGCCGATAGCAGCCCGACGGTCCCGGTCCACATGTAGTCCCGCACATTGAACGCCGGGCGCTCGACGACCACGCGCGTGGCGCCGGTGCGGCTTGCGACCTTGGCCGAATTTTCTTCGGCTGCCCGCTCCAGTTGCGAAGCCGCCTGCTGCACGCTGTCGAGTGGCGTGCCGGTGCGCGCGGCTGCACCCTGACGCACTTGCGCCCGCAGCTTTTGCGCCGCGAGCGGAAGCGAGTCGACAAGCTGTAACGCGCTACCGGCGAGGGAATAGGTGGTCCATGCGATCGCACCGCCCAATATCAACAGAATCGCGGCTGCACCGAACCAGCGAGAAATTTTTATCCGCTCGAGTCGCGTGACGACCGGCGCCAGCGCATAGGTGAGCAGCAGGCTCACCATCAGCGGAATGAATACCGCGGAAGCCCATTGCAGCGCGAAGACCGTTGCCAGCACGGCCAGGACCACAAGAGAGGCACTGCGCACATCGACGGGCATGTGAAGCAGCACGCGCTCGGCGTCCTTCTTCTCCGCCAACGCGGAACTCAGCGCCGTAGGCGGTGGCTCGACTAACGGCTGCGGTTCCGCCTCGACGACTTCCGGCAGATCGTCAGGGAGCTCGTCGGCGTGTCCGGCGGTCACGGCGCTTCCTTCATCGCCTCGCGCACGGCGCTGAGTTGCCGTCGAGACACGACGACCGGCTCCGGAATGCCTTCGAGGCGCAAGGCCCAGCCGTCGATGTCTTCACCGTCGTCGTACTTCTCGAGTGCGCGAATGGCCGCACGCGACACCAGCGCGTTGCGATGCACGCGCACGAAGCGGTCGGCGTAGCGCTCTTCGAACTCGACCAGCGAACCGTCCAGGATATGGCTGCGTGTGGCGGTGCGCACCGTCAGGTATTTGTATTCCGACTTGAGGTACAGCACCTCCGACAGCGGCACGCGTTCGGCACGGCCGCGGTCCTGGATCAACAACGTTTCTTGCGGCGCCTCGGGCTGTTGTCCGCGGCGGTCTTTCAGGTAGCGCTCGACTTTTTGCAGCGCTTGCTGGAGGCGCTCGACGCGCACCGGCTTGGTGAGGTAGTCGACGGCATCGAGCTCAAAGGCGGTTACCGCATGCGCAGGGTGCGCGGTCACGAACACCACGGCTGGCGCGTCGCTGCGCGCCTTCAGGCTGCGCGCGACTTCGAGTCCGTCGATGCCCGGCATGTGGATGTCGAGCAGCACCAAGTCGAGGGGCGTGTTGGCCAGATGCTGCAGGGCTTCCGCGCCCTGCGCCGCTTCCGCAACCACTTCGGCGCCCGGCTCAGTGCACTCGCCGAGCAAGGTGCGCAGACGCGATCGTGCGAGCGCTTCATCGTCGACGATGAGAGTCTTCAAGTTCATCGGTTCGTCTCGCTTGCGGCGCTCTTGGAGTGGCGCCCGTTCATGAAAATCAGTCGGCTTCCGCCGGAATGGCGATGCGCACGCGGTAATTCTGCTGATCGAGCCCGGCGCTGAACTGCGCCTGCATGTCGTGCAGCAGGCGCAACCGGTCGCGCACGTTGTCCAGCGCAATGCCATGGCCGCGAGGCAATGGCTGGTCGGCCCAGCGCAGCGGCGGCAAGCTGTTGATGACCTCGATCACCACCATGCTGCCGCGGCGCTCGGTGCGAATTCGCAGCTTGGCACCGTCCGGACTGGGCTCGACGCCGTGCTTGACCGCGTTCTCCACCAGCGGCTGCAGCAGCAACGGCGGCAGGCGCGCGCCACTCGCTGCCGCGTCCAGATCCCAGCGAATGCGCAAGCGATTGCCGAAGCGCACCTGCTCGATCGCCAGATAGCGCTCGGCCAGCGCAATCTCGTCGGCCAGCGTGACCGACTCTCGTGGTTCGGCCAAGGCTTGCCGAAACAGCTCGCTCAGGTCTTCCAGCATCGCTTCGGCTTTGGCCGGCTCGTCGCGCACGAGGGCGATCGCACTGTTCAGCGTGTTGAACAGGAAGTGCGGTCGAATGCGCGCTTGAAGTTCTTCGAGCCGTGCCGTGGTGGCGGCCGGCGTGCGACCACGGGCGCGCAGAACCAGCGTCACCATAACCACCGCAGCGAACAGCCCACCGGCCAGCACGCTGGCGATCCACGGCGCCGACGCCAGCACGCCGGTCAGGCGCAGCAGGCCGCAGCCATAGAGTGCCGACAGCGAACCAAGCAAGCTGCCGACAGCGTACTGCGCGGGCCGTGGCAGGCGTCCGAGCACCTTCTTCAAGGCACAGGCCAACACCAGCCACAGCAACGTGGCCGGCAACGCGCCCCCCGTGACCGTAGCCGCCAAGGTGAGCCAGTCGGCCGGTGTCGGTGCAACGAAGAGCGTGGCAATCGCCACCACCGCTTCGACGAAAAGCACGGCCCGCAGCACCACCCCGATCTGGCAGGCATCGAACAGCGCAGCGCCACCGTTCGGCGCTCTTCCCGCCGACCGCGCTGCAGAGGCCATTGCGGACGCACGCGTCTTCATGAGCGTTGCCGCTGCGGTTTTGGGAGAGGTGCCCGATAAAATCGACGGGTTGCGCATCGCAGAAACGGTGGGTGACTAACCCATTATTGCCTCCCGGCACGCCCCTCGACAGGCCCGTATGACCCAAAACCAACTCGACAAGAAATCCGAAGCCTGGTCGGCTCTCTTCTCCGAACCCATGAGCGATCTGGTGAAGCGCTACACCTCCAGCGTGTTCTTCGACAAAAGGATGTGGGAGGCTGACATAGAGGGGTCGCTGGCGCATGCCTCAATGCTCGCCGCACAAAAGGTCATCGGCGCGCAGGACCACGCCGCGATTCAAAGCGGGATGACACAGATTCGTGCCGAGATCGAATCCGGCGCTTTCGAATGGAAGCTGGACCTCGAAGACGTGCACCTGAACATCGAGGCACGCTTGACACAGCTGGTCGGAGATGCGGGCAAGCGCCTTCACACCGGCCGCAGCCGCAACGACCAGGTCGCGACCGACGTGCGCCTGTGGCTGCGTGGCGAGATCGACCTGATCTCCGCCCTGCTGATCGAATTTCAGAAGGCGCTGGTCGACATTGCCGACAAGAATGTCGAGGTCATCCTGCCTGGCTTCACCCATTTGCAGGTGGCCCAGCCGGTGAGCTTCGGCCACCACATGCTGGCTTATGTCGAGATGTTCGCCCGCGACGCGGCCCGCATGCTCGACGTGCGAAAGCGCGTCAACTGGCTGCCGCTGGGCGCCGCCGCACTGGCCGGTACCAGCTACCCGCTCGATCGCGAGATGGTCGCTAAGACGCTCGGTATGGTCGACGAGCACGGCCATGCCAACGTCTGCCAGAACAGCCTCGACGCAGTGAGCGACCGCGACTTTGCGATCGAGTTCACCGCTGCGGCCAGCCTGTGCATGGTGCACATCAGCCGCATGAGCGAAGAACTGGTGTTGTGGATGAGCCAGAACTTCGCGTTCATCCAGATCGCCGACCGTTTCACGACCGGCTCGTCGATCATGCCGCAGAAGAAAAACCCGGATGTTCCCGAACTGGCGCGCGGCAAGACCGGCCGCGTGGTCGGCCATCTGATGGCGCTCATCACCCTGATGAAGGGCCAGCCGCTGGCCTACAACAAGGACAACCAGGAAGACAAGGAACCGCTGTTCGACACGGTCGACACCTTGAAAGACACGCTGCGCATCTTTGCCGAAATGATCGGCGGCATCACCGTCAAACCGGAGGCGATGGAAGCCGCTGCGCTGCGCGGCTACGCCACCGCGACCGACCTCGCCGACTATCTCGTGAAGAAGGGCCTGCCGTTTCGCGATGCGCACGAAACCGTGGCGCACGCGGTCAAGGCGGCCATATCGCACAAGGTCGACTTGTCGGAGTTGCCGCTCACGGTGCTGCAGCAGTTCAACCCGAACATCGAAAAAGATGTGTACGACGTGCTGAGCCTGCGCGGCTCGCTCAACGCGCGCAACACGCTCGGCGGCACGGCCCCGGTGCAGGTGCGGGCGCAAATCGCAAGGCACCGCGCACGCCTGGGCTGATCACCTTCAAAGCGTCGCGTTTGCACAACCCGGTGCAACATGTGGCACGCTGAATCCGACACGCAAGCCCGCTCGTACCTTCTACATGACGCCCCATGTTCGACAATTCGCCAATGACAGCACTCAGCCCCGACGCCGAACTGATGGCGCTGATCGACCGTGTCGGCCAGCGCGACGAAACGGCATTGCGCCTTCTGTATGACCGCACCGCGCCCAAACTCTTCGGGCTCGCACTGCGCGTCGTGCGCCAGCGCGAGTGGGCCGAAGACGTGGTGCAGGAGGCTTTCATGACCATCTGGCGCGTTGCGGGCGACTACCGTGCCACGCTGAGCCCGCCGATGGCGTGGATGGGGCTGATCGTGCGCAGCAGGGCGCTCGACCTGCTGCGCAAGCGCACCGCCGATCGCGCCCATCTCACGCAGGAGTTCGACGAGATCATGGAGGACACGATGCAGTCGGATGCGCCGGACCCTTCCGCGATAGCCGATGCGAGCGAGCAGGCGTGGGCCTTGCATCAGTGCCTGAGCCAACTCGACGGCCGGCAACGCGAGGTGGTGAGCCTGGCTTACCTGCGCGACTTGAGCCACAGTGAACTGGCCGAGCAGCTCAAGCTGCCGCTCGGCACCGTCAAAACCTGGATTCGCCGCGGCCTCGAGAAGCTGCGCGTCTGTATGGGCCGCTTCGCCTGAAGCAAAACATGAGACGCACAGGGACTTATCCATGAACCTTTCTTCGCATCCTGAATTGCTCGAGCTGCTGGCTGCAAGCCACGCGCTCGGCACGCTGCGTGGCGGCGCCCGGCGCCGTTTCGAATCGATTGCGCGGGAGCAGGCACCAGTGCGCGCCGCGGCGCTGGTCTGGCAGAGCCGCCTGTCCAGCATGACCGAGTTGCAGGCATCGGTCACGCCCGACCCGGCTGTGTGGACACGCATTCGCAACATGATCGAGGCCGAACAAAGCGATCAGGCCATGCAGCGACAGCGTACTGCCCCCGCGGTGACCCCGGTCGCGGTCGGTCCGGTCGGCTGGCTGCGCAGCCTGGCGTTGTGGCGCGGTGCCGCGGCCGCTGGCGCTTTGGCCACGGTGCTGGCGGTGGTCGTCGGCATCAACCTGCGCGATGAGCTGCGCAATGCGCCGGCCGTGCAGTACGTGGCCGTGCTGCAAGACGACAAGTCCGCCGCGTCGATGCTCGTCACCTTCGATCCAAAGAGCCGTCAGCTGGTGCTGCAGCGCGTGGGCAGCTACCAAACAGCCGCCGACCACTCGCTGCAACTCTGGGCCTTGCCACCGGGCGCCGCGCCGCGGTCACTCGGCGTGCTGGGCGACCAGCCGGCCCTGAAGCTCGCGGCCTCGGCATCGGAGATGCATGCCGTGCCGACACTGGCGATCACCCTGGAGCCGCGAGGCGGCGTGCCACCCGGCAGCGGACCGACCGGCCCGGTGCTGTTCAAGGGTGCGCTGATCGAGAAAATGCTGTGATGCGATGCGCTTGATCGAGCGCGGGCAGCGACTGAAGCTGCAGCTTGCCCTGTCGTTCTCGTGCGCATTCCTGCTGGGCGCGACGAATCTCTACGCGCAGCCCGTCACCAAGTCCATCGCGGACGCAGTCGCAGCAGATGCGGCGGTTACTGCCGCCGAGCAGGCCACGGCCACGCAATCCTTGGCCGCGCACGCACGGTGGCGTCAGGAGCTGGACGCCATCGCCGCCGCCGACCACGCACAACCGCCGCCGCTCGAGGGTGTGGTGTTCGTCGGCAGCTCGACCATCCGCCTGTGGCCGCATCTGGCGCAAGACTTTTCGCAGGTTCCCAATGTGATCCAGCGCGGCGTGGGCGGCTCGACACTGGCCGAGCACAGCGTGCTCGAGCATCAGCTCGTCGGCCAATACAAACCGAGGCAGGTGGTGGTCTACGCTGGCGACAACGACCTCGTCGAAGGCCAAACGCCGCTGCAAGTGCTGCACAGCTTTGCGCGTTTTGCCAATGCGGTGCGGGCCGACGCCCCGAATGCACGCATCACCTTCATTTCGGTCAAGCCGAGCCCGTCGCGCGAGAAGGTCTTGCCGCAGATCCGCGAGACCAACAACATCGTTTCAGCGTATCTGCGTACCTTGGGCAACAGCGATTACGTCGACGTGTTCACTCCCATGCTGGGTGCCGATGGACGCCCGCGAACCGAGCTCTTTCGCGGCGACCAGCTGCACATGAACGCGACCGGCTATGCGCTGTGGCAGTCGCTCATCGCTTCGCATCTGGTGCCACCGGCTCCTGCAATCGTGACATCGCCGACGGCAGCCGCGCCGCCGCGTTGACGGCTGACTTGCGCCGGTCCCAGCGCAACACCGCCCACGCCACCGCGTAGAGCCAGCCGAACACCGCGAGCAATAACAAGGCGTCGCCCCACCAGGGCCGGGCGGTCTGGCTGTCACCGTAGAAAGCCAGCACCGTGAGCACCGCGACCAAGTGCGCGCAAAAAACCGGCAACGATGCGGAGCCCATCGCCTCCAGCCATCGAAAGCGCGGCAGGCGTTCGATGATGGCGGGCCCGAAGCGCACCGCGAGGATGCCCAGCGCAGCCAGGTCGAGCAGGCGCAGCGGGCCTAGCTGCCACTTGTCGAACAGCAGGTTGAGTTCGACATCGCCGCCAAAAGGCGCCTGCCCGTGCGCGCCGAAGTGCCGCCACACCAGGCCGTACAGCGCGACCACCGCCGCGAGCGACACCAGCCATGACGGAAAGCGCAACGGCCTGGCATCGGGCGCGTTGCGGCTGGCGCCCAGCCACAGCCCGGTGAACCACAGGAACTGCCAGCCGAAGGTGTTGAACGCTCCCATTTCCTGGAACGGCACCGGCAAGCCCGTCCAGTGCACGGTGAAGGCATAGATCCATTCGCTCAGCCCTAACTGCGCCAGCACCCAGAGCGCCGTGCTCATCGCCATCACGCCCAGCCAGCCGTGGCGCAAGCCGAAGGCCATGACCCACGGGCTCAACAGCATGAAAAAGATGTACATCGGCAAGATGTCGAGCAGCGCCGGTTCGTAGATCAGCAGCAGGCTGTAGATGAAGCCTCGATGCGGCTGCGCGAGGTAGTACGACACCAGGTTCTTCACCGCCGCCTGGTCGATGCGCAGGCTCACCGCGGTGATCACGAAGAACAGAAACAGCAGCGTTGCGGCTTGGCTCAGATAAACCTTGAGCGCGCGCTTCCAGAAGGCACGCCGCATCAGATCCACGCCCTGGCTGTAACCGATGCGGCTGTACACCAGCCCCGACACAAAGGCCGACAACAGCACGAAACCCTCCGCCGCGGAGACAAAACCGAAAGGCTGGCCGAGCGGGTCGGTGAGCCGTGTCGGCAAGTGGGTGACGGTCATCAGCACGAGCATCAGCCCGCGCAGTGCGTCGATTTCCCAGAGGCGTTTCATTGGTCGCGTCGATTGTATGAATCGGCTACGCTGCGGCCCCTAAAGAGGGAGGAACCCGATGAACCGATTGCTTTCCAAATGGGCGCTGGGCACAGGCGTCTCGCTGGCCCTGGTGACGTTACCCGCCCACGCGCTGCAGATCACCAGTCTCACGCCCCAAGGCGAAGTGGCGCGTGTGCGCCAGATCGTCGCCAAGTTCGATCAGCCCGCAGTCAAGTTCGGCGACCCCAAAGCACCCGCGCCGCTCACGGTGAGTTGCACCGACGCCGCCGCAGGCAAGGGCACCGGTCGCTGGACCGGCGAGAAGCAATGGGTCTACGACTTCGAGAACGATCTGCCGCCCGGCGTGCGCTGCACAGTCACGCGCATCGCCGATTTCAAGTCGGGTACCGGGGCCGACCTGACCGGCCCGGAGCGCTACCAGTTCAACAGTGGCGGCCCGTTCGTGCGCAACGTGCAGCCGAGCTACGGAAAGATCGACGAGCAACAACTCTTCGCGCTCGAACTCAGCGGCCCGGCCGCGCTGGTCAGCGTGCGGCAGAACGTCTGGTGCGCAGTCGATGGCGTCGGTGAACGCGTGCCGGTGCGCCTGATCGAAGGGGCAGACCGTACCGGCCTGCTCAAGTCGTTCGGGCAGGACAAGGCCGCCGAGAAGGAGCCGCTGCGCTTCGTCACGATGCAATGCAACCGCACGTTGACGCCGGCAAGCCGTGTGCAGATCGTCTACGGCAAAGGCGTGGCGACGCCGTCGGGCATTGCCAACACGATCGAAAAGCGATTCGCTTTCGAAGTGCGCGAACCGTTCGCGGTGTCGTTCACCTGCGAGCGCGAGAACGCGCAGGCGGCCTGCCTGCCGTTGCGCCCGATGGAATTGCGCTTCAACGCGCCGGTGGCGCGCAAGCTGGCAATGCAGATCACGATGAAGGGCGGCGACAAGACTCTCATGCCGAAGGCCGACGAGGACAACGCCGACGACGATACGGTGGTCGAGTCCGTCGCCTTTGCGCCGCCTTTTGCCGAGAGCACGCCCTTCACCATCGCGCTGCCTGCGAAGTTCGTCGATGCATCGGGCCGTGCGCTCGCAGCGCCGGGCAGCTTCCCGATGAAAACGGCCACTGGTCTGATGCCGCCACTCGCCAAGTTCGCCGCCTCGCCCTTCGGCGTGATCGAGCGCTTTGCCGAACCCGGCGGTGTGGCGCTGATGCCAGTGACGGTGCGACGTGTCGAGCCCGCCCTGCGGGTCAACGCTTTGACGCCTGGCAAGGTCAGCGACATGAACCCGCAGACCGATGCCGAGATCATCGCCTGGTATCGCAAGGTGAGGTTCTACGACAACAGCTACACGGTCGACCGCAAGCTGGCGCGTGCCGACACAAAGGGTGCGCTGCCCAAGGTGATCGACAAGGACGAAAAAGACAACGTGCAGACGCGCATGCTGTCGCTGCTCAGCGGACAAGTCGGCGTGAAGACGCTCGACATGCCGAAGACCGAAGGCGGTGATCCTCGTCCTTTCGAAGTGATCGGCATCCCGCTCACGCCGGGCTTCCACGTGCTGGAGATCGCCTCTCAAAAGCTGGGTGATTCGCTGCTCGACGAGCGCTATGGCGCGGGCCGCACGATGTACGTGCGCACCACCGCGCTGGCCACCAATCTGGCCGTGCACTTCAAGCTCGGTCGCGAGAACGCGCTGGCCTGGGTGACAACGCTCGACAAGGGCCAAGTCGTCGCCAACGCGAAGGTGCGCGTGTCCGATTGCCGCGGCAAGGAAGTCGAGACCGGCACCACCGATGCGAGCGGTGTCGTCACGCTGAAGGGCATCTCGCCGGACGCGCCGAAGTGCAACGGCGCAGGGGGCAGTGACGGCAACAGCGACGGCGACGACTACGGCACCGGTGCCTATTTTGTCAGCGCACGCGCCGGCGACGATCTCGCCTTCACCTGGACCGACTGGCAGCGCGGCATCGAGCCCTATCGCTTCAACGTACCGACCAGCCTGCAGGCCGAGCCCGATCGCGTGGCCCACACCCTTTTCGACCGCACGCTGTTGCGCGCTGGCGAGACGGTGTCGATGAAGCACCTGATGCGCACGCAGACCAGCGCAGGCTTCGGCGTGACGGACGACCTGCCCGACACGCTGGTCATCACCCACGTCGGCAGCGGGCAGGACTACGACCAGCCGATCACCTGGCGCAAGACCGCGACGGGCGGACGCAGTGCAGAGAACACCTTCGCCATTCCGCCAGCGGCCAAGCTCGGGCTGTACACGGTGGCGCTTTCGGGTGGAAAAGCAAAAGCCGGAAAGTCCGGCGGCGAGAGCGACGACGACAGCCGCGCCCTATCGACCGGCTCGTTCCGCGTCGAAGAGTTCCGCCTGCCGGTGCTCGAAGGCCGGGTCACGCCGACCGACAAGAAGCCGCTGGTCAACGCGACCACGGTGCCGACCGACGTGCAGATCAACTACGTGGCGGGCGGCGGCGCGGCCAACCTGCCGGTGCGCGTGTCGGCGCTGGTGCGTGGCAAGAACCTGAGCTTCGGCGACTACGACAGCTTCAGCTTCACGCCGCCGCAAAAGCAGGACGCTTCGGCCGCCGGTGCCGATGAAGAAGCCGACGCATCGCAAGACGCGCGCGTCATCGCGGACAAGCTGCCGGTGACGCTCGACAAGAACGGTGCCGGCAAGGTGACGGTCGACAAAGTTCCTAAGAATATCGCACCGCGCGAACTGCTGCTCGAAGCCACTTACGCCGACCCGAACGGCGAGGTGCAAACCATCCGCAGCACGCAGACCCTGTGGCCCGCCGCAGTGATTGCCGGCGTCAAGACCGAGAGCTGGATCTCGGTCGGCCAGAAGCTCAAGTTCCAGGCACTCGCACTCGACCTGAGCGGCAAGCCTCAGGCCGACGTCGCGCTCGACGTCAAGGCCATCGCGCGCATCACGACCAGCAGTCGGAAGCGCATGGTCGGCGGCTTCTATACCTACGACAACAAGACCGAAACCAAGGACCTTGGCACCGTGTGCAGCGGCAAGAGCGACAGCCATGGCCTGCTGCTGTGCGATGCATCGCTGACCGAGCCGGGACGTGTCGAACTCATCGTCAGCGCAAAGGACAAGGATGGCAACGCCAGCGTCGCCGCCAACTCGGTGTATGTGACCAAGCAGGGAGAAATCTGGTTTGGCGGCGAAGACAACGACCGCATCGACGTGCTGCCCGAAAAGAAGAGCTACCAGCCGGGCGAGGTCGCCAAGTTCCAGGTGCGCATGCCATTCCGCTTTGCGACCGCGCTGGTCTCGGTCGAGCGGGAGGGCATCATCGAAACGCACGTGGTTCAACTTAACGGGCAAGACCCGACAGTGAGCCTCACAGTCAAGTCCGAGTGGGGACCGAACGCCTATGTGAGCGTGCTCGCGTTACGCGGCCGCCTGCGTGAAGTGCCGTGGTACAGCTTCTTCACCTGGGGCTTCAAGGCGCCGCGCGAGTGGTGGACCGCTTTTTGGTACGAGGGCAAGGAGTACGTCGCGCCGACGGCGATGGTCGACCTGAGCAAGCCGGCCTATCGACTGGGCCTGGCCGAGATTCGTGTCGGCACGCGTGCGCACCAGATCGACGTGAAGGTGACGAGCGACAAGCCGAGCTACCCCGTGCGTGGCAAGGCGCAAGTGACCATCACAGGCAAGCTGCCCGATGGCAAACCGGCCGCAGGCGCCGAAGTGGCCCTGGCCGCGGTCGACCAGGCGCTCCTCGAACTGATGCCCAACGACAGCTGGAACCTGCTCGAAGCGATGCTGCAACGGCGCAGCTGGGGCGTGAGCACCTCGACGGCGCAAATGGAAATCGTAGGGCGCCGGCACTACGGGCGCAAGGCCGTGCCGGCCGGCGGCGGTGGCGGCAAGGGCGCAGCGCGCGAGCTGCTCGACACGCTGCTTTTGTGGAACCCGCGCGTGGTGCTGGATGCCAACGGCCAGGCCGTGGTGACGGTGCCGCTCAACGATGCGCTGACGACCTTCCGCATCGTCGCGGTGGCCGATGCAGGCACCGGACTTTTCGGCACGGGCCAGACCACGGTCCAGGCCACGCAAGACCTGCAGATCATCAGTGGCCTGCCGCCGCTGGTGCGCGAGGACGATCAGTTCCGCGCGCAGTTCACCCTGCGCAACACCACGCAGAAGCCGATGAAGGTCGAGGCGGCACCGCGTGCGACGTTGCTCACGCTGGCGCCGCAAACGGTCGACATCCCCGCCGGCGAATCGCGTGAAGTCGCGTGGATGGTGACCGCACCGGCGCAACTCGCGCAAACGCGGGCCGAGGCTGTCCTGTGGGAGATCGAGGCCAGGGACATCACCGCCGGCAGTACCGGCAGTACCGGAAACAGCGCCGCGCGCGATGCATTGAAGGTGCGGCAACGCATCATTCCAGCGGTGCCGTTGACGGTGCAGCAAGCGACGCTGGTCCAGCTCGACGGGCCCTTCACGCTCGATGTCGCGATGCCTGCCGACGCCCTGCCCGGCCGCGGCGGTCTAAAGATGTCCTTGCAACCGAAACTGGCCGAAGGCCTGCCCGGCGTGCGCGACTACTTCGCCAACTACCCCTTCATTTGTCTCGAGCAGAAGACCAGTAAATCGGTCGGACTGCGCGACGGCCAGTTGTGGAAAGGCGTGGTCGCGCAGATCCCGAGCTACCTCGATGGCGATGGCTTGGCCAACTACTTTCCGCCACGCGATGGCGAGGCGAATCGCGGCAGCGACATCCTGACCTCGTACCTGCTGGCAGCGACGCAGGAAGCAGCTGCGCTCAACCCTGCCTTCGCCTTGCCCGACGACGTCGCAGCGCCGATGCTTGCCGGCTTGATCGCCTTCGTCGAAGGCAAGATCCAGCGCGAGTTCTGGAGCCCGCGCAAAGACCTGGATGTGCGTAAGCTCGCGGCGCTCGAGGCGCTGTCGCGCTACGGCAAGGCGCAGGGCCGCATGACGACCAGCATCACCATCGCGCCCAACCAGTGGCCGACCAGCGCGGTCATCGACTGGATGAACATCCTGAAGCGCGTGGCCGATGTGCCGCAGCGGCAGCAGCGCCTGGACGAAGCGAACAACGTGCTGAAGGCGCGCCTGAGCTACCAGGGCACCAAGCTCATCTTCAGCACCGAGCAGGACGACTACTGGTGGTGGCTCATGACCAATGGCGATGTCAATACCGCGCGCCTGCTGTTGAGCGTGATGGACGACCCGGCATGGAAAGACGACATCGGCAAGCTGGCCAACGGCTTCATCGGCCGCCAGCAGAACGGTGCCTGGCACACGACCACCGCCAATCTGTGGGGCGGCCTCGCGCTGGAGAAATTCTCCAAGGCCTTCGAGAGCGCGCCGGTGACCGGCATCACCGCGGCGACGCTCGGCACCATCAAGGCGCAAGTCGACTGGAGCAAGGTCGAGCGTGTGAAGGCGAGCGATGCGGCCGGCGTACCGAACCAAAGGACGTTCTTCGGCGCGCCCGCCTCGCCTGGCAACCTGCGCAACAACAGCATGTTCCTGCCGTGGCCGGCAGCGACTCCAGCAGTCGCCGGCGCAGCCGCAGCGGCAGTCACGCCTGCTTCGCACGACACGCTCCTGGTGACGCAGCAAGGCACCGGCAAGCCGTGGCTCACGCTGCAGTCGATCGCCGCGGTCCAACTCAAGGCGCCGTTCGCGGCCGGCTACCAGATCAAGAAGACCATCACGCCGGTCGAGCAGGCCACGCCGGGCGTCTACACCCGCGGCGACATCCTGCGCATCGCCCTAGAAGTGAACGCCAGTGCCGACATGACCTGGGTCGTCATCAGCGACCCGATTCCCGGTGGCGCGACCATCCTCGGCGGCGGCCTCGGCCGCGATTCGCAGATCGCTACGCAAGGCGAAAAGAAGAACGGCGCGGGTTGGGCGGCTTTTGAAGAACGCAGCTTCGAAGCCTTCCGCAGCTACTACGAGTACATGCCGAAGGGCGTGGTCAAGATGGAGTACACCGTGCGCCTGAACAACGTCGGCGACTTCGCGCTGCCGCCAAGCCGCGTCGAGGCGATGTATGCGCCCGAAATGTTCGGCGAAGTGCCGAATGCGCGAGTGAAGGTGGAACCAGCGAAGTAAAAGGTTTACATCCGGCGCCGGTGCGGACCGGAGAGCCAGCAGAAAGCAGAAAGGCTTTCTGTTTCAACTCCCCGAACCGTGACAAATCTGGCATCGCTTCCTTTGTGACGGTGAAGGGGCGAACTAGGCTCGCTCCTTCAACAAAAGGGAGTGAGAAATGAAAAAGACCTTGGTGGCCGCTATGGCCCTGCTTGCCTTGTCGGGCTGCGCGAGCATCTTCAATGGCAAGACCCAGAGCATCACGCTGAACAGCGTTCCGCCTGGAGCGAATGTTTCAGTGACCAACCGTGCCGGCGAAAAGATCCACACCGGAACGACCCCCGTCACAGTGACGCTCAACCGCGGCGCGGGCTACTTCAAGTCGGAAACCTACGTGGTCTCCCTGGCCAAGGAGGGCTTCGCGCCACAAGAGGTGACGCTGACCAGCGCAGTGAGTGGCTGGTACATCGGCAACATCCTGTTCGGTGGACTGATCGGCATGCTGGCCGTCGATCCGGTCAGCGGCGCGATGTATACCTTCCCGGATTCCGTCACCGGCACGCTGGTGCCCAAGACCGGCAAGGTCTCGCAATCGAACGACTCGTTGACGATCGTCTCGACTGAGACGCTGACGCCTGCCCAAATGGCTCTGGCGCGTCCACTCTCCGCGTCGAGCACGAACTAAGTTCGCGCCGCTGCAGGGGCGGCGACATAGGCAACCAAGCGGTGCAGCGTCCAGCGCTGCCCGCTTGCGTTCGGCAAGCCGGTGAACTAAAACGGCTGGCCCTTCGAAAGACTGCTCCATGACTGCCAGCGACCCGCTACTTGCCAGCCAACTCGTGGTTCGGGTCTGCCTCTTTCTCGTCGCGGCGATCGCCCTTTTTGGCGGTACCCTGCAAATGTTTCTAGGCCAGCCCGACACGTCACCGCGGCTGGACAACGTTCACCGGTTCATGGCGGGCGTGTACTTCTCCACTGGCGTCATCAGCCTGTGGGCCGCCATCACCATTCGCCAGCAAGACACACTCGTGTACCTGCTCGCGCTCGGCGTGTTGCTGGCTGGCGTGGGTCGACTCGTCTCCATCAGCAAGGTCGGCCTGCCGAAGCCGACGGCCGTCTGGTTGGGCTATCTCATCCCCGAGTTGGTCCTGCCTTTCATCATCGCGATCGCACACTACATCGGCTCCAAATGACACATGCAACGCTCACCACTTGGCACGATCTGGTCAAGACTCGCAACACCAAAGGGCTGAAGGATCTGCTGGCAGACGACGTCGTTTTCTACTCGCCCGTAGTGCACACACCGCAGGCCGGCAAAGCGGTCACGGCGCAGTACCTGTCCGCCGCCTTTCACGTGTTCTTCAACGAAACGTTCCGCTACGTCCGCGAAGTGGTGGGGCCGAACGATGCGGTGCTGGAGTTCGAGGTGAACATCGATGGCATCGCGGTCAACGGCGTCGACATGATCAAGTGGAACGACGAGGGAAAGATCGTCGAGTTCAAGGTGATGTTGCGGCCACTCAAGGCGATCAACCTGATTCACCAGAAGATGGGCGTCCTGCTACAGGCGAAGCAATAGCCACCGAATACCCGCCCGGATTCACATGCGCGCCACCATCGCCAGACCGCTCGCTGCGCTGCTGTGCATGTTGGCGGCAGTCACAACGGCCGCTGCGGTCCCGACCTTCGATGCAGTGAAGCGCGACTTCCGCTCATCCGACGTCGCCGTGCTCGATCGCCATGGCGAACTACTGCAACGGGTGCGCATCGATCCGACCGTGCGACGCGGGCAATGGATCACGCTCGACGCCGTATCGCCCGCCCTTCGTACCGCCATGGTGCTGAGCGAAGACAAGCGCTTCTACGAACACAGCGGGGTCGACTGGCGAGCGGCATCGTCGGCCGCATGGGGCAATCTGTGGAACACGAAAACGCGCGGCGCCTCGACGATCACCATGCAATTGGCCGGCCTGCTCGACGACGACCTGCGACGTTCGAGCAGCGGGCGCAGCTTCTCTCAGAAGGTCGGGCAGACGGTGGCTGCGGCGAAGCTGGAACGCAGTTGGCGCAAAGACCAGGTGCTGGAGGCGTACCTCAACACCGTGCCGTTTCGCGGCGAGATCGTCGGGATCGATGCGCTCTCGCGCACGCTGTTCGGAAAGGCGCCGCACGGGCTCGATGCGCGCGAGGCGGCAGTGGCCGCGGCGTTGGTGAGGGCTCCGAACGCGAAGCCGGGCGTCGTGGCGCAACGCGCTTGCGAAGTACTGCGTGTGATGGAGCCGGAGCGAAGCAAGTCGGATTGCGAAGCGATGGACATGTTCGCTAGTGCGGCGTTGCAGAAGCGGGCGTTCGATTCGAACGAGGGGATTGCGCCGCATCTGGCGCGAAGAGTATTGAGGGAGCGGGGGAAAGACGAAATTACGACCACCTTGCGGGCGCCGTTGCAGCGCTTTGCGCTCACCTCGCTACAACGCCACTTGCGCGAACTGCGCGGACGCCATGTCGAAGACGGCGCACTCGTCGTGCTCGACAACGCGAACGGTGATGTGCTCGCATGGGTCGGCTCGTCGGGTGTGTTGAGCCAGGCAGCGGAGGTCGACGGCGTGACAGCGCAGCGGCAGCCGGGCTCGACCTTGAAGCCGCTGCTCTATGCCGAAGCATTGGCCGAGCGGCGGCTCACCGCCGCATCGCTGCTCGATGATTCATCGGCACAGATCGCCACGGCCGGCGGACTCTACATCCCGCAGAACTACGACCGGCAATTCAAGGGGCCGGTGTCGGTGCGCACCGCGCTGGCTGCATCGCTCAACGTGCCGGCAGTGCGCACGCTTGTCATGGTGTCGCCGGCAGCCTTCGCGCGGCAACTGCGTGTCGCGGGCGTGCCGTTGAAGCAGAGCGGCGACTACTACGGGTACAGCCTGGCGTTGGGGAGTGCGGAGGTGTCGTTGCTGGCGTTGACCAACGGATATCGGACGTTGGCGAACGGGGGGCGGTTCGGGGAGATTCGCATCGTGGCGGGGCTGCCCCCATCCCTTCCTTCCCCTAGCGGGGGAAGGAGCAAAACAGAAGAGGTGCAAGCCGTGCGCGCGGTCGATGCGGGTGCGGCGTTTATCGTGGGGGACATCCTTTCCGACGCCAACGCGCGGGCACGGACCTTCGGGCTCGACAGCATTTTGTCGACGCGCTTCTGGACAGCAGTGAAGACCGGCACCAGCAAAGACATGCGCGACAACTGGGCACTCGGCTGGTCGCAGCGCTACACCGTCGGCGTATGGGTCGGCAACGCGAGCGGCGCGCCGATGTGGGACGTGAGCGGCACCAGCGGCGCGGCGCCGGTGTGGGCCGAGGTGATGCGCTTCCTCCATGCCAACGAACCGAGCCGCGCGCCGGCGCCACCGACCGGTCTCGTTCGCACGCATGTGACGTTCGGGAGCGGCAACGGCAACGGCAACGACGGCGGGCTGCTCGAAGCGGCACGCGACGAGTGGTTTCTGCAAGGCACCGAGCAGGCCGAATTCGCGCTCGACTCGGCCCCAGGAAAGTCGGGGCGCGACGGTGGCTCCGCACGCATCACGTCACCATCGACCGGCACCATCATCGCCCTCGACCCGGACATCCCGCCGAACCGCCAGCGCGTGCGCTTCGAGAGCGGAGCGGGCGAAGGCTCGGGCCTGCGTTGGCAGATCGACGGCAAGCCGTTTGCGCGCGGTGCCAGCGCGCAATGGTTGCCTTGGCCGGGACGGCACGCCATTCAATTGGTCGATGCGGCCGGCAAGGTGCAAGACGAGATCAAGCTTGAAGTACGCGGCGCCGGCGTCATTTCACCCGCACCGAAACGCTGAGCCGCTGCAGTGCCTGGGCCGCTGTCCGGACGGACTTCGTCGCGTGCGCTTTAATCGAAGCAATGAGTTCCGTCGACCTGCTGATCGATGCCGAGTGCGACAACGCACCGGCACCATCCCCCACCCCTGCCATCACCCGCTCCAGTCGCTTGCTGCTCGGCCTCAGCGTCGTGCTGATCGCGTTCAACCTGCGCCCGGTGTTTGCGAGCCTCTCGGTGGTGCTGCCCGAGATCATCGCTGCCACCGGCTTGTCGTCCACCGCAGCGAGCTTGCTGACGACCTTGCCCGTGGTCTGCCTCGGCGTCTTCGCGCCGTTGGCGCCATCGCTGGGCCGCCGCTTCGGCACCGAGCGGACGCTGCTCGGTTGCATGGCGCTGATCTTCATCGGAACCTTGCTGCGCGGCAGCGGCAGTGTCGGGCTGCTGTTCGTCGCATCGGCCATCGCGGCCGCTGGCATCGCGGTGTCGAACGTGCTGCTGTCGGGCCTGGTCAAGCGCGACTTCGCAAAGCAGGCCGCGCTGATGATGGGGCTCTACACCATGGCGGTCTGTGGCGGTGCCGCTGCCGCAGCCGGCTTTACCGTGCCGCTCGAACATGCCATGGGCGGTGGATGGACCTGGGCCCTGGCGCTGTGGGCCGTGCCGGCC
Organism: Variovorax sp. GrIS 2.14; assembly: GCF_046115955.1. Lineage (NCBI taxonomy): Bacteria > Pseudomonadati > Pseudomonadota > Betaproteobacteria > Burkholderiales > Comamonadaceae > Variovorax > Variovorax sp. GrIS 2.14. The sequence continues at coordinate 256,887 of NZ_JBJXIA010000002.1, forward strand.
GGCGTGGTCACCCTGCTGTGGGCGCCGCAAGCATGGTCGCTGGCCCCGGTCGCCAGCGAAGCTGCCTACACCGTGCGTGGCCTGTGGCGCGACAAGCTGGCGTGGCAGGTCACCTTCTTCATGGGACTGCAATCGGCTCTCGCGTACATCGTCATGAGCTGGCTCGCGCCAATCCTGAGGGAGCGTGGCCTTGGCGATGCGGCAGCAGGCTACGTTCTGTCGCTGTCGATCATCACGCAGGTGATCACCTGCCTCGTCGTGCCGGCCATCGCAGTCAAGTTCCGCAATCAGGTCGGCGTGGCCGTGGTGCTGGCCGTGCTCATCGTCGCGGCCATGCTGGGCTGCCTGCTGGCGCCGCTGTCGGGCATCTGGGTCTGGGCCGTGCTGCTCGGCGTTGCGCAAGGCGGCTCATTTGCACTGGCGTTGACCTTCATCGTGCTGCGCTCGCCCGATGCACATGTGGCGGCGCACCTGTCGGGCATGGCGCAAGGCGTGGGCTATGTGGTCGCGGCCCTCGGCCCGCTGCTGGTGGGTCTGCTGCGCGGGTGGACCGGCGGATTCGCGGCGGCGGCGTGGCTGTTCGTGGGGCTCGGCGTGGCGCTGGTGGTGGCCGGGCTGGGTGCGGGTCGCACGCTGCATGTGGGGGCGGTGACGGTGCCAGCGCTGGGCGGCAGTCGCTAGAGCGCGGTGCGGGTGTCGATGCCGGCGATTTTTTAAGAATCGGCTGGGCGTTGCTTTGAAGCGTATGACCGCATGAGCATTGCGCTGCCCCTTGAGATCCACGACCTGGCGCTGCAGGGGATGGGAGCATCTGTCACGGAGGCCTGGACAGGATCAGGCTGGGGCGCGCTCGGTGGGCCGTTTGGGTGAGGTCACCAAGGCAGGCTCCCCTATAATTTAACGGTTGGTGCTCGCTTTGGTTTTCAGGTCAAAGCAGTTCAACGGGAATCAGGATGGGATGCCGTGTATGTCTGAGTGGACGTGCTTCGGCGCCCGAACCTGAGCTGCCCCCGCAACGGTAAGCGGACGCAAGCCTAGTGCTTGCAGCTCGTATTAAGTGCCCACTAGGTGAACGCCGCGAAAGCGACGGCCCGGGAAGGGAATACGGGTCGTCTTCGCCAGCCCGGATACCGGCCAATGAGGTGGCGCGTCATGCGAATGATGCGCCGTGCGGTGCATGCCTGCGGGGAAGCGGGCGAGCATGTCCAGTGCGGTGTTTCCATCATCATTCATTTCCCTTTCAGGTCGCTTGAGGTGACGCTGCTCCGCCAGTTTGTGGGCGATGGCGACGCCATGCATCTACGCATGGTCCGAAATGCTGTCCCCGTGCAAACGAAGGTCACGGGATGAGCACAGCCACTGCCGTGTCCTGCCGCGCGCTGATGATCACTGCCCCGGCTTCGGGCCAAGGCAAGACCACGGTCACTGCCGCGCTGGCGCACTGGCACCGCAGCCGAGGCCGCCGCGTGCGGGTGTTTAAAACCGGCCCAGACTTTCTCGACCCAATGGTGCTGGAGTGCGCCAGCGGCGCGCCAGTGCAGCAGCTCGACCTATGGATGGGTGGCGAAGCGCACTGTGCTGAATTGCTCTACGACGCCGCCATTCAGGCCGATCTAATCCTGGTCGAAGGCGTGATGGGTTTGCATGACGGGACGCCGTCGAGTGCTGATCTCGCATTGCGTTTCGGCCTGCCGCTGTTGGCCGTGATCGATGCCTCGGCAATGGCGCAAACCTTCGGTGCCGTGGCGCACGGGCTTGCCACTTACAGAGCCGGCCTGCAACTGATCGGCGTGCTGGCCAACCGAGTCGGCAGCTCGAGCCATGCGCAGATGTTGCGGGAAAGCTTGCCTGCCGGCATGACCTGGTATGGCACGCTGCCGCGTGGCGGAAACTACGGGTTGCCCGCGCGTCACTTAGGGCTGGTGCAGGCTGCAGAAGTCGGTGACATGGCCGAGCGGATTGCAGCTGCCGCACTGGCGCTCGGCGAGAACGGGGAGTTGCCCATCCCGCCAGTTGTTCAGTTCGAGGCACCGCTCGCCTCGGACAATCTGGTGCTCCCTGCACTGCTGAGCGGCACCACGATTGCCATCGCGCGAGACGCTGCCTTTTCATTTCTATACCCCGCTAACTTAGACACACTGCGTGCCTTGGGCGCACAGCTGTGCTTCTTCTCGCCCTTAGCCAACGAGCCGGTGCCGACTGCAGCTCAAGCGCTGTACCTGCCCGGCGGTTATCCAGAATTGCACTTGCAGGCGTTGGCGAACAACACCGCCGCGCGCCAATCCATCCATGCGCACCACGCTGCTGGCCGGCCTCTGGTCGCAGAGTGCGGCGGCATGCTGGCACTGCTTGAGACGCTCAGCGACAAGGCAGGGCACAGCTCGCCGATGATGGGCCTGCTACCCGGCCAGGGCGTCATGACCGACCGGCTCGTCAATCTCGGCATGCACAGCCTGGTGCTGCCTCAAGGCCAGGTGCGCGGTCATACCTTCCACCATGGACGCATTGCGACAACGTTGCCGGCCACGCTGTACACCGTGGCTCAGCGCCAGCATGGTCGGCCCGAAGCCGTATTCCACCAAGGCCGCTTGTTCGCTTCGTTCATGCACCTGTACTTCCCGAGCAACCCACTGGCCATCGCCGCGTTGTTCAAACCTTGACCTTGTCTCCAATGTCCACCGAGCGAGCACCGCAGCCCTTGCACGACACTCAACAACCACAGGGTGCGTCGCAAGGCCGCGTCACCGTGCACACCGGCCCCGGCAAAGGCAAGAGCACAGCCGCGTTCGGGCTCGCGCTACGCGCTGCCGGCCAAGGCGAAACAGTCAAGATCTACCAGTTCATGAAAGTGCCCACGGCGCGCTTTGGCGAGCACCGCTTATTCGAGCAACTGGGCATGCCGATTGAAGGTCTGGGCGACGGCTTTAGCTGGAAGAGCCGCGACTTGGAACATTCGGCCGAACTCGCTCGCGCGGGTTGGGCTCGTGCCGAGGCCACAGTGCGAGCCGGCGCGCACTCCCTGGTGGTGCTCGACGAAATCATGTATCCGCTGCGCTATGGCTGGATGCCGCTCGACCCGGTGCTGGCCTGCCTGCGCGAGCGCCCATCGCATGTGCATGTGGTGCTCACTGGCCGCAATGCGCCGCAGGAACTGATCGACATCGCCGATTCAGTGACCGAGATGGCATTGATCAAACACCACTTCAAGGCAGGTGTGCCGGCACAACGCGGCATCGAGGACTAGTCACTTCGTCGCTCGCCTGACTTCTCTACGCTCACTCAGCCCATTCAGGAATCGCCCATGCAATCCCGCAAGATCCCCGCCACCATCGTCACGGGTTTTCTCGGCAGTGGCAAGACCACTCTGCTGCGTCACCTGCTGCAAAACGCCCAAGGCCTGCGCATCGCAGTGATCGTCAACGAGTTCGGCGAGCTAGGCATCGACGGCGAATTGCTGAAAGGCTGCGGCATCGGCTGCGACGAGACCGGCGCGCCCAACGGCCAGTTGTTCGAATTGGCCAACGGATGCTTGTGCTGCACCGTGCAGGAAGAGTTTGCCCCGGTCATGGAGCAGCTTGCTGCCCGCCGCGACCAGATCGACTACCTGGTGATCGAGACCTCCGGCCTGGCGTTGCCCAAGCCGCTGGTACAGGCCTTCCAGTGGCCCGCGTTGCGCAACGCCTTCACCGTCGATGCCGTGGTCGCGGTGGTGGATGCGCCTGCCGTGGCGGCCGGCCGCTTCGCCGACGATCCGGTGGCGGTTGACGCCCAGCGCCGCGCCGACGACAACCTGGACCACGACTCGCCATTGCACGAGTTGTTCGAAGACCAGCTCGCTACCGCCGACCTGGTGATCGTGCACAAGACCGACGGTATGGACACTGCCGCGCTGGCCGTCGTCGAAGCTGCCATCCGCTTGGAGACAGCGCCGGGCGTCAAGCTGCTGCATGCCCAGCATGGCCGCATCGACCTGGGCGTGCTGCTGGGCCTGGAGCGTGCGGTCGAAGATGTGATCGACCAACGCAAGACGCACCATGACGCGGAAGAAGACCATGACCACGATGCCTTCGATTCCGTCTCGGTGAATTTGCAGGTGCTCGATCGGGCGCGGCTGCTGACGGTGCTGCAAGACCTGGTCGGACGCCACGAGATCTACCGCGTCAAGGGATTTGTCTCGCTGCCCGGTGCGGCCATGCGACTGGTGATTCAGGGCGTGGGCACGCGCTTCGACAGTTACTTCGACCGTGCGTGGCGCGGCGACGAGATGCGCCAGTCGCGCCTGGTGCTGATCGGCGCCGGTCTGAACGCTGCAGTGCTGCAGGCCGAGTTGGACCGCGACCTGTCGGCCAGCGTTCATTCCTGAAATCACCCAAGGACTCTCATGCACCTGATGTCCACACGCCCGGGCGGCCACGTTGAAGACGGTGGCCAGGGCGTCGTGCGCGTCGAGCAGACGCCCGCCTCGATCGTGGTGCTGAGCGCGGCGGACACCACGCTCTCGCTGCTCGCCGATGTGGCCGCCCAGCTCGGGCCCGACTACCCCAGCGTTCGCCTGGCCAACCTGATGTGGCTGCGCCAGCCAGCCTCCGTCGACATGTACGTCGACGACGTGCTGCGCCATGCCCGCGTGATCGTGATCGACCACCTCGGCAGCCCCAGCGACTGGGCTTACGTGGTGGAACGTGCGATGTCGCTGGCGCGCGAGCGGGGCCAGTGGCTGGCGATGTTCTCGGGTGATGCCTTCGAGGACGCGCAACTACTGATCCGCAGCACCGCACAGCAAGACGATTGCCGCCACCTGTGGCGCTGCCTGCGCGAAGGCGGGCGCGACAACGCAAAGGCCTTTTTTTCGCTGATCGCCCATGCGGCATTCGGCCTGGGCGGGCGGCCGCCGGTGCCGGTGCCGTTGCCCAGCGCCGTGCGGTACGAGCCCCAGGCCATCACCAGCCGCACACCGTGGAAATCGGGCGCGCCCGTGGCCCTCCTGCTGTTCTACCGCGCCCATTTGCTCGCCGGCAACACGGCGGTTTTCGATGTGATGTTGGAAGCGCTGGCCACCGCCGGCCTTAACGCAGTGGCTCTTGCCGTCGATTCCCTCAAGAACCCTGAAAGCCATGCCGCAGTGCAAGCGCTGGTCGCGGAACACGCCGTGGCGATCGTGCTGAACGCGACCAACTTTGCCACCGCGTCGATCGACGGCAGCGATCTGGGCGATGAAAGAGATGCGAATGCAGCGTCCGCGACCCTGGCCGGCGATGCCCCTGTGTTGCAACTTATCACCGCCGGCTGCTCGCATGAGCAGTGGCTGGCGGACGCACACGGTCTGGCGCCGCGCGACCTGGCCATGCAGGTGGTTCTGCCCGAGGTCGACGGCCGCATCCTTACGCGCGCCATCAGCTTCAAGGGCATGGCCTGGCGTTGCGAACGCACCGAACTCGATGTGGTGCGCTACGAAGCCGAACCCGAGCGCATGGCCTTCGTGGCCGAACTGGCACGCCGCTGGTGCGTGCTGCGCGAAAAGCCCAATGCTGACAAGCGCATTGCGCTGATCCTGGCCAATTACCCGATCGACGATTCACGCATTGCCAACGGCGTGGGGCTCGACACGCCCGCCTCGACCGTGGCTGTGCTGCATGCGCTGCAAGCGGCAGGCTACGCCACAGGAGAATTGCCGGCCAGCGGTGACGCGCTGATCGCTTCGCTGTTGCGCGGCATCACCAACGACCGTGTCGCCAACGACGCCCGGCCCGCCGCTCAGAGCTTCGCCATGGCAGATTACCTGGAAGACTTTCTTTTGCTGCCAGCCGACAGCCGCGCTGCCGTCAACGCCCTTTGGGGCGCGCCGGAACAGGACCCCACGCTGCGCAGCGGTCGTTTCACCATCGCCGGTCTGCGCTTTGGCCATGTCTTCGTCGGCATCCAGCCGGCGCGCGGACGCGACATGGATTTGTCGGCCAGCTACCACGACGCCGAGCTGGTGCCACCGCACCATTACCTGGCGTTTTATTTTTGGTTGCGTCGCGCCTTCGCGGTGGATGCGATGGTGCATGTCGGCACGCACGGCAACCTCGAATGGTTGCCCGGCAAGAGCGTGGCGCTGAGCGCAGCCTGCTGGCCCGATGCCATCCTCGGCCCGCTGCCGCACCTGTACCCCTTCATCGTCAACGACCCCGGCGAAGGCAGCCAGGCCAAGCGACGCACCCAGGCCGTGATCATCGACCACCTGATGCCGGCCATGACGCGCGCCGAGACCTACGGCCCGCTGCAGCAGATCGAGCGCCAGATGGACGAGTACTACGAGGCCTTGTCGCTCGACCCGCGGCGCGCGCGGCGGCTGCGTGAGGACATCCTCGAACGCACGCTGCGGGAAGGCTTGCACGAGGAGCTGGGCTTTGCCCGGCCGGCAGACGACACCGCGCGCGACAGCCTGTTGAAGGGACTGGACGCTTATCTTTGCGAGATCAAGGAATCGCAAATTCGCGACGGCCTGCACACCCTCGGCAGCTCTCCACAGGGTCGGCAACGCATCGACACGCTGGTCGCGCTAGCGCGCTTTTCAGCAGGCACGGTGGCGGGTCAGAAAAGTCTGCTGCTGGCGCTGGCACAAGACTTGGCACTCGACGGGGTGGACGGGTTCAACGTGCTCGGCCCGGACTGGGCCGCGCCGTGGCAGGGACCGCGCCCGCCGGCGCTGCAGCAGCTCAGCGACGATGTCTGGCGTCATGCCGGACACACACGCGAACGGCTGGAAAGGCTGGCCTCGCGTCTGGTGGCCGAACAGGTGATGTCCGATCAAGCTACACCAAAGGCCGATCCGGAGGCATTCGATGCCACAGCCTGGCCACACACCGCCCCGGTGCTGCAACGCCTGCGCCAAGTACTGCTTCCCCGGCTCGACGCCTGCGGGCCGCAAGAGATGACGCAGTTGCTACGCGGACTCTCCGGTCGCTTCGTGCCGCCCGGCCCCAGCGGTGCGCCATCGCGTGGCCGGCCCGACGTGCTGCCGACGGGGCGCAATTTCTACAGCGTCGATACCCGCGCCGTGCCGACACCCACGGCCTATGCCATGGGCGCGGCCGCCGCCGAACGGCTCATCGAACGCCATCTGCAGGACCACGGCACGATGCCCGGCGAGGTCGGGCTGTCGGTATGGGGCACGAGCACCATGCGCACCGGCGGCGAAGACGTGGCGCAGGCTTTCGCGTTGTTGGGTGTGCGGCCCAAGTGGGCCGATGGCAGTGCACGGGTGGTCGACGTAGAAGTGCTGCCAATGGCCATCCGTCACCGGCCCCGCGTCGACGTGACCTTGCGCGTGTCGGGCTTCTTTCGCGATGCTTTCCCCAACGTGATCGATCTGTTCGACACGGCAGTGCGTGCCGTCGCCGCCATCAGCGAAGACGACGAACCAGATGACGTGAATCCGATTCGTGCCCGCGTCCAGCGTGAAGCGGCGGCTGCCCTGGCGGCCGGCCAGGCGGCCGACGAAGCGGAACGTCAGGCCACCTGGCGCGTGTTCGGCCCGCGCCCCGGCGGCTACGGCGTCGGTGTGCAGGAGGTGTTGGACAGTGGCGACTGGAAAGATGGCGCCGATATTGCCCAGGCCTACGTTCAGGCTGGTTCCTTTGCCTATGGCCAGGGCGACCATGGCGTCGCGGCCCGCGCGCCGTTCGAGCGGCGACTGGCGCAACTCGATGCGGTGCTGCACAACCAGGACAACCGCGAGCACGATGTGCTCGACGCTGCCGACCACGCCCAGTTCCAGGGCGGCATGGCGGCAGCCGTGCAGCACCTGTCAGGCGCCCCGGCAGCGCTGTACCACGGCGACTTCAGCGTTCCGGGTTCGCCGCGCATTCGCACGCTGCGCGAAGAGGTGGCACGCGTGGTCCGTTCGCGCGCCGTCAACCCGAAGTGGCTGGAAGGCGTGCGTCGCCACGGCTACAAGGGTGCTTCAGAGATCGCCATCACGGTGGACAACCTGTTCGCCTACAGCGCGACCACCGGTGTGGTCGCTGACCACCAATTCGCGTTGGTGGCCGATGCCTACCTGCACGACGACATCACGCGCGAATTTCTGCAGCAACACAACCCGCTAGCGCTGCGCGGCATCGGCGAGCGGCTGCTCGACGCAATGCGGCGTGGCCTGTGGGCCGAGCCTGGCGACCAGCGCGAGCGGATCGAACACCACCTGCTGGCGCTGGAGCGCCGGCTTGAAGAACACGGCGAAGGGCCGCTCTGATGACATTGAACTCTGCCGAACCGATTGCCGGGCCGACTGCCGACTCGAATGCCTGCCTCGTCGAATCCGCCACCCGCGCGACCTTCCCCTTCAGCGCGTTGGTCGGCCAGCCGTTGCTGCAGCGCGCTTTGCTGCTCGCCGCGATCGACCCCGGTATCGGCGGGGTGCTGATCAGCGGTCCGCGTGGCACCGCCAAGTCCACGGCAGCGCGTGCGTTGGCGGCACTGGTGCCTCCGACGCCGGCGAAGTTGCCAGCACCCTTCGTCACGCTGCCGCTGTCGGCCACTGTCGAGCAGCTGGTCGGCACGCTCAACGTCGAAGACGTGCTGCGCGATGCCCGACTTCGTCTGGCCCCGGGCCTTCTCGCGCGGGCCCACCACGGCGTGCTGTATGTCGACGAAGTGAACTTGCTGCCCGATGCGTTGGTCGATGCTTTGCTCGATGTCGCGGCCAGTGGTGTCAACACCGTCGAGCGTGACGGCATCTCACGTCAGCATGCCGCGCGCTTCGTGCTGGTCGGCACCATGAACCCGGAAGAGGGCGAGTTGCGCCCTCAACTGCTGGACCGGTTTGGTTTGTCCGTTTCGCTGGCCAATCCAACCGATGCTGCGCTGCGCACGGCGATCGTGCGGGCGCGCCTGGGCTTTGACGAGAATCCGCACGGTCTGGTCGAACAACATGCTGGTGAGCAGGCCCGTCTGGTCGATGCTGTCGCCACGGCACGTGCTGCGTTGCCGCGCTTGGCGTGGTCGGATGCGGTGCTGCACCATGCTGCGGCCTGCGCGCTGGCGGCCGGGGTCGATGGCATGCGAGCCGACCTGGTGATGCTGCGGGCGGCGCGTGCACTGGCGGCCTTTGAAAGCCGTGACGAGGTGACGACGCTCGATGTCGACGCGGTGGCTGAACTGGCACTGGCGCACCGTCGTGGTGACAAGGCACATGCCCTCCCCTTACCCGCGGCGTCTCGCGCCCCGTCCGAGCACAAAGCAGACGATCGCCACGCTGCGTCCACGGCACCCGGTCCCGACCCCGAACGTGCATCACCCGACGCCCTGGCCACGGGGGCGCCGATCGGCGACTGGGGTGCCCTGCCGCCACGACCTGAAACCACCACACGCGTGACCGGCGTTGGAGGATGGCCATCAAAAAAAGCCTGAGCCCCCGTAGCCGCCTCGTGCGCCCCGGGCGCGCCGGTCTGCGGGGGCCGAAACCCCATCCCTCATCGACGCTCCATGCGCCAAGGCAGCCCGTCGAGGGCTTGGCGCGTGGCCCTGTCGCGTGGTTGCCTACGTTGCTGGCCAAAGGCCCACAGCCGCTCCAGAGTCTCCACCTGCGCTATGCCGAGCGGCTGGTGAAGCACGCCAGGTTGCACCTCATCGTGCTCGACACTTCTGGCTCGATGCGCCAGCGTGGGCGCCTTGCGCTGGCCAAAGGACATGCGCAGTGGCTGATCGAGCAGGCCGCCCGCGTTGGCGACCACGTGGCACTGCTGTGCTTTGGCGGTCAGGGCGTGGTGTTGCAGCTGCCACCCGGGCCGGCCCGCGCCTCCGGCCGCGCGAAGCTTCGACCGCTGGGCGGTGGCGGGGGCACTCCGCTGACGCATGCGCTGGCCGAGTCCGACGAGCTGCTGCGTCTCGCGCAGCGTCGTAATGGCCCGTCCGAAACCTGGCTGTGGCTGCTGACCGATGGCCGCACGCTGGAACAGCCGGTCGTACCGCAACTCGCCGGGCATGTCGTGATCGTTGACTTCGACGAACCTGCGAACTCCATCGGCCGCTGTACCGCTTGGGCGTTGCGCTGGGGCGCCGAACATCGTCTTGCCAGCCGGCCTACCTGAATCCTGAATACCGATGACCATGCCCCTTGAAGTTCTCCCTGCGCAGGTTACTGAAATCGTTATCTGCACGACCTGCCGACCTGCCGGTGCTTCACGCGAGTTGCCCGCTGCCGGAACGATCCTGTTCGACGCCGTGCTGGCGCTGCAACTCGACGCACGACGGGCCGGCATCCATGTGCGCGGCATTGCCTGCATGAGCGGTTGCGAAAGGGCCTGCACCGTCGCATTCCAGGCAGCAGGCAAACCCACCTACTATTTCGGAGACCTCGTCGCCGATATCGAAACTGCCGCGCAAGTCTTGGCTTGCGGACAGCTGCACGCAGACAACGCCGACGGCGCCTTGCTGCGCAGCCAGCGCCCGGAGCGGCTACGCGGTGGCATCCTGGGCAAGTTGCCTCCGCTGATGACGTCGTTGCCAACCGCAGTGGAAGTCGTTGCAGCAATGGCTGCGGTGGCCTGACGCTGATGGCCTCGATCCGCGTCACGCTCCCGATGCCGACGCCTCCGGAACCGGCCAGCGTTCCGGGGTCGTCCGGTGTGCGTCCTCAAGCCAAAGGCTGGTGCCCTGGTGCGCATCGCGCCATGGCCTCGGGCGATGGGCTGTTGCTGCGGGTGCGGCCGCCACTGGCAAGAATGACGCGCGATCAGGCGCTGGGGCTGTGCGAGCTTGCGCAAAGCCTGGGCTCGGGAATGATCGACCTGACTCACCGTGCCAATCTGCAACTTCGCGGTGTCCGGCCAGAAGACCACGACGCCGTGGTGGAGGCGCTTTGCAGGTTGGGGCTGGTCGATGTCGACGCCACACACGAAGCCGGGCCCGCCGTTCTGGTCGCGCCCTGCTGGCAGGCCGGCGATGACACGCAACGCATCGCCAGTGCACTGCTGGCGCGTCTGGGTGAGTTGCCAGCCTTGCCCTCCAAATTCGGTTTTGCCGTGGATGCGGGGCCGGCACCGGTGTTGACGGAGGCCTCGGCTGACATCCGCATAGAGCGTGCCCGCTCGGGCGGACTCATCGTCCGCGCCGATGGTGCTGCGGCCGGACATCTGGTACCGCGAGACGACGTAGCGGAAGCTGTTGCAATGGCACTCGCGATGGCCGTTTGGTTTGCGGCAACTGCGGGGTCCGTGGCGCCACCATCGAGACGCATGCGCGGGCTTCAGCAGGTGTGCGCAGTGCCCCGTGGAGATGCGCCGCTCGACACCGCGGCCCCTTCGGCCGCGCCGCCGAGGCCTGGCATGTCGCAGCTCGGACCGGTCTACGGCGTGGCCTTTGGTCAAATTGCGGCGACTGCGCTGGGCCACTTGCTGCAAGACAGCGGTGCCGTCGCCCTGCGCTTGACATCGCAACGCGGCCTGATTCTGGAAGGAGGCGAGTGGCGGGAATCGACCGCATTCATCACGGTGGCTGACGATCCCCTGCTGCGCGTGGACGCCTGTCCCGGTGCTCCGGCGTGCGCGTCGGCCACGGTGGCGACGCGCGCCCTGGCCCTTTCACTCGCTCGGCAACTGCTCACTGACAGCCCTGAGGCACCACGCAGCCTGCACGTGTCCGGCTGCGCCAAAGGGTGCGCTCGTTCCGGTGCCGCCGACTTGACGCTGGTCGGCCGCAGCGGGACCTTCGACCTGGTGCGCAATGGCCGCGCCGGGGACGCGCCTGCGCAAACTGGACTGTCTCCTGAAAACTTGCGCCTGTGCATTGGAGCCCCTTGAACCATAGCTTTGAAACCAACGGCGCCGAGATCTATCGCCGTTCCTTTGCCATGATCCGCGCCGAGGCCGACCTCGCACGCTTCGATGCCGACGACGAGCCGATAGCGGTGCGCATGATTCACGCAGCGGGCCTGATCGGGCTTGAAGCGATGCTGCGCTTTTCGTCTGGCTTCGTGCACGCGGCGCGGTCGGCGCTGGCGGCCGGCGCGCCGATCCTGTGCGATGCGCGCATGGTCAGCGAGGGCGTGACCCGCTCGCGCCTGCCCGGCGGCAACGACGTGCTGTGCACCTTGCACGACCCGGCCGTGCCCGGGATGGCGCAAGCCATGTCGACCACCCGCTCCGCCGCGGCGCTGGAGCTCTGGCGGCCTCACCTGCAGGGCGCCGTGGTGGCGATTGGCAATGCCCCGACGGCCTTGTTCCATCTGCTCAACATGTTGCAGGACCCGACCTGCCCACGACCTGCGGCCATCATCGGCTGTCCGGTCGGTTTCATCGGCGCGGCGGAATCGAAGGATGCGTTGTGGGCCGAACAACCTGTCCCCTGCTGCATCGTGGTCGGCCGCCTGGGCGGCAGCGCCATCACAGTGGCGGCGATCAACGCCCTCGGGAGCCGTTTGGAATGAGCGCACGCGGCACCCTCTACGGGCTGGGTCTTGGCCCTGGCGAGCCGGACCTGATGACCGTGCGTGCGCACCGCCTGCTGTGCAGCGCGACCCACGTGGCGTTCTTTCGCAAGGCCGGCCGGCCCGGTCAGGCGCGGCGCATCGTCGATGGCCTGCTGCCCGCAGGCGTGGTGGAGCACGCGATGGAGTACCCGGTCACCACCGAAATTGCAGTGGACGACCCGGCCTACAACCAGGCCCTGTCCGCCTTCTATGCCGACTGCGCAGCGCACCTGCGCGCGCTGTCCGATGCCGGTCACGACGTGGTGGTGCTGTGCGAAGGCGACCCGTTCTTCTACGGCTCGTTCATGCACCTGTACACCCGGTTGAACGGGACGCATCCGGTGCAGGTGGTGCCGGCCATCACCGGCATGTCGGGCGCGTGGACGGCCACCGGCCAGCCCATCACCTGGGGCGACGACGTGCTGACTGTGCTGATGGGCACGCTGCCCGAGGCCAAGCTGGCACGCCACATGGCTGACAGCGACGCGTTGGTGGTGATGAAAATCGGGCGCCACATCGACAAGGTGCGGCGCGCACTGGCCACTGCCGGCCGTCTGAATGATGCATGGCTGGTTGAATACGCCACCATGCCGGGCCAGAAGGTGGTGCGGCTGGTCGAAGTCGAAGGGCGCATCACGCCTTACTTTTCGATCGTGCTGGTGCATGGGCAGGGACGCCGGCCATGAGTGACAAGACCACGAGTGTCAATGCAGCGACGGCGAATGCGGCGGGCCGGCTGGTCGTCGCCGGGCTCGGCCCGGGTGCTGAAGATTGGGTGACACCGGAGGTGACAGCTGCCCTGGCCGACGCCACCGACGTGGTGGGCTATATCCCCTACGTGGCCCGCGTCGCACCGCGCGCCGGCCTGACGCTGCATGCCAGCGACAACCGGGTCGAGCTGGACCGTGCCACACATGCCTTGCAGATGGCCGCGTCAGGCCGGCGCGTGGTCGTGGTGTCCTCAGGCGACCCGGGCGTGTTCGCCATGGCATCGGCTGTGTTCGAGGCTGTCGAAGCGGGTCCGGCCGAGTGGCGCCGACTGGACGTGCGGGTGCTGCCCGGCATCACGGCGATGCTGGCGGCCGCGGCACGTGCCGGCGCGCCGCTGGGGCACGACTTCTGCGCCATCAACCTGTCCGACAACCTGAAGCCCTGGGCGCTGGTGGAGCGCCGGCTGCGACTGGCTGTGCAAGCCGACTTCGCGATGGCCTTCTACAACCCGCGCTCGGTCTCACGACCCGAGGGCTTTGTCCGCACGCTGGCAGTGCTGCGCGAGGCTTGCGCTGCGGCCGGAAGCCCGGACCGCCCGGTGATCTTTGCCCGCGCCGTGTCCACCCCCGACGAGACCCTGCGCGTTATCGCCTTGCAAGACGCCTTGCCCGAGATGGCCGACATGCGCACCGTGGTCATCGTCGGTTCCAGCCTGACGCGCGTCATCGCCCGTGACGGCCAGCCCTGGGTCTACACGCCGCGTTCGGCGCCGCGCGAGGTGGCTGCATGAAGCTGCACACCGCGCTCCCCATGCCCGAGCCATTGCAACACCTCGGCCACCTGGGTGACCTCGTGCCGGGCCGGCAGCCATGGTCGCGCCACCATCAAAACGCGCAGCTCCAGCGCGCGTGCCGCGTGCAGCTTGGCCTGCGCGCCGCTGCCTCCAGCGTTCTTGCAGACGATGAGGTCGACCTGGTGATCGCGCAGCAGTGCGATGTCGCCCGCCACGTCGAACGGGCCACGCGAGATCACGACGGTGTGGTGCGGCAACGGTGGCGGCTGCTCGGGGGGATCGACCAGCCGCAGGATGTAGTGATGCTGTGGTTGAGCTGCGAAAACGTTCAGATGCATGCGGCCCAAGGCCAGCAGGACGCGCTGCGGCGGACCACCCAGCGCCGCAACGGCCGCCGGCAGATCGGCGACCGGCTGCCAGCGGTCGCCGGGGCCGGGCTGCCAGGCGTCGCGTGTCAGCGCCAGCAACGGAACGCCGGCCTGCGCGCAGGCGGCGACGGCATTGGCACTCATGCGCGCAGCGAAGGGGTGCGTGGCATCCACCAAGTGCGTCACTTGCATGGCCTGCAGATAGCGCACCAGGCCGGGGACGCCGCCGAAGCCGCCGACGCGCACCGCAACCGGCTGTGCCCTGGGCTGGGCCACCCGGCCGGCATACGACAACACGGCGCGCTCGCCACGTTCGGCCAGCGCCGACGCCATTGCGCTCGCTTCCAGCGTACCGCCGAGGATGAGGATATTGCGCGTGGTTGAAGTCATCAAAAAAGCACCGTGGCTGTCGATTATCGGGTTGGGCGAAGACGGCTGGCAGGGCCTGCCGCCGGCCAGCCGTGCGGCCCTCGACGAGGCCGAACTGGTGGCCGGCAGCGCACGCCATCTGGCGTTGTTGCCCACGCTGCGAGCCGAGCGGCTCGAATGGCCGGTGCCCTTTGCCGAGGGCATCCCAATGCTGCTGGCACAGCGCGGGCGCCGCGTGGCGATGCTGGCCTCCGGTGATCCGTTCTGGTTTGGCGCAGGCAGCTCGGTGACGCGCCATCTTGGCGCTGACGAATGGCATGCCTTGCCCGTCGTATCGACCTTCGGTCTGGCGGCCTCGCGCCTGGGCTGGGCGCTGGAACTCGTGACCTGCCTTGGCCTGCACGCGGCGCCGCTGTCCCGCCTGCGCCCTCATCTGTGCCCGGGCGCACGGTTGCTGCTGCTGTTGCGCGACGGGGCGGCCGTCGCAGACCTGGCGCGCTACCTGGTCGATAACGATTTCGGTGACAGTCTCATGAGCGTGCTCGAAGCCTTGGGTGGCCCGCGTGAGCAGCGGCGCGACGTGATCGCCTGCGACTTCAATCTGACCGATGTGAGTCATCCGGTGGCCGTGGCGCTGGAGGTGGCTGGCACCGGCCTGGCCCTGCCGCGCAGCGCCGGCCTGCCCGACAGTGTGTTTGCGCACGATGGCCAGATCACGAAGCAAAGGATGCGTGCCTTGGCACTGTGCGCGCTGGCACCGCGCCCGGGTGAGCGACTGTGGGACATCGGTGCCGGGTCGGGTTCCATCGCCATCGAATGGCTGCTGGCGCACCCCCGGTGCGAGGCTGTGGCTGTCGAGGCCGACCCAGAGCGCGCCGCCCGACTGCGCGGCAACGCCGACCGCTTGGGCGTCGACCGATTGGTGCTGGTAACGGGACGCGCACCCGACGTCATGACGGACCTGGCGTCGCCCGATGCGGTGTTCATCGGCGGTGGTCTGAGCGACGAGTTGCTGACGGCGCTGTGGAACCTGTTGCCTGCAGGCTGCCGTGTGGTGGCCCATGCCGTGACACTTGAATCCGAAGCACTGTTGGGCCATTGGCACGCGCGCGCCGGCGGCAGCCTGCTGCGCATCGAACTGGCCGAGGCGGCGCCACTGGGCACACGGCGCGGATGGCGTGCCGCGTACCCGGTGGTGCAGTGGAGTGCCACGCGATGACGGTGGCCGGATTTGGATTTCGACACGGCGCAACGCTGGAATCGCTGCGAGATGCGCTGGCCCAAGCGATTTCAGCCATGCCTCGTGTGATGCCGTTGCGCTCTATCGCGCTGATCGCCGTAGCGCATGACAAGGCTGAAGCACTGAGCCTGCGCGCATTGGCCGACGAACTGGGCCTGCCCGTGCATGCCGTCGGTGCGACGCAACTCAACAGCACACCGACCTTGACCGACAGCGCCACAGTCCGCGCGCTGCGCGGCAGCGGCAGCACCGCCGAGGCCGCGGCACTGGCCGCTGCCCTGGTGCACAGCGGTCCGGGCGCCATGCTGTTGCACCCGCGCGTCGTGTCGACCGATCGCCTCGCCACCTGCGCCATCGCTGCGCTGGCCCCACAACGGAAAACCTGACTCATGACCATCCACTTCATCGGCGCCGGCCCCGGTGCCCCAGACCTGCTGACCCTGCGCGGACGCGACCTGATCAACCGTTGTCCGGTTTGTCTTTATGCCGGCTCGCTGGTGCCCGAAGAAATCCTGGCGCACTGTCCGCCCGGAGCGCGCATCGTCAATACCGCGCCGCTCGACCTCGATGCAATCGTCGCCGAGTTCGTGGCCGCAGACGCCGCCGGGCACGATGTAGCGCGGCTGCATTCAGGCGACCTGTCGGTGTGGTCGGCCATGGGCGAGCAACTGCGCCGGTTGCGCGCGGCTGGCATCCCGTACACCGTCACACCCGGCGTGCCATCGTTTGCGGCCGCCGCAGCCGCACTGGGTGCCGAACTCACGCTGCCAGGGCTGGCGCAATCGGTGGTGCTGACGCGCACATCGGGCCGGGCATCGCCGATGCCAGCAGGCGAAAGCCTGGCCAACTTTGCCGCCACCGGCGCCACGCTGGCCTTGCACCTGTCGATCCACAAGCTGGCCGAAGTGGTCGCCGAACTGACGCCGTTCTACGGCGCTGCCTGCCCGGTCGCCGTGGTCTATCGCGCCAGTTGGCCCGATGAACAGATCTTCCGCGCGACGCTGGCCACCATCGAGGCCGTCATGGGCGCGGGGGTTGAACGCACCGCGCTGATCCTGGTCGGCCCTGCGCTGGCGGCCGAAGGCTTCAGTGACAGCCGGCTGTATGCGACCGACTACGACCGAAGATTCCGGCCATCAGCAGCCGGAGCGGGCTGACCGCAAGGTCTTATGCCCGCCCGCTCTGTTTTCATTTTTTTCCACCTCTCGCGGCGCCAAATGCCGCACTCAACCCCAAGGAATCCTAGCCATGCACATGGAACCCGGAATCGTCGACAGCAGCAAGATCGTGCTGTCTTACGTCACAGCGAGCGCCTGCGCGTTCTATGCCGCCAAGCTGTCGCTCGACCACGTTCGCCAGGAAGGAGCGCTCTCACTGCTGCTGCGCAGTGTGATCGCCGCAGTGCTTGTGTTCGTCTTCTTCGAAGTGTTCCCGCACGTGCCTGTCGGCGTGTCCGAGGTCCATCTGATCCTTGGCTCGTCCCTGTTCCTGATGCTGGGCGCTGCGCCCACTGCCATCGGTCTGGCCGCAGGGCTGGCACTGCAAAGCCTGTTCTTCGAGCCGCAAGACCTGGCGCAATACGGCATGAACGTCACCACGCTGCTGGCCGCGCTCTTCGCCATGCAGGCAGTGGCCAAGCGGGTGTTGCCGGCCAAGCTGGCCTATGTCGATCTTGGCTACGCGCACGTGCTCAAGATGTCGGTGGTGTTCCAGGGCGGCATCGTCGCGTGGGTGGCCTTCTGGACCCTCTATGGTCGTGGCATCGGCGCTGAAACTTTGCAAAGCGTCGGCAGCTTCGGTGCCGCGTACATGAGCGTCGTGCTGCTGGAGCCGCTGATCGATCTCGGCGTGCTGGCCGCCGCCAAATGGCTGCGCGCTCGCTCCGGCGCGCGTGGGTCGGTGCTGCTGACACATCGTCTGCACCACGCCGCTTGAGCCACGCAAGGTGCCGATGCATGCCGCGCCGCTGATCGAGCTGATGTTGATCGGCATCGGGACCGGCAATCCCGAGCACCTGACGCTCCAGGCCATCGGCGCCCTCAACCGGGCCGACCTGATCCTGATTCCTCGCAAGGGCCTCGACAAAGCCGATCTGGCTGAACTCCGCCGCACGATCTGTGCAACGCATCTCGATGGCCCGGCCCGGCTGGTGGAATTCGATCTGCCGGTGCGCGACAGCGCCACGCCACGCTACCTCGACGGCGTGCACGACTGGCACGCGGCCATTGCCGCGACGTGGGCGCGCGAGATTGCCGCCCACCGGCCACAGGGCGGCCGTGTCGCCCTGCTCGTTTGGGGCGACCCCTCGCTGTACGACTCCAGTCTTCGCATCGCCGGGCAACTGAAGGCCGCCGGCATGGCACTTCGCGTCGAAGTGATCCCTGGCCTGAGCAGCCTGCAATTGCTGACCGCTGCGCACGCCATCCCGCTCAACACGCTGGGCGGCCCGGTGCTGATCACGACCGGGCGTCAGCTGCGCGAAGGCGGCTGGCCGGTCGGCCTGGAGACTGTCGTGGTGATGCTCGACGGCGCCTGCGCCTTCCAGACCTTGGCTCCGGAGCGTCTGCACATCTACTGGGCCGCCTATCTCGGCATGCCGCACGAGTTGCTGCTGGCCGGTCCGCTGGCCAGTACCGGGCCGCGCATTTTGTCGGCCCGTGCCGAGGCGCGCGTCGAACATGGGTGGATCATGGACATTTACCTGCTGCGACGCGAGTGAGATGTCTGCAGCAGACAGTGGCTGGCCTTTGCGGGTGGCGGACACCAGCGCACGTTCTCTCGAGGGTTAAGCGCGCGGCCCGAAAGCAGGTCCGCGCTGGCAACTTCTGCAACATCAACAGCGGTTGCAGCGGTTGTGATGCGATCAGCAGGGCTGAGTTCACAGTTGGTGAACTGTTCCTATTGCATAGGCCAACCAAGTGGGATTTTTCTCCCCAGGCGGACGTCTGCTTAGGGCGGCGGATTCGACGGGTCGATGCAACAGATTCGCTGAACATCTCAGCGGGCGTCTGGAAGCCGAGCGTCTTGCGCGGCATCTCATTCAATTGTCTCGCAATCGCATTGAGCTGATGTTGTGAGTAGCCAGAGATGTCGATGCCCTTTGGCATGTACTGCCTGAGCAGGCCGTTCGTGTTCTCGTTGCTTCCGCGTTGCCAAGGGCTTTGCGGATCGCAGAAGAAGACCTGGATGTCGGTGGCCATCGTGAACCGCTTGTGGGCGGCCATCTCTTTACCTCGATCCCAGGTCAAGGATTTGTAGAGCTCCTGAGGGAGCTTGCGAGCATTCTTGATCAGCGCATTCACGACGGTCTGAGTGTCTTTCCCGTCCACCTTCACCAACATGACGTACCGCGTCTGGCGCTCGACCAACGTGGCGATCTGGCTGTTACCGCTGCCAAACACCAAGTCGCCTTCCCAGTGGCCAGGCACTGCACGATCCTCAACAGACGCTGGTCGCTCGCTGATCGACACGGCGCCCACGATTTGCCCGTGGGTCGCCGTCTTCTGTGTGTAGTGCCGTGAGCGGCGCATGCCGCGAGTTCGTCGCAGATGCTCCAGCAGTTCCTTCTTCAAAGCACCACGCGCTTGGATGAACAGACTGCGGTAGATGGTCTCGTGTGACACGTGATGGCTCTCATCGCCCGGGTAAGTATGTTTGAGCCATCCGGCGATCTGCTCAGGTGACCACAGAAGGCGCAGCTTATCGGCCACGAGCCGCGCAAGGGGACGGTTCTCAGCAAGCTTGCATTGCTTGGGACGGAGAGCCCGATCCCATGCCGCACTGTCGGCCTGGGCCGCCCGATAGTTATCTTGGCCGCCATTGCGCTTGACTTCGCGACTGACTGTCGATGGCGCTCGACCGAGCCGTGCAGCGATTGAGCGAATCGATTCGCTTGTCGCCAGCGCTCGCGAGATCTCTTCCCTCTCGCTCAAGGACAACGCTGCTGCCGAACGGCATCGCTGTGGCGGTCGAATTCCACCCGTCCTCGCCAGAATGTTCTGGATAGACGTGTGCGGTCGATCAAAGAGTTGGCCGATCTGGTGAAGAGTCCAGCCGGTCTTCCAGCGCTCCCACATCAACGCCTTCTGACTGTCCGAGTAGTGGGTTCGTGTCCGGTACTTCATTTGCAACACTCCTTCTGCCTGTGCAGTTCTTAGTGTGTTGCATCGACCCGTTGAATCCGCCGCCCAAGGCGGCCGTACACGCCGCTCAAAAGCGGCCGTTTAAGCCTCGCTATCCGCTTTTCGCGACACCCGGCCCTGCAAGTCCTGAAGCCATTCGTTCGATTGGTCCGCCAGCACACCGGCCAGGGGCCAACCAGGCGAGGACTCAATGAGATGAACGAGTGCAAATGCCAAACCAAAGAAACCATCCGGCCCAAAGAGACGGGCCAATGCCCGCGCTTCTTCATCCGAGACGGGCCGAGAAATAGCGCGGATGAGGTCCTCATAACGTCCAACGACCTCGGTGGACGCCGAGCGCTCCGCTGGCAGCGGACCAAGTTCTGCAAGTTGTCGTACTTCTGTGCGGAGCGTCATTTGTTTCTCCAGTTATGAACGGCCTTCACGAGCGACCGCTTTTGGCCGACTGCCGAAATCATGGCTGGTCTTTTCTAGGCCAAATCTGCCTGAGCGCAAGAGTGAGGGGTACTGCCAAAACCGCGATCAATATGTAGAAGACCAATGCCGACTCGCTTACGTCCGCAGAGGCGGCAGTTGCTGCGCCGTCGACCGAGCGATCATCACCGATCAGAGCGGCGCCAACGAGAACAACCCCAAGCAAGCCAATCACCATCAGAAAGACGACTAGCCAAGAATCCAGTCTTGGCCCCGGTGCAAAGAGAATTATTGCGGGAAGCGCAATAAGCGGAACGCCGAGTAGAAGAGTACAGATCCTTGGAAACAGAGGGTCTGCGAATAATTTCTTGATGAGGTTCACGAAGAGCTTGCTCTTAGCGGCGCCGCACGGCGTCTTCTGGCTGCGGCATTCGCAGGCAAGGCACGTCGCGGCCAGCAGAAATAGGCCAAGGCGGTGATGACCATTGCCGGCACCGCAACAGTCAACCAATAACCCAGGAGACCAAGCTGTTCCAGCGCGATCCGATGCCAGCCACGGACGATGATCAGCTTGAAGTAATAGATGCGGGCGAGCGCCGACCCCGCAACAAACCCCGCCAACAAAAGCATGGTGGTGGTTCGTGTACTTTTCATTTGCAGGCAATCTACCTCGCCAGCCGTAGAGTTCGTCAGCCACCGACCGAATGAAGGTGATGCGCCGTGCCCAATGTCGCCTAACGGGCAACTGTCGCGAACGTATATTCAAAGACAGGCGCCGCCTGAGTGGAAATCGGCGGCCGAGGACGAACGACCGCTCCTGGCCCGAAAGCGGCCATTCTTCCCTTAGTCAGAACTAGAGCCAATCAGCATCTCCGCCTCATTTGCCCCTGTGATGAGAAGCCCGAAATCCCAGAACACTGGATAGGCGGGATGTCCGCTTGCCAGCCGAAACGTTTCAACAGAAATCGCCCTGTGGGCCGCACTTTCGATTTGACTCGCCAAGGCAGCCAGTGCATTCGTGAACTGCGCCGAACGCAACGAAGCTGGATCGGGACCGTCGGCCTGAGAGCCGATGTATGTGAGGCACGAGCGAGTTTCTGAGATTGCTTCGATGGCTGAGACGGCACGAATCTCCTCGGCCACGACGTCAGCGCGCGCCAATGCATCCGCAATGAGCTGGCTCGAGACGCTTCTTGCGCGACGTGGTGTGGTGTACGCACGCAAGAACACCGAATAGTTGCAGCCGTTTTCGTTGAGGCATGTCGAAATGTCGTTCAAGGTCTGCTGGCGAATGTGCATCAAATGCCGACGAGCTCTGCAGAGCGTCCGATTGTGTTTAAGCGACTCTAGTCTCTGTCCACAGCGCTTTGATGCCGCTGCGATGAGACCGGTTCAAAAATTCCAAAGCCCGTTGCACCGCTGGAGCGACCTTCGTTCTTGTACGCCGGTTGGCTACTGAAAGCTAACTGAGACCTACCGCCAACTCGGCGGGATGAGCGCGAGCGCGTCCGGGTCGGAGAGCGAGTACTGCCGCACATAGGGCTCGCGGTCGAAAAGCTTGGCGTCGATCGTCGGGTCGATCCTGGGCTTGCGCAAATCCTGCTTGCCAAGGAATGCCTTGATGCTCTCCATCGAGTCCCACAACGCCATGATGACCACTTCGACCGTCCCATCCTCCTGATCGCGAAACAGCGCCACCGACCGTAGATTGCCCGGACTCCCGATCAATTCCTTGAGGGTCGTTGCTTCGAGGAACTCGCGGCACTCATCGCGCAGCGACGCCAGGATCCAGAAGCCGTAGGTACGCAGGATCTTTTCGGTGTTTCGCTTGGTCATGTTGGCTTTGAGGGGGTGCGGCGATCCTATCGACTCAAGCATGAATCCAAGTCTGCCGAGCGCGGCCATCCGGTCTCAGGCAATGATCCCTCGAGACTTCTAGTACGTCTTGTAAGGCAAGAACTTGCCCGACAACACCACGTTCACCCGGTCGCCCTTCGGGTCGCCCTGGCGCTGGATGTTCATGCTGAAGTCGATCGCGCTCATGATGCCGTCGCCGAACTCTTCGTGGATGAGTTCCTTGATGGTGGTGCCGTACACGTTGACCATTTCATACCAGCGGTAGATGAGCGGATCGGTCGGCACAGCGGTTGGCAGCGAGCCCTTGTACGGCACGACCTGCAACCACTTCTGCTCTTCCTCCGTAAGCCCGAAGATTTCGCCGACCGTCGCGGCCTGTTGTGCGTCGAGCGTCATCTGGCCGAGGCAGGCGGCAGTGGTCCATTCTTTCGACAGGCCGACCTTCTGGGCCACATCGGCCCACTGAATGCCCTTGGACACTTTGACGGTGATGATCTTCTCAGTGATGTCGTTGCGGTTCATAAAGGTTACTTTTGGGATGGGTTGAAATACAGATGCAGACAGAGGTTCGCGCAAGCAACTGCCGTGCCGATCGACGCTTGCTAGCGAGCCCAGAGAAACTTGCGGTCTTCGGCCTTGATCGGCTGGTCGTTGATGCTGGCGAAGCGCCGGTGCATCAATCCGTTCTCCGCGAACTCCCAGTTTTCGTTGCCGTGACTGCGAAACCAGGCGCCGCTGTCGTCGTGCCACTCGTATTCGAAGCGGACCGCGATGCGGTTGTCGGTAAAGGCCCAGAGCTCTTTCTTCAGGCGGTAGTCGAGTTCGCGTGCCCACTTGCTCGTCAGAAACTCGACGACCTTCTCGCGCCCGGTGAGGAAGTCGGCGCGGTTGCGCCATTCGGTGTCGGGCGTGTAGGCGAGGCTCACGCGGACCGGGTCGCGCGTGTTCCATCCGTCTTCGGCGGCTTGCACTTTCTGGCGGGCCGATTCAAGGGTGAACGGCGGCAGCGGCGGGCGGGAGATGGCTTCCATGAACGGCTTTCAGTCGGGGTGTTGCAAGGCAGGACAGCGGCCGAACCATGATAATGAATGACTGCGAAAAAGAGACAAACGCCGAAAGAAACCCACACGTGCTCGACCTTTCCAAGATCACCACCATCGAAGACCTGCGAGTGATCGCCAAGCGGCGCGTGCCGCGCATGTTCTACGACTACGCCGACTCGGGCTCATGGACCGAAGGCACCTACCGCGCCAATGAAAGCGACTTCCAGAAGATCAAGCTGCGCCAGCGCGTAGCCGTCAACATGGAAGGCCGCTCGACCGCCACCACCATGATCGGCCAGCCGGTGTCGATGCCTGTCGCCATCGCCCCCACGGGCATGACCGGCATGCAGCACGCCGATGGCGAGATCCTCGGCGCCAAGGCGGCCAAGGCTTTCGGGATTCCGTTCACGCTGTCGACCATGAGCATCTGCTCGCTCGAGGACATCGCCGAGAGCACCGACCGGCATCCGTTCTGGTTCCAGCTCTACGTCATGAAAGACCGCGACTTCATCGAGCGGCTGATCGAACGCGCCAAGGCGGCCAACTGCTCCGCGCTGCAACTGACGCTCGACCTGCAGGTGCTGGGCCAGCGCCACAAGGACATCAAAAACGGCCTGACCGCGCCGCCCAAGCCGACCCTCGCCAACCTCATCAACCTCGCGACCAAGCCGGGCTGGTGCATGGGCATGCTGGGCACCAAGCGCCGCAGCTTCGGCAACATCGTCGGCCACGCGAAGAATGTCGGCGATCTGTCGTCGCTGTCGTCCTGGACGGCCGAGCAGTTCGACCCGACGCTCAGCTGGGCCGATGTCGAGTGGATCAAGAAGCTATGGGGCGGCAAGCTGATCCTGAAAGGGATCATGGATGTCGAAGACGCGCGGCTGGCCGCATCGAGCGGTGCCGATGCGCTGATCGTCAGCAACCATGGCGGCCGTCAGCTCGACGGCGCGCAGTCGTCCATCGAGGCGCTGCCGGCCATCGCGGAAGCGGTCGGGACCGAGATCGAGGTGTGGATGGACGGCGGCATTCGCAGCGGCCAGGACGTGCTCAAGGCGCGTGCGCTGGGCGCTCGCGGCACCATGATCGGCCGGAGTTTTCTGTACGCGCTCGGTGCCTACGGTGAAGCCGGCGTGACCCGCGCGCTCGAAATCCTGCACCGCGAGCTCGACATCACGATGGCGTTTTGCGGGCGAACGCAGATCGACCAGGTCGATTCGAGCATCCTGCTGCCCGGCACTTTCTGATGGAGAACACCATGAGCCTTCCTACGTTTCAGCAATTCGAAGTCGATGCCCTCGCCAAGGGCTTCGACGAGGTCGCGCCGCGGGTCTGGGACGCCGCCCAGACGGTCGACCTGCACACACATCCGTTCAGCGTCGAAGCGCTGGTGGTGCAAGGCGAGATGTGGCTGAAGGTCGGCGACGACACGCGCCATCTGTTGGCCGGCGACACCTTTGCGCTGGAATACGGAACGCCGCACTCGGAGCGCTATGGCGTCGAAGGCGCGACCTACTGGGCCGCACGCCGTCACGCTGTAGCTTAAGTAGCCGAAGCAGGTGCTGCAGGTGTATTCGCCTGCACCCATCGCACGATATCGGCCGCGCCCATCGCGCCGGCCTGCCGCGCCACCTCACGTCCACCGACGAACAGTGCCAGCGTCGGGATACTGCGAATGTTGAAGCGCGACCCCAGAGCGGGCACCGCTTCCGTATCGACCTTGGCCAGCCGCACCCGCGGTTCCAGCTGCGCTGCGGCCTGCTCGTAAGCGGGCGCCATCTGACGGCACGGCCCGCACCATGGCGCCCAAAAATCCACGAGCACCGGAAGGTCGTTGCGCGCGACATGCCGGTCGAAGGCGGACTCGTTCAGCGCTGTCGAGTGCGCCGTGAACAGCGCCTTGTGGCAACTCCCGCAATCGGGCGCGCTCGCAAGTTGCTCGCTGCGCACCCGGTTGGTGGTGTGGCAGTGCGGGCAGACGATGTGAAGCGACTCGCTCATGGAAATCAGCCCTCGCTTGAAGTCCCGCCTTCGGCCGGGCCGTGTGCCGAGCCGGCCGTCGTCGGCTTCATCGCGCGGGCAATCGCCTCACGCGCTTTCAATTCCGCAGCCACCGATGCATCCAACCGCGAGCGCGACAGGCCGGCATGCTGGTAGTTCATGTTCTCGTAAACCTCCGCAGCCGCCGGATGGGCTTCGAGCACGGCGTTGAGCGCGTCGATATCGGCAATGCGCGAAAGCTCCTGGCCGAGCCGCTCGGCGACGAGGCGGTATTGCCCGGCATCGGGATGTCCACCGTGCTCCAGTCGCTCCAGCAGCTGGGCAACGAGCACGGCATTGGTGGTGAAGGTCTGGGTGGTTTTCATGATTCGAAACTGGGGTCGCGGCAAGCGAATACAAGGCCCGCCAGCGCCGATAAAAAGACCCGCGGCGGGGCGATGGCCGACACGGTTTCAAGGTTGGCGACGCTCAATGGCCCCGCCGACCACCGCCACCGTCCTGCCAGCGTCCGCCGAACGTTCCACCTATGCTGACGGCGAGAGGAATGCGCTTCGCGCCGACAGCGCCGCACGCATGATCGGCACAGAATAAGCAGCATGAGCACCGCCATTCCGCCGGCTTTCAAGGGGTCCACCGAGCCCGTCGCATACACCGAACCCGACTACACCGCCGCCGAAAAGCGCCACCGCATCTTCGCGATCATGGCGGCCTCGTCCGGCAACCTGGTCGAGTGGTTCGACTTCTATGTCTACGCTTTCAGCGCGCTCTATTTCGCGCCATCGTTCTTTCCCAAGGCGGACCCGACCGCACAGTTGCTGAACACCGCGGGCGTGTTCGCCGCGGGCTTCTTGATGCGGCCCATCGGCGGCTGGCTCTTTGGCCGCGTGGCAGATCGCTACGGTCGCAAGAACTCGATGGTGATTTCGGTCACCATGATGTGCGCCGGCTCGCTCGCCATCGCATGCTTGCCGACATACGCGCAGATCGGCGCATGGGCTCCATTTCTGTTGCTCGTGGCACGACTGTTCCAGGGACTGTCGGTCGGTGGCGAGTACGGCACCACAGCGACCTACATGAGCGAGATTGCGCTCAAGGGCCAGCGCGGCTTCTTCTCGTCGTTCCAGTACGTGACGCTCATCGGCGGGCAGTTGCTGGCGGTGTTGGTGGTGGTGATCCTGGAGCAGTTGCTTAGCGAGGCCGAACTCAAGGCGTGGGGCTGGCGCATTCCCTTTGTGATCGGCGCCATCACCGCGGTCATCGCACTGCTGCTGCGTCGTACGCTGAAAGAAACGCAAACCGCCGAGGCACGTGGCAATAAAGACGCGGGCTCGCTGGCCGGCCTTTTCCGCAACCACAAGGCTGCGTTTTTTACCGTGCTCGGCTACACGGCCGGCGGCTCGCTGATCTTCTACACATTCACCACCTACATGCAGAAGTACCTGGTGAACACGGTGCATCTGCCGATAAAGACGACCAGCTACATCATGACCTGCGCGCTGTTCGTCTACATGTGCATGCAGCCGCTGTTCGGCATGCTGAGCGACCGCATCGGACGGCGCAACAACATGCTGCTTTTCGGCGCGCTCGGTGCGCTCACCACCGTGCCCATCCTCACCGGCCTGCAGCATGTGACAAGCCCGGTGATGGCCTTCGTGCTCATCATCCTGGCACTGGCGATCGTCAGCTTCTACACGTCCATCAGCGGCATCGTGAAGGCCGAGATGTTCCCGCCTGAAGTGCGTGCGCTGGGTGTCGGCCTGGCTTACGCCGTGGCCAATGCGATCTTCGGCGGTTCGGCCGAATATGTTGCGCTAGGTCTCAAGTCACTGGGTCACGAGTCGGCCTTCTATTGGTACGTGACGACGATGATGGTCATCGCGTTCTTCGTGAGCCTGCGCCTGCCGCGCACCGCGAGCTACCTGCACCACGATCACTAGCGCCCATACCTCAACCACGGGTAAGCCGCAGCCCGGCGTCGAGCAAGAGCACTTCGCCTGTCGTCTTGGCCGCGCCGGCGCCCAGCCACCATGCGGCGTCGGCGACATCCTCCGGCGACATCACCGCATCGAGTGCCGAGCGCGCCTTGTAGCCCTGCACCGTCTGCGCATAGCGTTCGGCGCCAAGCCCGTTCTGCAGCCACGGCGTTTCGACCAGTCCCGGCGCGATCGCGTTGACGCGGATATCGGGGCCGAGCGCACGCGCCAGTCCCACGGTCATCGCATTCAGTGCGCCCTTGCTCGCCATGTAGGCGATCGATGATCCCGTGCCCATCAGGCCCGCGATCGACGAGACGTTGACGATGCCGGTCACCGGGTTGCGCTTCAACAGCGACACCAGTGCGCGGCTCATCTGGTATGGGCCGATCACGTTGACCGCGTAGATCCGCTGGAAGTCTTCTGCATCGAGTCCGTCGAGGTCTTTCAGCGCGACGAACTTGGTGGTGCCGGCGTTGTTGACCAGCACGTCGGCGCGGCCGAAGCGGGCATCGACCTCGCTGGCCAGCCGCCGGCAATCGGCGTCGGACGAGACATCGGCCTTGACGACCAGCGCATCGACGCCGAGTCCCCGGCATTCGTCTGCGACCGCCTCGGCTGGCGTCGGGTCGCGCGAGTAGTTGACGACCACGTCCCAGCCGTGCCCGGCGTAGAGCCGCACAGTGGCAGCCCCGATGCCCGACGACGAGCCAGTGACGACGCAGACTTTTCGATTGCCCATGAAATATGCCTTTCTGTATGGCTCGATTTTCGATCGGCGAATTCAGCGACCCAGCGCCGGCACCCGCGAAGACAGCGGCGGCGGTCGGTAGTCCGGCTGCAGGTGGCAGCCTTTGCCGAAGCCTGCTTCGTACTGAGCGCACAGCGCCGCCACCTTTTGCGGCGACGGCTTGTCGCCCTTGTCGATCCAGTCGAGCAACGCCGTCATCAGCGCCGGGTATTCGGCATCGCTCAGGTAGCTGTGCTCGGCCTCGTCGGCGAAAGTCTGCACCAGCCACTGCGAGGCACCGGCGCTTTCCACGATGTCGCGGTACGTGCTTTCAAGCTCGACGAAGGCGGTCGGGTCGTGAATGGCGTGGAGCGTCAGAACCGGCAAGCGGAGACGCCCTGTCGGCCGGCTGTCTTCAGCCAGTGCGCCGACGGCTTGCGGATCGGCCTCGTAGCGAAGCACGCCGGCGTTGAGCGCCGCATCGTCGTCGGAACCGCTGTAGACCACCTTCGCGTTGCCGAAAGGATTGCGTCCGCCGAGACGCTTTTGCGTCAGGTCCTGGAAGAGCGAAGTGCCCCATTGCAGGTGCGACAGCAGCGTGCGCTCCGGAACTTTCACCACCGACAGAATCGTCTTCAGATGCGCGGCTTGCTCGGGGCTGCGTTGCGCGGCTGGCAAGCCGACGCCGGTGCATTCCTTGACCCGCGCAGCCAGGTCGGCGCGATGCATTTTCGAGTCGAGCGGCAGTCCCATCCAAAGCGGGTATTGCACCTCGTCGGGCCGTGGATGGTTGCGGCATATGTACTGGTAGACCACACGCAGATCGAGCCGGAACTCATAGGCGTTGCCGCCACCGCCCAGCACGCCGCTGGTGAGCAGCACACCGTCGTAGGCCGGCTGCAGTTCAGATCGCGCGCCGGGTGTTGCGCCAGCTACCGGTCCATAAAGTTCGGCACCTTTCGCCGCAACGCCGCCGCCGTAACTCTGTCCGTGCAGGATGGTGCGTCGCGGCTGGCCGAAACGCGCGATGAAAATCTTGCGCAGCCGCTCCGTGTCTTCTGCCGCCATCGTCACGCCGTAGCCCCCGCGCCGGTAGGTCGAGCCGGCCCATGCATAGCCGGCCTTGACCATGACCGACCAGCGTTTCAGGTCTTCGGCACCGCGCTCCAGCGTGGGGGCGCCGGTCTCCGGGCCGCCGTGCGAATGCATGACCAGCACGCGATTCCATTGCGCGAGGATGGCGATCCAGTAGAGCGCGCCTTCGGTGTCGCGCCCGGTGTAGCACTGCGCATCGGTTGGTACGCTGGCGGGGCAGCCGGCGGATCGGGGCGGCACGGGCTCGGCGGCGTGCGCGATACCGACCGTGGCAAAGAGCGCAGTGGTCGCGATCAGGGCGGGCACGCAACGCGCAACGATCGTGCGCATCAGCGGTCGATAGGAAAAATTCAAAGGCTCACTCCAGAGGATCGCGGTCGCTACCGCGAGCCACTGTAACGTCGAGCGCGCTCGGTCGGTTCGATGCAGCGTCAGCGCCGTCTCAGCACCACTTCGAGGTACTCGCTCGGCCGCCCGCCAAAGCTCCGGATAGTTGCGCACGAAGCCGTCGGCGGTCACGCCGAGCAGCGCGTCGGCAGCATGTTGTCACTGCAGCGAAAATCGATGCACTGTGACTCCCGCGACTTCATCCAATTCACCGACACCGACACCTACACCGTCGCCACCGCCGATTCGCCGCATCGCGCATCTCGACATGGACGCCTTCTTCGCGTCCGTCGAACTGCTGCGCTACCCGCAGTTGAAGGGCTTGCCGATGGTGATCGGTGGCGGCCGGCGGCGTGTCGACGAAGCGCTGCGACAGGCGCAGGGTGAAGGCGAACACAGGCGAGAACTGGCGCTGGACGAGATCCCGGTCGCCGCGTTTCCATTGCTCAAGGACTATGTCGGCCGCGGCGTCATCACCACCGCCACCTACGCGGCGCGGCAGTTCGGCGTCGGCTCTGCCATGGGCATGATGAAGGCCGCCAAGCTGTGCCCGCAGGCCATCGTGCTGCCGGTCGATTTCGACGAAGTGCGGCGCTTGTCGCGGCTGTTCAAGAACACGATCCGCGAGATCGCCCCGCTGGTTGAAGACCGCGGCGTCGACGAGGTGTATGTCGACTTCACCGACGTGCCCGGTGGCCAGCGCGAAGGCGGCCGGGTGCTGGCACGGCTCCTCCAGAAGACGATTTTCCAGGCGACCGGCCTGACCTGCTCGATCGGCGTCGCGCCCAACAAACTGATCGCCAAGATGGCGAGCGAGTTCGACAAGCCCAACGGCATCTCGATCGTCTACGAAGAAGACGTCCAGACCAGAATCTGGCCGCTGGCCGCACGCAAGGTCAACGGCATCGGGCCCAAGGCGGATGCCAAGCTGGAGAGCCTCGGCATTCGCACCGTGGGCGAGATCGCCGCCAAAGACCGCGACTGGCTCATCGCCAATTTCGGCAAGGCGAGCGGCGCCTGGATGCACGAGGTGTCGTGGGGTCGCGACGACCGGCCCGTCGTGACCGAGAGCGAGCCGGTGTCGATGAGCCGCGAGACCACCTTCGAGCGCGACCTGCACGCGGTGCGCGATCGGGCGCAGCTCGGCGCCATCTTCACGCAGCTCTGCGAGAAGCTGGCCGACGACCTGCAACGCAAGGGCTATGTCGGCAAAACGATCGGCATCAAGCTGCGCTACGACGACTTCAAGATCGCCACGCGCGACCAGACGATGGTCGCCTTCACCGCCGACGGAAAGACCATTCGTCAGATCGCCGGCCAATGCTTGAAACGGGTGTCGCTGGAACGCCCGCTCCGGCTGCTGGGCGTGCGCGTAGGAACTCTGACTCTCGCCGCCTCAGCGACAGCGAACCGGCCGCGCACCGACGACGACCTCGCCGCCCGTACGCCCTCACTCTTTTGACGTGTGCAGCGCGCGCGCAGGCGACACAGCAAGCCTCCGACTCAGCGCAATGCGGGATCTGCGGCCATCCGGGCCGGCTTTGCCGGCGACAGCGCCCTGAGCGTCGGCCGCTCGATCCACAGATGAAAAAGCACCGAAGTCGCAATGCAGGCGGCAAAGATGCCGACGAATGACAGCACCATGCCGGAGCCACCGCGCAACCCGCCGGCCACGGCGAGCTTGCAGAGCACCGCGATCAGCGGGAAGTGGATCAGGTAGAGCGCATAAGAGGCATCGCCGAGCAGCGACACGAAAGGATTGCGAAATCGCTCGGGCCAGCGCTGCTCGGCCTGGACCAGGGCCACGATCAGGGTTGCGCCGCACAGCCCATAGCCGAGGTCGAGTGCGGGCTTTGGCCAGGCGTCACGGAACACCACTTCCATGGCACCCACCGTGAAAAACGCGCCAGCTGCCAGCACCGCCGCGAGCATCGGGTGCGGCATGCGCCAGCCGCTCTGGACCACCCACGCCGTTGCGCCACCGATGCCGAACAGCAGCATCAAATCGTTGGCGAAAAACGCGCCCGGAAAGGCTTGGCTGCCCGACAAAACGTGCCAGATGAAGTTTGCTGCGAACAACACGACGGCACCAGCGAAGAACAAGCGATGAACGATGGCAAGCCCGACAACGGCATAGAAAATCAACTCGTATTGCAACGACCAAGCCACGATGATCACCGGCGCACCGGTGCCGCCCACCACCGCCGGGTCTTGCGGCAATAGGAGAAGTGCTTTCACGAGAACCCCAGCGTCAGTCGGCATCGCATCGCGCAAGGCAGGAACCGTCAACGCCAGCAAATACACCCCGGCAAAGACGAAAAGATAGGTGGGGTAGATGCGAACAGCGCGCTTGCGCAAGTAGGAGACCAGGCGCTCGGGCACGCCGAAATCCTTGCGGTGCATCAACACGATGATGAAGCCGCTCAGCACGAAAAAGAACGCCACGCCAGCGGTGCCGCCGAAGGAGCAGAACCGCTCGATGGATGCTGCGTCAGCGCCGAAGTACTTGTCCTTGGCAAGGTTGGCCGCCAGGTGAAAACAAACGACAAGGATCGCTGCAACCGCACGGCAGGCCTGGATGGATTGATACATCTTGTAAGGCTAACCGGCTTCAGCCTGGAACGGCACGCCAAACTCGGGGACTGGCCTGCGATCAGAACAGGAAGTCGTTTGCGTCGGCGCCGGCTCAGCCGGGCGCGAGCACCAGCCGCACCGAGTCCGGCGCGACGGAGACCGCATAGCCAAGATCATCGGCGAGCGATTGCATTGCTATTGCATCGATGGCCAGCGCCCGCGGTGCGCGATGCGCATCGGCCACCCGATCGGCGATCTCGGCGGAGCGCACGGAGGCTGTGAGCTGCAAGGCGTTCGCACCGTCGGCGCTCACGGCAATGCTGCCGACCTCGTCCACGCTGTCGTGCAGGTGCGCCATCGCGCCCAGAAAAAGGTAGCGCAACGCTGCACCGTTCGGCCAACGTGGCTCGTCGGCCGGTGCTGTCGCAGCCTCAAGCGACGGATCGATCTCGATGCGCACGCCGTTCAAATCGAACGCGGCGCGCATCAGGCCGATGCACTCGGCGACCAGCACGCTGCGCGTGATGCCGTCGTCGTCGATGGCGAGCTCCCAGTCGCGCAAGGAGCGCACGCCGATGACCAATTCGCCGATCTGGTTGTCGATGAGAGACACACGCTGCTCCACTGCCGCAGCGTCGATCTGCGGCGCGGCCACTTGGCGCTTGAGCATCAGCAGCGCCATGCGTATGACCGACACCGGCGCGGCCATGTCGTGCCGCAGGGCGGGCAACGCGCGCGTCAACAGTTCGTGCCGCACCCCGGCGGCGATCCAGCTGCGGGCGCCCGGCGAAGCTTTCATCGAGCGGACGCGGGACGCGCAACCGCTGCCGCGAGAATGCGGTCGAGCGCGTCGAAGTCGATCGGCTTTTGCAAGTAATGGTCGAACAGGCCGGCCGCACCTGTCGCATCAGTGGCCGCGAAGCCCGAGATGGCGACCAGCATCAGAGGACGGTTGCCGGCCTCGACGCGCAGACGCCGTGCTACCTCAGTGCCAGGCTGGTCCGGCAAGGTGAGATCGATCAGCGCCGCATCGAACACTTCGGCGGCTGAAGCATCGAAGGCCTGCTGCGCGGTGTAGGTACATCGCGCCGTATGGTCCTGCAGCGAGAGCAACTCCTGCAAGAGGTCGGCAGCGGGTTCGTTGTCGTCGACGATCAGCACGTTCACTGGGGCAATTCCTGACACACAAAGCTAAAGAGTATCGGCGCCCCGGCCGACCGGTGATGTAGGAGCGTGCCTACTGCCGCGCAGTGCGCGCATTGGCCGGCAAAGCCTGGGGCCAGCTGGTGCGAAACGGGTTGATGTCGAGCCCGCCGCGCCGCGTGTAGCGTGCATACACGGCGAGCTTGGTCGGGCGGCACTGCCGCAAGATGTCGGTGAACATGCGCTCGACGCATGGCTCGTGGAATTCGTTGTGATTGCGAAAGCTCACGATGTACGCGAGCAAGCCCGCCTGTTCGATCGGCGGCCCGCTGTACCGGATCTGCACGCTGCCCCAGTCGGGCTGGCCGGTGACCAGGCAGTTGCTTTTGAGCAAGCGGCTGGTGAGGGTTTCGGTCACTGCCATCTGCGTGACGTCGCTGGTGAGAAGCTCCGGCGCAGGCTGGTAGTGCGTGCACTCGATGTCGAGCCGGTCGAGGTTGAGGCCGTCGAGTTCATGCACCGGCTCGGTGTCGAACTGGTCGGGCACGATGAGCTTGACGCCGATGCCCTCGAGGCGATCGCTGCCGCGCCACAACGCTTCGGCGACGTCGGCACGCAGACGCTCGCGCACCGCGTCGGCCGTCGCGAAGGTGCTGCCATTGAAGCTGTTGAGATAGAGCTTGAACGACTTGCTCTCGATGATGTTGGGCGTTTCGCAGGGCACCGTGAAATGCACGATGGCGAGTTGCGGCTTGCCGCGCGGGTTGAGCCAGCTCAGCTCGAAGGCCGTCCACAGGTCGGCGCCGAAAAACGGCAATGCGCCGGGCTTGATGCCCATGGCTTCGCGCTGCGTCGCGCGCGAAATCGGGAACAGCTGCGTTGGGTCGTACTGGTCGACGTAGGCCGACGATTTCCCGAGTTGCGATTGAGCGGCGGTGTTGTCGATCGTCATGCTGCAGCCCTGCTGGTCTCGGTCGACTTCATGAACGGCACCATATGGTTCAGGAGGATCTGCTGCACCTCTGGCGGCAGGTCGTGGCCCATGCCCGGAACGGCCACGAACTTCGCGCCCGGAATGCGGCGTGCGGTGTCGACGCCGCAGGGCATCGGTACCAGCGCATCGGCATCGCCGTGCAGCACGAGGGTCGGCGACTTGATGCTCGGCAGCAGCTTCTCGCGGCCAGCATCGGCGCCGATCGCCAGCATCTGTCGCACCACGCCTTGCGGCCGGTAGGCGCGCCGGATGCCGGTCGCGATGCGATCGGCCAACACGGCATCTGGCTGCGGATAGGCGGGACTCGCAATGAGCTTGACGAGGCGCAGGCTGTAGCCAACCAGATCCGCCTCGGTCTTGCCGAGCGGCCGACGCAGCAGGGCCGCACCGACATCGCGCCGCGGACCCGGCAACCCGCGCGCGCCGCTGGAGCTCATGATGCTGATCAGGCTCCGCGTGCGCGAGGGCGCGATCGACGCCACGTGCTGCGCGATCATCCCGCCCATCGACGCGCCGACGATGTGCGCCCTGGCGATGCCGAGTGCGTCGAGTACGCCGATCGAATCGGCGGCCATGTCCTGCAGCTTGTATGCGGATTGGACCGGCAGGCCGAGGCGCTGCCGGATGGTTTGCCAAATCAGGTTGCCGTTGCCGGCCGACTCGAACCCCTGGCTCAGCCCGATGTCGCGGTTGTCGTGTCGCACCACGCGAAAGCCGGCATCCACCAGCCCCTGCACGAAGGGCTCCGGCCAGCCGATCAATTGCATGCCGAGGCCCATGATGAGCAAGACGACGGGACGATCGACATCGCCCTGGTTGCCGGTGTCGTCGACTTCGATGTTCAGTCCGTTGGCTGTCAGTTTCATTGGATGGTTTCAGGTGAATTCGCGTTCGCGCAACCATTTGGTCGCGACCCACTTTTCGCCCATCAACACCGGCGCGCCGCCGTGTAGCGTGCGGGTGGCGGGATCGGGACTGTCGTAGCTGAAGAAGACGCCGGTGCCGGGCAGCGGGGCCACTTCGAGGCCGACATCGGGAAAGGTGGTGGCGCCGCCCTGCTCCGGCGCCTGCAGATACATCAGCAGGGTACCGACGCGCTGGCCGCCGCGCCGAAGAATGGTCGGCGTGCCGGGCTCGGACGGATCGAAATAATCGTAGTGCGGCCGGTACTGCGCGCCCGGCGAATAGCGCAACACCTGCAGCCCTTCGCCGAATTCGAGCGGCCAGTGCAGCAACTTGGCAATGCGCTTTTCGAGCCGCGACACGATCTCGTTTTCGCCGCGCTCGAAGAACATGCCGTCGCTGGTGCGATCGACGTTCATCACTTCGCCGCCCGTCTGCGTCTCGACCGTGAGCGAGCGCACCAGCCGCACGCGAGCGATGGCGATGAGCGCGTCGCACTCTTCTTGCGACAGCAGATTGCCGAAGACGACCACGCGCGGGTGACGCATCGTCTGCATGATCTGCACTTGCCGGTCGCCAGCATCGACGTGGAGCGGCGAGCCTTCCAGATTCGGGCCGGGCAATGCTTTGGGTCGGTCTTCGCTCGCGCTGCGCTCGATGGGAGCGGCGCCGGCAAGCGCAAAGACCTCGGCCAGCGCAGCCTCGGCTGCATCGTCCTGCCAGCCGGCATCCCGCATCGAGATGCGCAACGCGGCCGGCGAATGGCCGATCGCGAGTTGGGCCACGACCCACGCGCGCAGTTCAGGACTGACCGGCTGGGTCACGCGGTCTTTCTGCGGAAAACGAGCCGCTCGGGCGACGATACGGCCGCGGCAAATGCATAACCTTCGAGATCGAACTTCTCCAACGCACGCGGCGTTGCGGCCTGGTGCAGGACCGCCCATCGCGCCATGAGGCCACGCGCCCGCTTGGCGAAGAAACTGATGATCTTGTACTTGTCGGCCTTCCATTCTTCGAAGACGCACTCGACCACGCGCGCTCTCAGCACACGCATATCGACCGACTTGAAGTACTCCTGAGACGCCAGGTTGACGACTACCGGCGTGTGGTCGGCCGCGAGCCGCTCGTTCAGATGGTCAGCGATACGCGGCCCCCAAAAGGCATACAGATCCTTGCCGTGTCGGTTGGCGAGTTGCGTGCCCATTTCAAGCCGATACGGCTGCAGCAGATCGAGCGGACGCAGCACGCCGTACAGCCCGCTCAGGATGCAGACGTGGTCTTGCGCCCAGGCCAGCTGCGCCGTGTTCATCGTGCTGGCGCCGAGACCGCCGTACACATCGCCGTCGAAGGCCAGCGCGGCCTGTTTGGCGTTCATCGGCGTGCTCTTGCTCGACCATGCGGTGTAGCGCGCCACGTTGAGTGCCGACAGGTTGTCGGAAAGGTGCATGAGCTCGGCGATCTGCTGCGGCGATTGGGTGCGCAGCAGCTTGATGAGCTCGACCGAAGGACCGCGCGGTCCTTCGAAATGCGGCAAGGTCGCGGGCACATCGGCCGGCACCGGCGTGACGTAGTCGAGCGACTTGGCAGGGGAGAGCAAAAACAGCATCGTTCAATTATCTGCGGCAGCGATGACCCGACGGGGCGCCGGTAAAATCGACGACCCATGAGCGAACTCTCCCCCATCGTCCAGCCCGGCCTCGACAGCCTTTCCAAATCCTTCGAACCCGCGGCCATGGAGGCCCATTGGGGGCCCGAGTGGGAGCGCCGCGGCTACGCCAAGGCGGGCTTTCGCGGCACGCAGCAGCCCAAGGCGGGCGCCGAGGCGTTCTCGATCCAGTTGCCGCCGCCGAACGTGACCGGCACGCTGCACATGGGACATGCGTTCAATCACACGATCATGGACAGCCTGGCGCGCTACCACCGCATGAAGGGCGACAACACCGTGTGGGTGCCAGGCACCGACCATGCCGGCATCGCCACGCAGATCGTGGTCGAGCGGCAATTACAGGAACAAAAGCAGAGCCGCCACGAACTGGGCCGCAAGAACTTCGTCGCGCGTGTGTGGGAGTGGAAGCAAAAGTCGGGCAACACCATCACCGAGCAGATGCGCCGCATGGGCGACTCGGTCGACTGGAGCCGCGAATACTTCACGATGGACGAGGGCCTCTCGACCACCGTCACGCAGACCTTCGTGCAGCTCTATGACGAAGGCCTGATCTACCGCGGCAAGCGCCTGGGCAACTGGGACCCGGTGCTGAAGACCTCGGTGAGCGATCTCGAAGTCGAGAGCGAAGAAGAAGACGGCTTTCTATGGCATATCGCCTACCCGCTCGAAGACGGCAACGGCACGCTGACGGTCGCTACCACGCGGCCTGAGACGATGCTCGGGGACACCGCGGTGATGGTCCATCCGGAAGACGAACGCTACAAGCATTTGATCGGCCAGCGCGTGAAGCTGCCGCTCGTGGACAAACTGATCCCGATCATCGGCGACGACTATGTCGACAGGGCCTTCGGTACCGGCGTAGTCAAGGTGACGCCCGCACACGACTACAACGACTATGCGGTCGGCCAGCGGCACAACCTGGATGTCATCAGCGTGCTGACGCTCGACGCCACCATCAACGACAACGCGCCCGAAAAGTACCGCGGCATGGACCGCTTCGTGGCGCGCAAGGCCGTAGTCGCCGACCTGGAAGCGCTCGGGTTGATGGTCGAGGTCAAGAAGCACAAGCTGATGGTGCCGCGCTGTGCCCGCAGTGGCGCCATCGTGGAGCCGATGCTCACCGACCAGTGGTACGTGGCAATGACCAAAGCCGGTGACAACGGCCGCTCGATCGCGCAGGAGGCCATCGACGTGGTGAAGTCGGGCGAAGTCCGCTTCATTCCCGAGAACTGGGTCAACACCTATGACCACTGGATGGAGAACATTCAGGACTGGACGATCTCGCGCCAGCTGTGGTGGGGCCACCAAATTCCAGCCTGGTACGACCAGGACGGCAATGTGTACGTGGCGCACGACGAGGCCGAAGCGCAAGCCAAGGCCGACAAGGTCGCGCCGGGCAAAACGCTCACGCGCGACGAAGACGTGCTCGACACCTGGTACTCGTCGGCGTTGCTGCCCTTCTCGACGATGGGCTGGCCCAACGTGCCCGACGCCACCGAAGCGCCGCTGGCCGACTACAACCTCTACCTGCCTTCAAGCGTGCTGGTCACGGGTTACGACATCATCTTTTTCTGGGTCGCCCGGATGATCATGATGACCAAGCACTTCACCGGCCGCGTTCCCTTCAAGGACGTGTACATCCACGGCGTCGTGCGCGATGCGCAGGGCAAGAAGATGAGCAAGTCGGAGGGCAATGTGCTCGACCCCGTCGACCTGATCGATGGCATCGCGCTGCCCGGTTTGCTCGACAAGCGCACGCAAGGCTTGCGCAAGCCCGAGACGGCACCGACGGTGCGCAAGAACACGCAAAAGGAATTTCCCGAAGGCATTCCGGCCTTCGGCGCCGACGCGTTGCGCTTCACCTTCGCGTCGCTTGCCTCGCTCGGCCGCAGCATCAACTTCGACAGCAAGCGCTGCGAGGGCTATCGCAACTTCTGCAACAAGCTCTGGAATGCCACCCGCTTCGTGCTGATGAACTGCGAGGGCCAGGACTGCGGCCTGATGGAGCACAGCAAGGAAGACTGCAAGGTCGGTGGGCCGGCACATGGCTACCTGAAGTTCAGCCGTGCCGACTTCTGGATCACGTCGCAACTGCAGCGGGTCGAGGCCGAGGTCGCCAAGGGCTTCGACGAATACCGGCTCGACAACGTCGCCGGCGCCATCTACCAGTTCGCCTGGGATGAGTTCTGCGACTGGTATCTGGAGATCGCCAAGGTGCAGATCCAGACCGGCACCGACGCACAAAAGCGCGCCACCCGCCGCACCTTGATCCGCACGCTCGAAACGCTGCTGCGACTCGCCCATCCGGTGATCCCCTTCATTACCGAGGCGCTCTGGCAGAAGGTCGCCGGCGTGGCCGGTCGCGAAGGCGAGTCGATCATGATCGCCGCCTACCCGGAGAGCCAGCCTGGAAAGATCGATCCTGCAGCCGAGGCGCACGTCGCAAGGCTGAAGGCGCTGGTCGATGCCTGCCGCACCTTGCGCGGCGAAATGAACGTGTCCCCTGCGACACGCCTGCCGCTTTATGCGGTGGCCGACGACGCCGAAGGCGCCGCCTTCCTGCGGGACTCGGCGGCAGTGCTGCAAGCGCTGGGCAAGCTCAAAGAGGTCAAGGTTTTCGACGACGAAGCAGCTTGGTCGGCAGCGGCCGACGCGGCCCCGGTGGCCGTTGTGGGGGCGGTGCGACTGTGCCTCCACATGGAAATTAACAAAGGTGAAGAAAAATCACGTATCGCCAAGGAGATCGCCCGGATCGAAGGCGAGATCGTCCGGGTGAATGGCAAGCTCGGCAATGAGGCGTTCGTTGCCAAGGCGCCGCCAGCAGTGATCGACCAGGAGCGAAAGCGGTTGGCCGATTTCAGCAGCACCATCGAAAGACTGCGTGACCAGGTTGTGCGCCTCGGCTGACAGACCGCCCGGCGCTCGCCATTTAGGCTTGGCCCGTGGCTGTTGCAGGCACGTGCGCGCCGGTTAGTCCCTTTCGGTCAGTCTTTCCCTTTCCACTTTCGAACCGACGTCCCATCTCATGTCCAATTCTTCGACCCGCATCCGTAAAGCTGTGTTCCCGGTCGCCGGCTTCGGCACCCGCTTTTTGCCGGCCACCAAGGCCCAGCCGAAAGAGATGTTGCCTGTGGTGGACAAGCCGTTGATCCAGTACGCGGTCGAAGAAGCCTACGCCGCTGGCATCCGGGACATGATTTTTGTGACGGGCCGCAACAAGCGCGCGATCGAAGACCATTACGACACGGCTTACGAGCTTGAAAGCCAGCTCGAAGCCAGCGGCAAGACCGAACTGCTGCGCATCGCGCGCTCGGTCATGCCGGACGACATGACCTGCTCGTACGTGCGCCAATCGCGCATGCTCGGCCTGGGCCACGCCGTGTTGTGCGCCGAGCACCTGGTGGGCGACGAGCCCTTCGCCGTGCTGTTGGCAGACGATTTGATGGTCGGCCCCAAAGACGGCGAGCCCGTGCTGGCCCAGATGACGAAGATGTTCGAGCGCCTCGGCGGCTCGCTGCTCGCGGTGCAAGAAGTGCCGCTCGACCAGGTCAAGCGCTACGGCATCGTGGCAGGTGATTCGGTTGAAGACGGTCTGGTCAAGGTCAACCGCATGGTCGAGAAGCCTAAGCCCGAAGAAGCGCCTTCGCGTCTCGGCGTGGCCGGCCGCTACATCTTGACGCCCGGCGTTTTCGCAGAGATTCGCCTGCAGCCCAAGGGGGCGGGTGGCGAGATCCAACTCACCGACGGCATCGCGGCGCTGATGAAGAAAGAGGCGGTCTACGCTTACTCGTACAAGGGCGTGCGATACGACTGCGGCAGCAAGGAAGGCTTTTTGCAAGCCACTGTCGAACTGGCGCTGGCGCACCCGGAAGTCGGCGCGTCGTTCCGCGAATACCTGAAGAGCCTCGCGCTCTGAGCTTCGAATCGGCGAGTTTCTACTTCGCCGGCTGAACCAGCGGCAGAACGAAGCGTGCGACCTCGTCGTCGCTGATCGGCGTCAGCGGCAGTTTGAATGCCTCGCGCAGTCGCGCCACAAGCGATTGCGCCCACAGCGCGTTGCACACCAACCCTGCATGGTCGTCTGCAAGCAATAAGTTGTGCGGGTCGTCTCCGATGGAGTTGGTCACAACGAAGCTTTTGCCGATGGTCACGGTCTTGAACGCCGGCTTGGGGGCGCCGCCTCGCGTACCCCACCGTTGCACCAGCCAGGCCGCATCGTCGAAGAACGCCGTGTTGGGCTCACTCTCCGCGAGCTTTCGGACTCCGGCGTTGAAACTGTCGAGCGCCTTCCAGATATTGTTTCGCTCGGCTTCCGAAACCCAATTGTTATTTTGTGCCGCGTCGTCCGCTTCGTTCGCGATGCCGGCCACCAGAATGAGCGTCTGCGGGTGCGATTCGTGGATGAGCTTGAGCGTCGCGCCGATCTGCTTGACGCAGCGCGAAGTCAGTTCCGCCAGCTTGGGCGAATTGGGCTCCCGCGACTGCAGGTCGAGCGAACTCGACCAGTCGTTCAGTCCCATGCGGATCAGGACAACGCCGCGCTTCCAGCGCTCAGGCTCTTTGTCCATCAAGGCAACCAGTCGCGGTGCCTGGCGGAATCGCCCATCCATCAAATTAGCGCAGCTCGCACCCGAGTTGGCGAAGTTGTAAAGAAAGTCTTCTTTCTTGGGGGCACGGCCGCCACTTAAACCCAGTGCCTCACGGCCGGTCGCGAGCAAGCCCGAACTGCCCCAGACAACCCATGGACCACTGTCGATTTCCTTGCCACGCAGCTTGTCGAGAACTTCGGTCCAATTGAAGGTTCGCGCATGAAAAGGGCCGCCGCGCTCGCCGGTGCCGGCAGGAAACGCAACGCGGTCCTGGAACGAGTGGCTGTTGGAATCGCCGATGACCGCAAATGGAATGGCGGTCGGCGACACCTTTCGGTTGAGTGCGTTGTCGGGCACGTCCTGGCTCCAGACATTGAAAGCCAGCATCAGGCCGGCCGTGACGAACGCGGCGAAGCCGACGCGACGAAAGCCGGTGCGCATGATCTTCAGCGCCGGCGAATGATGTGGATGAACTCGTCGCCGACCGTCTGCTGTTCGACGAGATCGTTACCCGTTTGCCGCGCAAAAGCCTGAAAGTCGCGCACCGAGCCCGCATCGGTCGCCACCACCTTCAGCAACTGGCCGCTGGCCATGTCGTTGAGCGACTTCTTGGCCTTGAGGATGGGCAGCGGGCAGTTCAGGCCGCGGGTGTCGAGCTCTTTGTGGATGTGCATCGCCGTCTTTCGAGTACGCTGGAAATAGTCTTGCGCGTTGGCACCGATTTTAGGCGGCAGGCGTGTCGGACGTTGCGGGCACTGCAAGTGCAGCCGCCGGCTTTGGCCAATCGACGAACTGCGGCTCGATGCCGCGCGTGCGCAGCCAGTCGGCCAATGCGTAGCCGGTGCCCGCGGGCCAGCAACGCAAATTCGGCAGATCGTAGAGCCGGTAGTCGACCAGTTCGGGCGACAACGACACCTCGCCATCGGCTACCGCGTGGTACGCGATGATGATCTGGTTCATGCGCTGGAAGTCGTACACGCCGACCAGATTGAGTTCGGTCGCGTCGAGGTTGGTCTCCTCCTTGATCTCGCGTGCGATGCCTTCTTTTGGCGTCTCGCCGGCTTCCATGAAGCCGGTGATGAGTGCGTACATCTTGCTGTTGGTCCAGGCCGCGTTGCGTGCCAGCAGCACCTGCCCACGGTATTCGATGATGGCCGCGAGCACGGGCGTCGGGTTGTTCCAGTGCGTGTGGCCGCAGTTGGGGCAACGCAGGCGCGACTTGGGCCCGCCGTCTTCGTTCAGTGCGATCCACTCGAGCGGTGTGGCGCAAACCTGGCAAAACTTGGGATCTGGCATGGGAACCTTAAGGAAGCGTCGGCGGACGCCTTAGGAGAGCTACGCGGGGAAAACGCCAGTCGACAGATACCTGTCACCGCGGTCGCAAACAATGAAAACGATGACAGCGTTCTCGACTTTTTTCGCGATGTCGAGCGCCACCCAAAGCGCGCCCGCCGCGGAGATGCCACCGAAAATACCCTCTTCGCGCGCCAGCCGCCGGCACATCTCTTCGGCGTTGTCCTGGCTCACATTGACGACGGTGTCGACCCGGCTCGGCTCATAGATCTTCGGCAGGTATTCCTCCGGCCATTTGCGAATGCCCGGAATACGCGAACCCTCGTCGGGTTGGGCGCCGATGATCTGCACGGCCGCGTTCTTTTCCTTCAGGAACCGCGAGACGCCGGTGATCGTGCCGGTCGTGCCCATGGCACTCACGAAGTGCGTCACTTCGCCGTCCGTATCGGCCCAGATCTCGGGCCCGGTGGTTTCGTAGTGGATGCGCGGGTTGTCCGGGTTGGAGAACTGGTTGAGCACACGCCCCTTGCCTTGCGCGACCATCTGGTCGGCCAGGTCGCGGGCGTATTCCATGCCGCCGCTCTTGGGCGTCAGCATGAGTTCAGCGCCGAAGGCTTTCATGGTCTGGGCGCGTTCGATGGAGAGGTCTTCCGGCATGATCAAAACCATGCGGTAACCCTTGATAGCCGCAGCCATTGCCAGCGCGATGCCCGTGTTGCCGGAGGTCGCTTCGATCAGCGTGTCGCCGGGCTTGATTTCACCGCGCTCCTCGGCGCGCTTGATCATCGAAAGCGCTGGCCGGTCTTTCACCGAGCCGGCCGGATTGTTGCCTTCCAGCTTGCCGAGAATCACGTTGTTGCGCTTGGCGTTTTCGGCTGCGTCGATGCGTTGCAATGCGACCAACGGCGTTTTACCGATGGCTTCTTCGATCGTCGGGTAATTCATACAAGACACTGTGCCATAATTTTGGGCTGCTCTCTTCCGTGCCCGGGTGGTGAAATTGGTAGACGCAGGGGACTCAAAATCCCCCGCCGAAAGGCGTGCCGGTTCGATTCCGGCCCCGGGCACCACGGATTTTCAAAGCTGTTAGATCGTCGTCCAGCCATTGGTCACCGCGATCTTCAGCAACTCGCTCGCCGAATCCACACCCAGCTTGCGCCGCAAGCTGAAACGATGCGTCTCCACCGTGCGCACGCTGATGTCCAGCTCCTTCGCCACCAGTTTGTTGCTGCGCCCATGCGCCAGCAGCAGCAGCACCTCGTGTTCACGAGCGGTGAGCTGCGGCGTCGTGTTGCCGAACTGCAGCATCAGGTCGGACACCTGCGCGCTGAAGTAACTGCCTCCGGCACACACCGCGCTGATGGCGCTCAGGATTTCTTCTGTCGGCGACTCCTTGAGCACGTAGCCCCGCGC
Organism: Variovorax sp. GrIS 2.14; assembly: GCF_046115955.1. NCBI lineage: Bacteria > Pseudomonadati > Pseudomonadota > Betaproteobacteria > Burkholderiales > Comamonadaceae > Variovorax > Variovorax sp. GrIS 2.14. The sequence continues at coordinate 301,033 of NZ_JBJXIA010000002.1, forward strand.
GCCTGCGCGGATGGCGCTCAGCACGTACTCGCGGTTGTCGTACATGCTCAGCATCAACACCAGCACCTCGGGGTGACGCGTGCGCAGCAACGTCGCCAGCTCGATGCCGTTCATGCCGCGCATGCCGACATCGATCAGCATCAGGTCGGGCGGATCGGCGGCGGCCAGCGCCAATGCTTCGGCGCCACTCGCCGCTTCACCGATCACCCGGAGATGCGGCACCACGGCCAGCCGCGCACGCAGTCCGTCGCGCACGAGGGAATGGTCATCGACGATCACGAGGCGGATCGGCGCAGGCTCGTCGCTCATACGGCTCACATGGGGCAAAGGGCTCGTGCCGCCGATGTCGTTCGGGCCGGTCATGCGGGCACCGCCAATGGAAAGCTCGCAATCAGCGATGTGCGGCCCGGCTGCGAGATGAGCTGAAAGCTCCCGCCGTTGCGCTCCACTCGCTCGCGCATATTCGTGAGCCCGATGCCGCGGTCCTTGCTGTGCTCGACGTTCTGCACATCGAAGCCGCGTCCGTCGTCGGTGATTCGAAGCTCGAGCCGGTCGTGTGCATCGTCCAGCCGAATGTCGATGTGACTGGCCCCGGCGTGACGTTCCACGTTGCGCAACGCCTCCTGCGCAACACGAAACAGGCTCACGGCCTGCAGCTCGGGAAGCCGTTCTTCATGCACATGCGGCGACACGGTCACCGTCAGGCCACTTCGCTGCGCGAGCTCGTTGCCGATGTGCTCCAGCGCCGCAGGCAATCCCAGGTCGTCGAGCAAGGCGGGCCGCAAGTCGTGCGAGATCCGCCGGACCTCGCCGATGGCTTGCGATAGCGCCCCAATCTCCTTGTCGATCGCAGTCACCGGAGCGTTGCCCGGATACGCCAGCCGATGCCCGACCAGCTCGAACTGGTATTTGATCGAGACCAGCAGCTGACAGATGTGGTCGTGCAACTCGCGCGACACCCGGGCGCGTTCGTCTTCCTGGGAGCTCACCACGCGATGGGCCAGCGCCTTCAACTTGCGGTCGGCCTGGCGCTGCTCGCTGATGTTGAGCGCCAGCCCTCCGGCGAACACGCCGATGGCCGCGATCATCGCCACCGTCGCCAGGCCGAGAAGCGTTTGCCGGACGCTGGCCAGCAGACTCCCTCGCAGCTTGGCGGCGGCGGCATCCACGTCATCAAGGTAGATACCGGTGCCGAGCATCCAGCCCCATCGCGGGAGCTCGACCGAATATCCGAGCTTGCGTTCGATACGGCCGGTCGAAGGCTTCGGCCACAGATAGCGCTGGTAGCCCCCGCCCTCGTGAGCCCGTGCGATCAGCTCGCGGATCATGTAGGTGCCCTCGGTATCGCGACGGTTCCAAAGGTTCTGGCCAACGAGGTCCGGCTGGCGCGGATGAACCAGCGTCAGGCCCTCGCGGTCGTACACATAGAAGTAGCCGTCATCGCCGAAGTTCATGTTCGCGAGGATGGCCTTGACCTGCTCCTTGGCGGCCTCGTCGTCGCGCCCCGCGCCGTAGAGGTTGTCGATGGAAGTGAGCGCCAGCGCGATGTAGCTGCGGAGCTCTTCGCGCTTGGCGCTGAGCAATACATCTTCGAGCACCTGAGCCTGACGTTGCTCAAGTCGCTGGGTCTCGATCACCAGCAACCCGCCGATCGCAGCGATGGCAAAGAGAAGTGGCGCCACTGCGAGCAACAGGATCTTGGCCTTCGGTTTCATGGCTGTGATTGTGCGATGCAGCCGCCGCTTCAGGCACTCACCAAGGCGACTTGGCGTTTTCCCTTAGGCAGTACTACCGAGAGCATCCCCGCACTCATGCGAATACAAAAAGAATCAGGGCCGCCCAATAATTGCGCCGCTCAAAACCGTTATCGCTACCGCAACCGCAACCGCGAACCGTTCATCACCACTTCAGGAGACATGACTTGACCCGCTTCCCGAAAAAAATTGCCACTGCCATCGCGCTGGCAGCCCTCACCACTTTCGCCATGGCAGCCGATCCGATCAAGATCGGCGTCGACGGTCCGTTCACCGGCGGCTCATCGTCAATGGGCGTCAGCATGCGCGACGGTGTACGGCTCGCCGCAGCTGAAATCAACAAGGCCGGCGGCGTGCTCGGTCGCCAGATCGAACTGGTCGAACGCGACGACGAAGCCAAGAACGAACGTGGCGTGCAAATCGCCCAGGAGTTCATCAACAAGGAAAAGGTGACTGCGGTCGTCGGCTACATCAACACCGGTGTGGCTTTGGCCTCGCAACGCTTCTTCCAGGACGCGAAGATCCCCGTTCTGAACAACGTGGCGACCGGTTCGATCATCACCAAGCAGTTCGACAAAGACCCTGAAAACTACGTGTTCCGCAACGCTGCGCACGACAGCATTCAGGCGCCGATGATCGTGGAAGAAGCCATCACCCGCCGCGGCTTCAAGAAGGTCGCCATCCTGGCCGACTCCACCAACTACGGCCAGCTCGGCCGGGAAGACCTGGAGAAGGCGCTGAAGGCCAAGGGCATCACCCCGGTCGCCGTCGAGAAATTCAACATCAAGGACGTCGACATGACGGCCCAGTTGCTCAAGGCCAAGGAAGCCGGCGCCGAGGCCATACTGACCTACGGCATCGGCCCCGAGCTGGCGCAGATTGCCAACGGCATGACCAAGCTGGGCTGGAAAGTGCCGATGGTCGGCAGCTGGACGCTGGCGATGGCCAACTTCATCGACAACGCCGGCCCCGGCGGTGACGGTGCGCGCATGCCGCAAACCTTCATCCAGGAACCGACCACTCCAAAGCGCAAGGCCTTCATCGACAACTTCGTGACGACCTTCAAGCCGAAGAACAACCGGATGGATTCGCCGGTGTCGGCCGCCCAAGGCTACGACTCTATCTACCTGTTGGCCGCCGCCATCAAGCAGGCCGACAGCACCGAAGGCCCGAAGGTCAAGGCCGCGCTGGAAGACCTGAAGACGCCGGTCGAAGGCGTGGTGACGACGTACACCAAGCCGTTCAGCAAGGACGACCATGACGCCATCACCTCGAACATTCCGGTGTTCGGTGAAGTCAAGGGCGGCCGCGTGGTGTTCGCCAACGCCGAAGACCAGAAGTCGGCCGGCACCGTCCGACTGAAAAAGTAAAGCGCCTCGCGCCGAGCGCCGCCCCGGGGTCCAGCCCCGCGGCGGCGCGTTTTTCGTTTAACCAAAGAGCCGTCATGCAAATCCTGACCCAACTCATCTTCAGCGGCATCGCGCTGGGCATGATCTACGCCGTCATCGCGTTCGGTTATCAACTCACCTTCGCGACATCCGACACGTTGAACTTCGGGCAGGGCGATGCGCTCATGCTGGGCGCACTGGTCGGCCTCACGCTGGTCGGCCTGGGCGTCAACTACTGGCTGATGATCCCGATCGTTTGCGTGTTCGGTGCCTTTCAGGGCGCCGTGGTAGAACGCATCGGCGTCCGGCCGGCCATCAAGATCAAGTCGGAGTTCGGCTGGATCATGTCGACCATCGCGCTCGGCATCATCTTCAAGAACGTGGCTGAAAACGTGTGGGGCCGCGACGACCTCAAGTTCCCGTCGCCGTTGCCTGAATCGCCGCTGCACTTCCTCGGCGCCAACGTTCTGCCGATGGAAATCCTGGTGGTCGGCGGCGCGCTGCTCATGATGCTGGCGGTCGAGTTCTTCAACCGCAAGACGATCTACGGCAAAGCGGTGGTCGCGACCTTCAACGACCGCGACGCGGCGAAGTTGATGGGCATCAACACCGGGCTCGTCATCACCTTTTCTTATGCGCTGTCGTCGATGACGGCAGCCTTTGCCGGCGTGCTGATCGCACCCTTGACGCTCACCGGCGCCACCATGGGCGCCGTGCTCGGGCTCAAGGCCTTCGCCGTCGCCATCATCGGCGGGCTGACCAGCGGCATGGGCATCGTGGTCGGCGGAATCATCCTTGGCATCGCCGAGACCACCACCGGTTTCTACCTGAGCACCGGCTACAAGGACGTGCCGGGCCTGGTGCTGCTGCTCATCGTGCTCGCGGTGCGCCCGGCCGGCCTCTTCGGCAAGACCGCGATCAAGAAGGTCTGAGAACCGACAGCATGAAAAAGCAACATTTCCTCCTTTACGTCATCGGCTTCGCCGCGCTGATGCTGTTCCCGATCGGCATCGACAACCCCTACTACATCCACTTGCTCGAAACCATCATGATCTATGCGATCGTGCTGTTCGGGCTGGACATCGTGGTCGGCTACACGGGCCAGGTTTCCCTCGGCCACGCAGGTCTCTTCGGCCTCGGTGCCTACACTGCCGGCGTGCTGGTCATGAAGCTCACCGCGCCGATCTGGATCACCATTCCAGCCGCCGTGCTTTTCACTGCCGGCTTCGGCGCCTTGCTCGCATTGCCCGCGCTCCGCGTGTCCGGGCCTTACCTCGCGATGGTCACGCTGGCCTTCGGCACCATCATCCAGATCCTCATCAACGAGATGAGCTTTCTGACCGAAGGCCCGATGGGCATCAAGCTGAACAAGCCAACGCTCTTCGGCCATCGGCTCGACGAACGCGAGTACTACTGGCTGGTGGCGGTGCTCATGGTGCTGGCGCTGATCGTGGTGCATCGCATCCTGCGCTCGCACCTGGGCCGCGCCTTCGAAGCGTTGCGCGGCAGCCCTGTCGCCTCGGATTGCATGGGTGTTTCGGTGTACCGCTACAAGGTTTATGCGTTCGTCATCAGCGCCGGTTTCGCGGGACTGGCCGGGTCGCTCTATGCGTACTCCGAGCAATACATCTCGCCCAACTCGTACAACTTCGAACTCACCGTGCTGTTCCTGCTGGCCGTGATCATGGGTGGGCGCAAGAGCCGCATCGGCTCGCTGGTGGGCGCCGCCATCATCGTTCTGCTGCCCAAGTTGCTGGACGACATCGCGATGTTCCGATACGTGTCGGTCGGACTGGCGGTCATGGTGCTGGCGGTCGCTGTCGTCGCGGTACGGCGCGGCAAGTCGACGCCCGCGCAGATGGCCATTCCGGTGGTCGGCACCATCGCGCTGGCGGCCCTGTCGTTCTGGTTGCAGACCATGACCGACTGGCGTCTGTCGATCTTCGGGATCATCACCCTCTTCGTTGTGTATTACCTGCAAGACGGCATCGTCGGCTTCGTGCGCACCGCCCTCAATCTGAAGCGCCCCAAAGCGCGCTCGGATATCACCGGCGACGTGCAGTTCACACCGGTCGACGCGGTTTCGCAGGCGGCTGGCGGCACCGGCAGCGCCGAAGTGCTGAACGCGACCGGCGTGCTGATGCAGTTCGGTGGCCTCAAGGCACTCAACAACGTCGACTTGAGCATCAAGCGCGGCACCATCCACGGCCTGATCGGCCCCAACGGTTCGGGCAAGAGCACGATGATGAACGTGCTCACGGGCATCTACGTGCCGACCGCGGGCGCCATTTCTTTCGCCGGCCGCTCGCTGGTCGGCCGCACCTCGTCGGACATCGCCTTGTCGGGCATCGCACGGACCTTTCAGAACGTGCAATTGTTCGGCGAAATGACGGCACAGCAGAACGTGCAGGTCGGCCTTCACCACACATTCGAGAGCAACCTGATCGACGTATCGATTCACACACCGCGTTACCGGCGCGAGAGCGTGGCATCGATCGAGCGGGCGCTCGGCTTGCTGCGCTTCGTCGGGCTCGAAGAGCTGTCGCAGGAAGAGGCGCGCAACCTGCCCTATGGCAAGCAGCGGCTGCTGGAGATCGCACGCGCGCTGGCGCTCGACCCGCAACTGCTGCTGCTCGACGAGCCGGCCGCAGGCCTCACGGCACCGGACATCAAGGAACTCATCACGATCATCCGCAAGATCCGCGACCACGGCGTGACCGTGATCCTGATCGAGCACCACATGGACGTGGTCATGAGCATGTGCGACACCGTGTCGGTGCTCGACTTCGGTCAGAAAATCGCCGAGGGCGAACCCGCTGCGGTGCAAGCCGACGAAAAAGTCATCGAGGCTTACCTCGGCGGGCAAGCCTCCGACGAAGCGCAACCCGCCTGAGGCAGCGAGAGAACAACATGCTCACTATCCAGAATCTCTTCGCCGGCTACGGCAAGGTACAGGTGCTGCAAGGCATCTCGATCGAAGTGCCCAAAGGCAAGGTCGTCACGCTGATCGGCTCGAATGGCGCCGGCAAGACGACGACGATGCGCGCCGTGTCCGGAATGATCTCGCCGACCGCCGGCGAGATCACGCTGAACGGCAAGCGTATCGACGGGCTCGAGTCGTATCACATCGCCAAGCTGGGCCTCGCCCATTCACCCGAAGGCCGCCGCGTCTTCGCGACGATGACGGTGACCGACAACCTCATCCTCGGAGCCTTTCCACGGCTGACTGGCAGCCGGCCCAAGGGCGACGTCAACGCCGACCTGGAACGTGCGCTGGAGCTGTTTCCGCGGCTGAAAGAACGGCGTATGCAACTTGCGGGCACCTTGTCGGGCGGCGAGCAGCAGATGCTGGCGATGGCGCGCGCGATCATGCTGAACCCTGAAGTCGTGTTGCTCGACGAGCCTTCGATGGGTCTCGCGCCGATCCTGGTCGAAGAAGTTTTTCGCATCATCGCGCGCCTGAAGAGCGAAGGCGTGACGATGCTATTGGTCGAGCAATTCGCCGCCGCCGCTTTGAAGGTAGCCGACTACGGCTACGTTCTGGAGAACGGCCGCATTTCGGTACACGGGCCGGCCGAGAAGCTGCGCGACGATCCGGCGGTGAAGGCGGCTTATCTGGGCGGCGGGCACTAGGCACACGGGGCCCATGAGCCTGCCTGGCCAGGGTCAGCCGGCGGGCGACTGCAAGCCAGTCGTCACCGTCGGATGCTGCAATCGCACGCGCAGTTCGCGCTTCATGCGCGTGTTGTCGAGTCGGCGTGATTCGGCCATGAAGCTAAGTAGCGACAACGGCAATTCGGCCTTCGCATCTTCACGCGTGATGCGTCGCGGACGCGGCAAGCCGTACAGGTCTGCTGCCAGGTCGAAGTAGTCACCCATCTTGATGTCACTGTCGTCACTGGCATTGAACACGCGCTGCGTGCCGCCACGCCACAGCGCCACCACGCAGGCCCGCGCCAGATCGTCGGCATGGATGTGATTCGTATAGACGTCGTCTTCACTGCGCAACACAGGCGTGCCTTTGCGGAGGCGCTCGCGCGGCGTGCCGCCTTCGCGGTCGGGCGCGTAGATGCCGGGGATGCGCAGGATACGCACTGCCACGCCGGCGCGGCCGAGCCATCGCACCGAACGCTCGGCATCGACACGGCGGTGCGCGCGGGGCGTGTGCGGGCTTGCCGCGCGTGTCTCACTCACCAGCGCACCAGCGCAATCGCCGTAGACGCCGCTGGTCGAGCCGTAGACGAGTGCATCGGGCAACGAGCGCAGGCGCAGTGCTCGCGCGAGCGCGGCGGTGCGAGCGTCACGCCACCATGCCGCGCCCTCGACGTTAGCCGGTGGCGCCAGATGCAGCACGCGCGTCGCGATGCCGGCAAGACGCCCCAGCGAGCTCGGCACATCGAGATTGGCGACCAGCGGCGTGATCCCGGCTGCGCGCAATGCAGGCACCCTGTCGGGGGAAGAAGTCAGCGCGACCAGCTGCACCCGGCCGCGCAAGGCAAGTGCGGCACGCATCCCGACATCGCCGCAGCCGACGATGAGTACCCTTGCTCGCCGAAAGCGCGCAGGCCGCGCGCCAATGGGACTGTTGATTGAAGGCAAAATCCGTGTCCCTCCCAGAGATTGACCGAAGAATACCCATGACCAGCGCCGCGCCGCACGAAGCGGGCTTTTCCATCAGCATCGAACCGAGCGGCAGAAGCTTTGTCGTGCAACCCGACGAAACCATTCTCGCGGCAGGCATCCGCCAGGGCATCGGCCTGCCCTACGGCTGCAAGGACGGCGCCTGCGGCTCGTGCAAGTGCAAGAAACTGTCCGGCGAAGTCATGCTCGGGACGCATCAAAGCAAGGCGCTGAGCGCGGAAGAAGAACTTGCCGGCTACGTCCTGACCTGCTGCGCGCGCCCGCAGAGCGACGTCGTTCTCGAATCGCGCCAGGTGACCGAGGCCGGCGCTTTCCCGATCCGCAAGATGCCGGCGCGCGTGGCGGCCCTGGTCAAGAAATCGCACGACGTCGTGATGCTGCGGCTGCAGCTGCCGGCCGGCGAGCCGCTGCAGTTTCATGCCGGCCAGTACGTCGAGTTCATCCTGCGTGATGGCGCGCGGCGGAGCTATTCGATGGCCAACGCGCCGCATACGTTGGCTGAGCCGGGCACCGGCATCGAACTGCACATTCGGCACTTGCCCGGCGGCAAGTTCACCGACCACGTGTTCGGCGCGATGAAAGAGAAAGAGATTCTTCGCATCGAAGGCCCGTACGGCAGCTTCTTTTTGCGCGAAGACTCGGACAAACCGATCGTGCTGCTCGCCTCGGGCACAGGTTTTGCACCGATCAAGGCACTGCTGGAGCATATGAAGTTCAAGGCCATCGACCGCGCTGCGATCTTGTACTGGGGCGGCCGCCGGCCCGAGGATTTGTACATGGACGAATGGGTGCGGGCACAGCTCGCCGGAATGCCCAACCTGCGCTACGTGCCTGTCATCTCCAACGCCGTGCCCGATGACAACTGGACCGGTCGAACCGGCTTCGTGCATCAGGCCGTGCTCGAGGACTTCGCAGACCTTTCGGGCTATCAGGTGTACGCCTGTGGCGCGCCCATCGTGGTGGACTCGGCCAAGCGCGATTACATGGCGCTGGGTGGACTGCCCGAAGAGGAGTTCTTCGCAGACGCCTTCACGACAGAGGCGGACAAGGCAATTCCCTGACGCCATGGCCATGAACAAACGCACCTTTCTTGTCTTGCTGGCGCTCAGCGCTGCCGTGGTCCAAGCGCCAGCGCAGGCGCAATCAAACAGCCGTCCGATTCGTCTCGTCGTGCCTTACGCAGCCGGCGGCCCGATCGACGTCACCGCGCGCATCCTGGCCGAGCGCGTCAAAGACGTGCTCGGGCCGGTCATCATCGACAACAAGCCCGGTGCGGGCGGCAACATCGGTGCCGACATCGTCGCCAAAGCGCCACCGGACGGGCTGACGATCGGCATCGCGGCGACGGCAACCAACGCTGTCAACCCCTGGCTCTACAGCAAGATGCCGTTCAACGCGGCAACCGACTTCGCGCCCATCACGCAGATGGTCCGCGTGCCCAATGTGCTGGTGATGAACGCGGCGGCCGCGGAGCGCCTGAAGATCAACACGGTGGCCGACCTGATTCGCTACGCCAAGGCCAACCCGGCCAAGCTCAACTACGGCAGCGGCGGCAACGGCAGCGCCGGCCATCTGGCGGGCGAGCTGTTCAAGAAAGAAGCCGGCATCTTCGCCGTGCACATTCCGTACAACGGCGGCAGCCCCGCACAGCTGGCGCTGGTCTCGGGCCAGGTCGATTTCAACTTCGACAACCTTGCGACCGCAGCGCCGAACATCCGGTCCGGCAAGCTGAAGGCGATCGCGGTCACCACGCTGCAACGCAGCCCTTCGTTGCCCGATGTCCCGCCAGTCGCCGACACGCTCAAAGGCTTTTCGGTCGATACTTGGTGGGGCCTGGTCGCGCCGGCGGGTACGCCGCCCGACGTGATCGCCAAGCTGAACAAGGCCTTCGTCGATGCGCTCAATGCGCCGGAAACAAAGACGCGTTTTGCATCGCTGCTGGCCGAACCTGTCCCGACCACGCCGGATCAGTTCGGCGCGTTCATGAAAAGTGAGATGGCCAAGTACGAGAAAGTCGTCAAGGCCACGGGCGCAAAGGTGGACTAAGCAGTTGCTCGCCGACTATTCCCCAAGATAGGCGGCGCGGACTTTCGGATCGCTCAGCATCACCTTGGCATCGCCGAACATGGAGATCAGCCCCGACTCCATCACATAGCCACGGTCGGCGAGTTGCAGCGCGCGGTTTGCGTTCTGCTCGACCAGCAAGATGGTCACGCCCTGCGACGCTACCGTTTGCACGACCTCGAAAATCTTGTCGCACATTATCGGCGACAGGCCCATCGTCGGCTCGTCGAGCAACAACACCTTGGGGCGCGCCATCAAGGCACGTCCCATGGCAAGCATCTGCTGCTCGCCACCCGACATGGTGCCGGCCAGTTGCGTCGCGCGCTCCTTCAAGCGGGGGAAGGTGGTGAAGACGCGGTCGATGTCGTTACCGATCTCGACCTTGTCGGTGCGAATGTAAGCACCGATCTGCAGGTTCTCGGTGATGGTCATGCGCGTGAACACGCCACGGCCTTCTGGCACCATGACCAGGCCCTCCTTGACAAGATCCCAGGCGCCGCGGCCCTTGATGTTCTTGCCCAGGAATTCGATGGTCCCGCCGAGGTGCGGCAAGGTGCCGGTGATGGCTTTCATCGTTGTCGTCTTGCCGGCGCCGTTGGAGCCGATCAACGAAACAAGCTCGCCTTCGAGCACTTCGAAGTCGATGCCCTTCACCGCCTGGATGCCGCCATACGCGACCTTGAGTCCGCTCACCTTCAATAGAGTTTGTGCCACGGTCAATGTCCTCCGGTGCCGAGATAAGCCTCGATCACCTTTTCATTTTTCTGTACGTCGGCGGGCACGCCTTCGGCGATCTGTTTGCCGTAGTCGAGCACCGTTACGCGGTCGCACAAACCCATGATCAGCTTCACGTCGTGTTCGATGATGAGCACCGTGCGGTTGTCCTTGCGGATGCGGTCGATGAGTTCGCGCAATTGCATCTTCTCGGTGGCGTTCATGCCCGCCGCCGGCTCGTCGAGCGCGATGAGTTTCGGGTCTGTCGCCAGAGCACGCGCGATTTCGAGCCGGCGCTGGTCGCCATAGCTCAGGGTGCGCGCCTTGAAGTCCGCGTACTTGCCAACGCCGACGTAGTCGAGCAGTTCCATCGCGCGCTTGGCGATCGCCGCTTCTTCCGACTTGAACTTGCCGGTCCGAAAGATCGCACCGAACACGCCAGATTGCGTTCGAACATGGCGCCCGACCATCACGTTTTCGAGCGCAGTCATCTCAGAGAAGAGCCTGATGTTCTGGAACGTGCGGGCGATGCCGGCTTGCGCCACCTCATGCACCGCCGTGGGTTGGTACGGCTTGCCCCCGAGTTCGAAGCTGCCGCTGTCGGGCGTGTAGAGCCCGGTGATCACGTTGAAGAAGGTCGTCTTGCCGGCGCCGTTGGGGCCGATCAGGCCGTACACCTGGCCCTGCTTGATGGTGATGCCCACGTCCGACAGCGCCTGCAAGCCGCCGAAACGTTTGGAGATGCCGCGCACCTCGAGAATGGTTTCAGTCATGTGCTGGCTCGTTCAAGGATTGATCGACATCGGACGCGCGGCACCGCCGGGCACTTCATCGGATGGTGCCTCGAGGCCCGAGCCGTGCTGCTGGATCGATCCATCGATCGGCACCGGGCTGCCCTTGGCCGACGCGAGCGACTTGCCGTGGTCTGGCGATGGCCACAACCCACGCGGCCGTACCAGCATGATGATGATCATGGCAAGCGCGATAAAGAGCTGGCGCAGGATGGATGCATCGAGTCGGCCGTCGGTCAGCGCCTGGAGCGGACCCGCCACGTAGCGCAGCACCTCGGGCAGCGTCGCCAACAATACCGCGCCGAGGATCACGCCCGGCAAATGGCCGATGCCACCCAGCACGACCATCGCGACGATCATCACCGACTCATTCAGATTGAAAGACTCCGGCGTGATGGCGCTCTGGAACGAGGCGAACATGGCGCCCGACACGCCGCCAAAGCTGGCGCCCATGCCGAAGGCCAGCAGCTTCATGTTGCGGGTGTTGATGCCCATCGCCTTGGCGGCGATTTCGTCCTCCCGAATCGCCATCCAGCCACGCCCGACTCGCGAGTTCTGCAGGCGGTGCGAGATGACGAGCGTGATCAGCACGAAGACCAGAAACAGGTAGTAATACAGCGTGACCGAAGACAGCGTGTAACCACCGATGGTCAAAGGCTTGCCCAGATTGAGCCCGAAAAAATGCACCGAATCGATCCCGTCGATGCCTTTGGCGCCGTTGGTGATGTTGGCCGGATGGTCCAGCGTGTTCATGAACACTCGAATGATTTCACCGAAGCCCAGCGTCACGATGGCCAGATAGTCACCGCGCAGTTTGAGCGTGGGCGCGCCGAGCAGCACACCAAAAACTCCAGCGAGACCCAGCGCCAGCGGAATCACCAACAGCAGCGGCGTGTGCAGCCCCCCCGGAAACATCGCGGCGATGGCCGGGAAGTTATCGGTCAACTGCGAGGAATTGAGCAACGCGTACATGTACGCGCCGATCGCATAGAAGGCCACATAGCCCAGGTCGAGCAGACCGGCGTAACCGACCACGATGTTCAAGCCCAGCGCCAACAGGCAATAGAGCAAAGCGGTGTCGGCGATGCGCACCCAGGCATTGCCGAACTGCTGCAGGATATGCGGCAGCACGATGAGGGCAATGGCCGCGAGGATGAAGAGAACGATGCTTTTTTTCTTTTGCATGGTGTTCACTCCTTAAGCTCGGTCTGCCACGCGCTCGCCCAGCAAGCCGGATGGTCGCACGGTCAGTGTGATGATCAGGATCACGAACGCGAAGATGTCGGCATGCTGGCTGCCCAGCACATCGCCTGTGAGCGTGCCCAGGTAACCGGCCCCGATCACTTCGACCAGTCCCAGCACCAACCCGCCGACCACGGCACCCGGCAGGTTGCCGATGCCGCCGAACACTGCTGCAGTGAAGGCCTTGAGGCCGGGCAAGAAGCCCATCGAGTGATTGGCGATGCCGTAATTGGAGGCTTGCATCACCCCGGCGATAGCGGCGAGCACGGCGCCGATGACGAAGGTCGCCGAGATCACCACGTCAGGTCGAATGCCCATGAGCGACGCGACGCGCGGGTTCTCGGCGGTGGCACGCATCGCGCGGCCGAGTTTGGTGTAGTTGACCAACCAGGTCAGCACGGCCAATGAAATAGCGGTAACGACCAGGATCATGATTTGCGTGGGCGAGATCGACGCGCCGGCCACATTGATGGAGTCGGAGGGCAACAAGGTTGCATAAGGCTTGTTGGTCGGCTTCCAGATGATCATCGCCAGCGTCTGCAGCAGGATCGACATGCCGATAGCCGTGATGAGCGGAGCCAGCTTGGGGCTGTTTCGCAGTCGCCGGTAAGCCAGCTTCTCGATCACGAAATTGAGCGTGGCCGCGACGACGCAGGCGCAGATCAGCGCGATGATGAGCATGAGCCAGCCTGGCATGCCGGGCATCGACTCCTGCATGAAGCGGATCACGCTCCAGCTGGTGAGCGCGCCAACCATCAGCACTTCGCCGTGCGCAAAGTTGATGAGGTTGATGATGCCGTACACCATGGTGTAGCCCAAGGCTATCAAGGCATACATGCTGCCGAGAACCAGACCGTTGATGATCTGCTGCAGCAATATTTCCATAACGAGTCCCTACGCACCGGATTGGCGCCGTTCAGCTACCTAGCAAAATTCCCGCCAGACCCGATCGGTTGGCGGCAAGGTGGGCGGGATTGTAGGCACGCATGCAGGCTACTTTGGTGCATTCGGGGCACGGGTTTTCCCGCTGTGGCGTGTGCTCACCACAGCCTTTTGCAGATTGCGCATGCGGTGATGTCGGGCCTGGTGTCTGCAGTCGATCGCTGTCGCAAAGACCATTCCTTTGGTCGGCTGCCAGTCAGTCTTTTGCGTCGTCGTTTTTCTTGCGGAGCTCGCGCAGCTTCTCAGCAATACGGATCTCCAGCCCGCGTTCGACAGGCCGATAAAACGGCGGCGGTGCCATACCGTCGGGCAGATAGCTCTCACCTGCAGCAAAGCCGTCGGCCTCGTCGTGCGCATAGCGATAGCCTTTGCCGTAGTCGAGCTCCTTCATGAGCTTGGTCGGTGCATTGCGCAGATGCATCGGCACCGGCCTGGTCCCGTCGTTCTTGATGAAGGCCTTGATCTCGTTGTACGCCTTGTAGACCGCGTTCGACTTGGGCGCCATCGCCAGGTAGATCACGCATTCGGCCAGCGCGAGCTCGCCTTCCGGCGTGCCAAGGCGCTCGTAGACTTCGGCTGCGTCCAGCGCGAGCCGCAGAGCCCGCGGGTCGGCCAGGCCGATGTCTTCGCTCGCCATGCGCACCAGGCGGCGCGCCATGTAGCGCGGGTCGGCGCCGCCATCGAGCATTCGCATGAACCAGTAGAGCGAGGCATCGGGGTCGCTGCCTCGGACCGATTTGTGCAGCGCGCTGATGGTGTCGTAGAACTGCTCGCCGCCCTTGTCGTAGCGCCGCATGCGCTCGCCCAACACGCGCAGCAACCAGTCGTCGGTGATCTGCTCGATCTTCTCGGCGCCGGCGGCAACGGCCAGCGTTTCGAGCGTGTTGAGAAGGCGGCGCGCATCACCGTCTGCATAGGCAACGAGCCGGTCGATCGCAGCGCCTTCGATGGCCGGCACCGCGTTGATCTGCTGGGCGCGCGCGACGATCTGTTTCAGGTCGTCCTCACCCAGCGGTTGCAGCACGTACACCGCAGCCCGCGAAAGCAGCGCCGAGTTCACCTCGAAGGAAGGGTTCTCGGTCGTCGCGCCGATGAAGGTGAACAGGCCTGACTCGACGTGCGGCAAGAAGGCGTCCTGCTGGCTCTTGTTGAAGCGATGCACTTCGTCGACGAACACGATGGTGCGGCGCTGCTCCAGCCCATCGCGCGCAACTGTCGCCCGATCGACCGCATCGCGAATGTCTTTCACGCCGCCGAGGACCGCGCTGATGCTCAAGAACTGCGCATCGAACGAATCCGCCATCAAACGGGCGATGGTCGTCTTTCCGGTGCCGGGCGGTCCCCAGAGGATGCAGGAGTGCGGCTGGCCCGACTCGAACGCGATGCGCAGTGCCATGCCCGGTCCGAGCAGGTGCTGCTGGCCGATGACCTCGCCCAGCGTCTTCGGTCTCAGGCGCTCGGCCAGTGGTTGGTGTGATGTCGCTGCAGTGGCTTGGGATTTGACGGCCATGGGAACATTTTGCGATGCCGCGCCACAAGAACGGGAGCGCTATGCCGAGAAGGTCGAAAGCGGACAGCGATGAGGCCGACCGCGACCGCGGAGGCTATTGCTTCAAAACATCGGCGCCCGCAGGCGTCTTGAATTCGAAGGTGCCTGCCGGCAGCGTCGGATTGACCTCGACCTTGCTGAACTTCAATACCGATCGCTGGCCGAAGCTGTCGAGGATTTCGAGCGACGCCAACGCGTCACCCTGAAACCCGATCTGCACGCTCTGGAGCTGGCCGTCCTTGCTCTTCGGGGTTGCCTTGACCCACTGCAGGCCATCGCGCTCCGGCGCGCCTTCGAGCGCGAAGTCGGTCTGCAGTGCGCGCAAGTCGGGAGCGGCCGCAATCAGTGCGGCGGGCGTCGACCCAAGGGCCTGCGCCTGTGGGCGCTGCGTGACCTGGTTGAGATCGACATCGAACAGCGACAGCGTCTTGCCGTCGGCGACGATGGTCTGCGCAAACGGCTTCTTGTAGTCGAACTTGAATTTGCCAGGCCGCTGGAACTCGAAGGTGCCGGTCGACGTCTTGACGCGCCCCGGCTGGCCGTCGCGCGGCGGCGCAGTCACGGTCTGAGTGAAATCGGCGCGGCCGCTTTTCACGGTCTTCACGAACGACTCAAGGCTTTCCATGCCGCCGGCCCATGCACCGAATGTGGCAGTTGCTATCAACAGTGTCGCAAAGAGCTTTTTCATCAATCGTCCGTTAGGTTCACTCGGCGCGCGCCGGCACCAGAATTTCGCGCTGGCCATTGGTGCTCATCGAGCTGACCAGACCGGCCTTTTCCATGTCTTCGACCAGCCGCGCCGCGCGGTTGTAGCCGATCTTCAAGTGGCGCTGCACCAGCGAAATGCTGGCCTTTCGGTTTTTGAGCACGACCTCGACCGCCTGGTCGTACATCGGATCTTTTTCGGCGCTGGCATCGCCGCTCATAGACAGGTCTTCGCCGTCGACCGAACCGCCTTCGAGTACGCCTTCGATGTAGTCGGGCTCGCCTTGCGACTTGAGGTACGCGACCACGCGATGGACCTCCTCATCGCTGACGTAGGCGCCATGCACGCGCACCGGCAGTCCGGTGCCGCTGGCCATATAGAGCATGTCGCCCATTCCGAGCAGCGCTTCGGCGCCCATCTGGTCGAGGATGGTGCGCGAGTCGATCTTGCTCGACACCTGAAACGAAATCCGGGTCGGAATGTTGGCCTTGATCAGCCCGGTAATAACGTCGACGCTGGGACGCTGCGTTGCCAGAATCAAATGGATGCCTGCCGCGCGCGCCTTTTGCGCGAGTCGCGCGATCAGTTCCTCGATCTTCTTGCCGACCACCATCATCAGGTCGGCCAGCTCGTCGATGACGACCACGATGTGCGGCTCGCGGCGCAATGGCTCCGGATCGTCCGGCGTCAGGCTGAACGGGTTGTAGATGAACTCTTCGCGGGCCTTGGCCTCGTCGATCTTGACGTTGTAGCCGGCCAGATTGCGCACCCCGAGCTTGCTCATCAGCTTGTAGCGGCGCTCCATCTCGGCCACGCACCAGGTCAGGCCGTGCGCGGCCTGCCGCATGTCGGTGACCACCGGCGCCAGCAGGTGCGGGATACCCTCGTAGACCGACATTTCGAGCATCTTGGGATCGATCATCAAGAGCCGAACGTCGCGCGCCTCGGCCTTGTAGAGCAACGACAAGATCATCGCGTTGATGCCGACCGACTTGCCAGAGCCGGTCGTGCCAGCCACCAGCACGTGCGGCATCTTGGCAAGGTCGGCGACGACCGGGTTGCCGATGATGTCCTTGCCGAGGCCCATCGTGAGCATCGACTTGCCCTCGTGATAGATCTGCGAGCCCAGGATTTCGCTGAGCTTGATGGACTGCCGCTTGGCGTTCGGCAACTCGAGCGCCATGAAGTTCTTGCCGGGAATGGTTTCGACCACCCGGATCGACACCAGCGACAACGAACGCGCCAGGTCTTTGGCCAGGCCGACGATCTGCGAACCCTTGACGCCGGTCGCCGGTTCGATCTCGTAGCGCGTGATCACAGGGCCGGGCGAGGCCAGCACTACGCGCACTTCGACGCCGAAGTCCTTCAACTTCTTCTCGATCATGCGAGAGGTCATTTCGAGCGTGTCGGGCGAAACCGTCTCCTGCCTCACTAACGCTGCATCGAGCAAATCGACTTGCGGCAACTTGCTGTCGGGCAATTCCTTGAAGAGCGGCTTCTGACGCTCTTTGACGACGCGGGTGCTCTTGGGCACATCGCTCATGGCCGGCTCGATCTGCACCGGCGGCGAAGGGGGGCGGCGTCTTGGCGGCGGGTCGATGCGTATCTCGTCGTCAGCCATCTCGCCGTCGTCACCATCGCCATCGCGCGAGGCCAGATACTCTTCGGCCTCCGCGCGCTCCCGGACGGCCTTCTTGCCTAATGCAATGTCGGCCGCAATCTCGCGCTTTTCGCGCCGCGATTCGAACAGCGAATAAACCCGCGAGCCGATACGTTCTGCGATCAGGCTCCACGAAAATCTGAACACCAGCGCAGAACCGATCACGCCGCAGGCAATGGCGATCAGCGCCGAGCCGGTAAAGCCCATCCACTTGACGCTCCCCGGCCCCACGAGATAGCCGAGGATGCCGCCGCCATGACCAGGCAAACGGAATTCGAGACGGTACAAACGCGACCATTCGAGCATGGCGCTGGCGCATAGAAGCAGCACCAGCCCCGCCCAGAACGCGATACGGCTGCGGTTGAAGCGACCGCGCACCGGCTCCTCGGCGGGCGACACTTCGCCTCCGCGCAGCCAGCCGGCCAACGATGACAGCCAGACACGCAGGCCCGCCGCAAGGCACCACCAAACTGAATAGCCGGCCAGGAAGTAGCTGCCATCGGCTATCCACGCGCCGAGTCGGCCTCCCCAGTTCTTGACGTCACCGCCCGTGCCGGACGTCGACCAGGCCGCATCGGAGGGGGTGAAGCTCAACATGGCGAGCAGCCAGAACAGCAGCACCACAAACCCCGCGATCAGCGTGATTTCGTGGGCGAAGCGCATCGCCTTCAGGCGCACGGGCTGCGCGTCGGCACCAGGAGAAGAAGATTGAAGCGTATTGAGGGAATAGGTCATGAAAAACGCGGCATCCAGCCTGCTACTCCAGACAATGGAGAACGGGCAACGGCCGCATGAACACTACAACGAAAAAGGCGCCTGTCGCGTTGTCAGCGACGGCACCGTCAGAAGCGCGCAACGCGCTGCGGCGCAGTGCCCGTTTCAAGCCATCTGCGGAAGTCGCAGCCGGCATGGCCGCTCAGGTCAGCGACAGCAGCCGGTCTTTGACGATCATCGAGCCATCGGGCTGCGTCTGGACAAAGCCCCGCTCTTCGAGGTCTTTCATGACTCGGCTGACCATCTCGCGCGATGCGCCCACCATCTTGGCCAGGTCCTGGCGGGAAATCTTGTCACGCACTTTGAGGTTACCCGCGCCATCGTCCACTGCAAACTCAAGCAGGGAGCGCGCGACGCGCCCATAAACGTCCATCAAGGCGAGCGACTCGATCTTGCGATCGGCGTGCCGCAAGCGTTGCACCAGGCCGCGCATGATGTTGTACGACATGGACGAGTTCTCGGGCAGGCAGCGCGCGAACGCTTCGCGGCCCAGCATGAGGACGTCTGTCTGCACTTCAGTGCGGACGGTGGCCGAATGCGGCTCGTCGTCGATCAAGCTCATCTCGCCGATGTAGTCGCCGGGTTGCAAGGTGGCGAGAATGACTTCGCGGCCCCGGCTGTCGGTGCTCATGACACGCGCTCGTCCTGTGAGAATGATGTACAGCGCATCTGATTTCTTGCCCTGCTCGACCACCATCTCCGCGCGTTTGAAGCGTTTTTTGATGATCGCGTCCGCGATGCTTGCAGCCTGCATGGGAGTCAGGGCTGCGAACAGTGGGACGCGCCGGAGCAGCTCAAGATTGGACAGCATCGACATTCAATTAATCCTCGCTACCGCACGTTGTTCGACCAATTGCAAACCAATTCATTAAAGCAATCGTGCGCATTGAAAATGGAGCGCGCCCGGTATTGAACCGGGCGGTGATACTTCATACCTATCACCCTGAAAATGTACACGCTGGCGCAGCGCAAATCTTAGGTTTTCTATCCATGTCCTCATCCCCACAACACGCCAAGGTCCTGATCCTGGGCTCCGGCCCGGCCGGCTACACCGCCGCCGTTTATGCGGCACGCGCCAACCTGCAACCGCTCCTCATCACCGGCATGGCTCAGGGCGGACAGCTCATGACCACGACCGAAGTCGACAATTGGCCGGCAGACGTTCACGGTGTTCAAGGCCCCGAACTGATGCAGCGTTTTCTGGAGCACGCAGAACGTTTCAAGACGCAAATCGTGTTCGATCACATCAACAAGGTCGACTTGAGCAAGCGACCTTTCACTCTCTCCGGCGACAGCGCAACCTACACCTGCGACGCCCTCGTAATCTCCACCGGTGCTTCGGCAAAGTATCTGGGCCTCGAATCGGAACAGAAGTTCATGGGACGCGGTGTGTCCGGATGCGCAACTTGCGACGGCTTCTTTTACAAGAACCAGGAAGTTTGCGTCATTGGCGGCGGCAACACGGCGGTCGAAGAGGCGCTCTACCTGTCGAATATCGCCAGCAAGGTCACTCTCGTGCATCGACGCGACAAGTTCAAGGCGGAGCCCATCTTGATCGACAAGCTCTACGAGAAAGAGCGTGAAGGCAAGATCGTACTCAAGGTCCACAACACGCTCGACGAAGTGCTGGGCGACGACTCGGGCGTGACGGGCGTTCGACTCAAAAATGCGCAAACAGGCTCGACCGAAGACATCAAGCTGCAGGGCTGCTTCATCGCGATCGGTCATCACCCCAACACCGACATTTTCGAAGGCCAGGTCGAGATGAACGGCGGCTACATCGTGACGCGCTCGGGGCTGCAGGGCTTTGCGACCATGACGAGCGTGCCGGGCGTCTTTGCCGCAGGCGATGTGCAAGACAGCATCTACCGTCAAGCCATCACCAGCGCAGGCACAGGCTGCATGGCAGCGCTCGACGCGCAGCGCTTCCTCGAACAAGACGTCACGCTATAATTGCAGGCTTTGCTGAATTCGGGTGCATTTTTGCGCTCCGGCAAACCGGGGTACCGCCACCCGTTTCTGGCGAGGTCAAGCTGCAAACCACCCCCAACGGATTTCGTTCCGCTGCGACCGGTGCCAGCTGTTCATGAAGGAGCGTCCACATGGCACGCGTATGTCAAGTCACGGGTAAGGGCCCGATGGTCGGAAACAATGTTTCCCACGCCAACAACAAAACCAAGCGCCGGTTCTTGCCGAACCTGCAATACCGTCGTTTCTGGGTCGAGACAGAAAACCGCTGGATTCGCCTGCGTGTTTCAAGCGCTGCTTTGCGCCTGATCGACAAAAACGGCATCGACGTCGTGCTCGCAGATCTGCGCGCACGCGGCCAAGCTTAAGGAGCTAAATCATGGCAACGAGCAAAGGCGGACGCGAAAAGATCAAGCTGGAATCCACTGCGGGTACCGGCCATTTCTATACGACCAGCAAGAACAAGAAGACGATGCCTGAAAAGATGTCGCTCATGAAGTTTGATCCCAAGGCGCGCAAGCACGTCGAATACAAGGAAATCAAGCTGAAGTAATTCGGCTGGATCCATTAAAAACCCGCTGCAATCCAGCGGGTTTTTTGTCGCCTGCGATCTATGGAGAGCGCCAACGCACCAAGGTGACAGACACAAAAAAGCCGGCATAGAGCCGGCTTTTCATTCCCGCCCCACGCGCCATCGCATTGAGACGAGCCAGTAGGTGATCTGTACTGCTATGTACGAGCAGCCCGCAAGCGCACCGAGAACTCACGCAGCGCGCTGATGCCGCTGGCTTCCGCGCGGTGACACCAAGCGGCCAGATCGCTGGCCAACTGTTCACGCGAGTGCGATGTGTTGAGCCACAGCTGACGCAGTTCCTCACGCATCGTCACCATCTTGTCCAGCACCGGGTGCGCGGCACGGGCCTGCACCAAGTGTGGACGGGCCGATGCCGGCACCTTGTCGTCGTCGCGATGCAGCCAGCGATTGGCCGCCTTCAGAACCGACAGATCGGCGCCCTTGGCCTTAAGAACGGCCAGTTCGTCACGCGTCGTTTGACGCATTCCCCGGGCATAACCGGCCATAACTTCATAGCGATTGGCGATGACGGCCTCGAGCGTCTTCTCGTTGGCCACGGGCTGGATGTCGCCCATGAGCATCTTTGGCGGAACCTTTTTGACCTTGGCCCAGCCGATGGCTTGCATCATCTGGATGTAGACCCAGCCGATATCGAACTCGTACTTTTTGACAGAGAACTTGGCCGACGTCGGGTAGGTGTGGTGATTGTTGTGCAGTTCTTCGCCGCCAATTATCAGACCCCAAGGCGAAACGTTGCGGCTCGCATCGGGCGCCTCGAAGTTGCGGTAGCCCCAGTAGTGGCCAATGCCATTGATGATGCCGGCAGCAGTGATTGGAATCCAGAGCATCTGCACGGCCCAAACAGCCAGACCCAACATGCCGAACAGAGCCACATTGATGACCAGCATCAAGCCCACGCCTTGCCAGCTGAAGCGCGTGTACAGATTGCGCTCGATCCAGTCGTCAGGCGTGCCGTGTCCGTAACGCTCCATCGTTTCCATGTTCTTGGATTCTTTGCGATAGAGCTCGGCGCCGCGCCAAAGCACTTCGTCGATGCCCTTGACCTGCGGGCTGTGCGGATCTTCTTCCGTCTCGCACTTCGCATGGTGCTTCCGGTGAATGGCAACCCATTCCTTGGTCACCATGCCGGTGCCGAGCCAGAGCCAAAAGCGGAAAAAATGAGACGGGATCGGGCCCAGGTCCATGGCACGGTGCGTTTGCGTCCGGTGCAGGAAGATAGTGACGGCCGCGATAGTAATGTGCGTGGTAACGAGCGTGTACAGCACGACTTCCCACCACGTCAGATTCCACAAGCCGTGTCCGAGCCATTCGATGGCCGCGTTCAGAACGGCAGAGTCAGGAAGCAACATTGAGTCAGGTACTCCATGGCCACACGAAGGTGCAGCCTTAAGATATGGTCGAATTTTAAGGGGCCGAGGCCATTTTGAGGCCCTATATCCTTGATAAATCGCAAGGGTATCTACCTCTTTGGAGCCTCGCGCCTATTTGCGGTTCCATATGGCTGCAAAGAAACCATCGGTCGCGTGCTTGTGTGGCCAAAGCCGCAAATAGCGGGTACCGCCCTCGCCGCCTGCACACAATTCTTTTGCGCCCTCGACTTTCAACCCCTCAAGCACTTCTGCCACGTCCATCGGCGCGAAATCCGGGTTGGCCGCGCTGAAAGCCTCCGCAATGGCCTCGTTTTCTTCCGGCAGCAGGCTGCACGTCGCATAGACAAGCCTGCCGCCGGACTTCACCAGCCGTGCCGCACTTTGCAGGATGGCGGCCTGCTTCGCAGTCATTTCCGCCACCGACTGGGGCGACTGGCGCCACTTCAGATCGGGATTGCGGCGAAGGGTGCCGAGTCCCGAACAGGGCGCGTCGACCAGCACGCGATCGATCTTCCCGGCCAGGCGCTTGACGCGGTCGTCGCGCTCGTGCGCGATTGCGGCAGGATGGACGTTGGACAACTGGCTGCGTGCGAGCCGTGGCTTCAGAGCGTCAAGCCGGTGCGCCGACGTGTCGAATGCATACAGCCGACCGGTGTTGCGCATCGTGGCACCGATGGCGAGCGTCTTGCCGCCCGCACCAGCGCAAAAATCGACCACCATTTCGCCGCGCTTGGCGTCGAGCAGCAACGCCAGCAATTGCGAGCCTTCGTCCTGTACCTCGACCGCGCCGCGCACAAAGGCGTCCAGCTTGTTGAGCGCCGGCTTGCCTTCGATGCGCAAACCCCAAGGCGAGAACGGCGTTTCTACGGCGGCGATGCCTGCCTTCTTCAGTTCCGCTTTGACTTCGGGCCGCTTGGCGATCAGCACATTGACCCGCAGATCGAGCGGCGCCGGCTGCTGCAAGCTCTCGGCCAACCGCCAAAAATCATCGCCCAATTGCGCCTTTAGCGGGCCGACCATCCATTCGGGCAAATTATGTCGATGGCGCTCGAGGAGATCGTCCTGGCTGACGGCGTCGCAGTTGTCCAGCCAACGCTTTTCGGTGTCGTTGAGTGCACTTTTCAGGAAGTCACGGGGTCCGTAGAACCCCAAAATCGCCATGCGACGCTCCTTGGAACCGCTGCCCGAGGGCGACAAGTGATCGAACAACAGCTTCTTCCGAAGCACGGTGTAAACGGTCTCGGCGAGCGTGCCGCGCTCGCGCGGCCCGAACTCACGGTGATCACGAAAAAAACGGGAAACGACCTGGTCGGCCGGATGATCGAATTTCAGAACAAGGCCGACCAGATCGGCGGTCGCCTGCAACAGGGCTTGGGGATGCATGGGTCGATTGTCCCATCCTGCCTCCGCAGCGCCGGCGCCCAGACGCCGGCCGCCACAATCCGACGATGACCGACGACGACCTCCCTCCCCTGATTGCGACGCCACCCGGCCGCTACCGCCATTACAAAGGCGGCGAATACGAAGTCATCGACACCGTGCGCCACAGCGAAACCTTGGAGGCGATGACGCTTTATCGCGCGCTTTACGGCCAGCATGGTTTATGGGTACGGCCCGCAGCGATGTTTGGCGAAACCGTTCAGTTCGATGGCGTCGAACGCCTGAGGTTCAGGCGGATTCCGGACTAGCAGTTGCTTCGATTTCGAGCCAGCGCTCGATGGCCAGCGGATAAAGGCGATGCTCCTGTGCGAGCACCCGCTCGGCCAGAGTGGCGGCCGTATCGCCGTGCAGTACCGGCACCGCGGCCTGCGCGAGGATCGGGCCGTGGTCGAGCTCCGTGGTGACATGGTGCACGGTAACGCCCGCCACCTGGCAGCCCGCGTCGATCGCTCTTTGGTGGGTGCGAAGCCCCGGAAAGGCCGGAAGTAACGACGGGTGGATGTTGATCAGACGCCCGTCGAAATGCGCCACGAAGCCGGGAGTCAAGATACGCATGAATCCTGCCAAAACGACGAGCGCCGGCGCATGAACGTCGATGGCTGCTGCCAGTGCGGCGTCGAATTCATCGCGCACCGCAAATGCTTTGTGGTCTACCGCCACCGTAGCGATGCCGTTGGTTGCTGCCAGAGAAAGGCCGCCCGCCGTCGGCTGGTTGCTGATGACCGCCGCGATGCGAGCGCCGAAGCGCTCTGCCCAGCGACCGCTTCCGGCAGCCCGCACGATGGCCGCCATGTTGGAGCCGCCGCCGGAAATCAGGATCACGATGTTCTTCATGGAGGCGCGAATTATCTGTGCGCGCAGCTGCGACCTTTTTTGTCGCGGCGCGGACACCCGAAAACCGCACGACCGTGCTAAAAACCGCAATTCCGGAGTTTAAGCCGCAACGGCGATCCGATCAACACAGCGAGGCACGCATGGATTTGAGCTTCACGCCCGAAGAACAAAAGTTCCGCGAAGATATTCGCGCCTGGGTCAAAGATAACCTTCCCCCCGAGATCTCGCACAAGGTGCACAACGCGCTCGAGCTGACGCGTGAAGATCTCCAGCGGTGGGCCAAGATTTTGGGCTCCAAGGGCTGGCTCGGTTACGGCTGGCCAAAGGAATTCGGCGGTCCGGGTTGGACCGCCATCCAGCGCCATCTTTTCGAGGAAGAAACTGCCCTGGCAGGCGCGCCGCGCATCATTCCGTTCGGACCTGTGATGGTCGCGCCGGTGATCATGGCTTTCGGCAATGCCGAACAGCAGAAGCGCTTTCTGCCTGGCATCGCCAGCGGTGAAGTCTGGTGGAGCCAGGGCTACAGCGAGCCGGGTTCGGGTTCCGACCTCGCCTCGGTCAAGACCAAGGCCGAACGCCAAGGCGACAAATACATCGTCAACGGCCAAAAGACCTGGACCACGCTCGGTCAGTATGGCGACTGGATGTTCAACCTCGTGCGCACCAGCAATGAGGGCAAGCCGCAGACCGGCATCAGCTTCCTGCTGCTCGACATGAAGTCGAAAGGCGTGACCGTGCGGCCGATCAAGCTGCTTGACGGCGGCCATGAAGTCAACGAAGTGTTCTTCGACAACGTCGAAGTGCCGGCCGAGAACCTGGTCGGCGAAGAGAACAAGGGCTGGACCTACGCCAAGCATTTGCTCAGCCACGAGCGCACCAACATCGCCGACGTGAACCGCGCCAAGCGCGAACTCGAACGCCTCAAGCGCATCGCGAAGAGCGAAGGCGTTTGGGACGCGGCGGGCGATGCTTACGCTTCGCGCTTCCGCGACGAGATTGCCAAGCTCGAAGTCGACCTGGTCGCCCTCGAGATGATGGTCCTGCGCGTTCTGTCGGCCGCGACGTCGGGCAAGAACTCGCTAGACGTCGCCGGTCTGCTGAAGATTCGCGGCAGCGAAATTCAGCAGCGCTATACGGAACTGATGATGCTGGCGGGCGGCGCTTATTCGCTACCGCTCATCCGCGAGGCGATGGAAGCTGGCTACCAAGGCAACTTTCCCGGTGGCAACCCTGCACTGGCGCCGCTCACGTCGACCTTCTTCAACATGCGCAAGACCACCATCTACGGTGGCTCGAACGAAGTGCAACGCAACATCGTCGCGCAGACGGTTCTCGGCTAACGCCTTAGAACCGTCCGCGCGAGCGCGACAGGACTGCTCCCCACTCCCCCTCCACGAGGGGGCTCCAGCAAGAGCTTCGCTAGGAATTAAAAATGGATTTCAACTTCACCGACGACCAAGAACAACTTCGCGACGCCGTTCGCAAGTGGGTCGACAAAGGTTATGACTTCGAACGCCGCCGCAAGATCGAAGCGGCCGGTGGCTTCTCGCGCGAAGCATGGGACGAGATCGCCGAACTCGGCCTTGGCGGTCTCTACATCAGCGAAGACGACGGCGGGCTTGGCATGGGCCCCGTTGCAGGCATGGTGGTCATGGAAGAACTCGGCCGCGGCATCGTGCTGGAGCCTTTTGCACAGACGCTGATCGCGGGCGGGGTGCTGAGCGGCTACGCCGGCGCCGACATCAAGGAAAACTGGCTGCCGCGCATCGCTGGCGGTCAGGCCATCGTCGTGCTCGCGTACCAGGAGCGCAAGGCACGCTACCGACTCGACGTGTGCGAAGCAAAAGCCGCCAAGTCGGGCGACGGCTACACGGTCAACGGCACCAAGAGCCTGGTGGCTGCCGGCGATGAAGCCGATGCTTTCCTCGTGCCGGCCCAGCTAGACGGAAAGATCGCACTCTTTTTGGTCGAGCGCAGCGCCAGCGGTGTCGAAGCACGCGGCTACGGCACGCAGGCTGGCGACCGCGCCGCTGAAGTCGTGTTCGACAAGGCTGCGGCAATTTTGGTCACGGTCGACGGACTGACGGCCCTAGAGCACGCTGTCGACATCGGCATCGCCGCGATCTGTGCCGAAGCGGTCGGCGTCATGGACAAGACGGTCGCGTTGACGGTCGACTACATGAACCAGCGCAAGCAATTCGGTGTGACGATCTCCACCTTTCAGGCGCTGCGCCACCGCATCGCCGACATGAAGATGCAGCTTGAACTTGCGCGCTCGATGAGCTACTACGCATCGCTCAAGCTCAATGCCCCGGCAGAGGAACGCCGGCAGGCAATGGCACGGGCCAAGTACCAACTCGGCACGTCGATGCGCTACGTCGCGGCGAACTCGGTGCAGTTGCACGGCGGCATCGGCGTGACCGACGAATACATCGCGAGCCATTACTTTCGCAAGCTCACGCAGCTCGAAATGACGTTCGGCGACACCCTGCATCACCTGGGAGAAGTGTCCACGCGCATGCATGACACGGCGGGCGTCTTCGCCTGAAGGCGCGACTTCTCTCGCCACCTGCCGACCAACGCCCTTGCGTCCAGCGCACCACACGCCCGCCCGCACTCGCCGGCGGGCGTTTTGTATTTACTTGGAACGAAGCTTGTAATGCCCACGTACACACGTCGCACAGTCCTCATTGCGGGTTTGGCCACGGCCGTCGCCGTCACCATGCTCACCGCCTGCGCCACCGCGCCTTCCCCGTCGTCGACCGAGCGTCCGCCGATCGTGTTCATGCACGGCAATGGCGATTCAGCAGCGCTTTGGCAGACGACGATCTGGCGCTTCGAGTCGAACGGCTGGCCACGTGATCGGCTGTTCGCCGTCGACCAGCCGATGCCGCTGGCGCGGGACGACGACACCATCGCTCAACCGGGCCGCACTTCGACGGCGGAGTCCGCAGCCTTTCTGCAAACCGAAGTCGACAAAGTGCTGAAAGCGACGGGCGCCAGCAAGGTCGTGCTGCTTGGCAACTCGCGTGGCGGCAACACGATCCGCAACTACGTACAAAACTACGGCGGCGCTGGCAAGGTCAGCGCCGTGGTGCTGGGCGGAAACCCCGCCCACGGCATCTGGAACGTGCCGGGCTTCAACGAACGCAGTGAATTTTCGGCGCGCTCGGCCCTCATTCAGCAACTGAACATGCCCAAGGGACCGAGCGGCGACGAGGTCACGTCCGGCGTCCGTTGGCTCACGCTGCGCTCCGACAACAACGACAAGTTCGCGCAACCCGATGGCGTGTGGATCGGTGCGCCCGGCAAGCCGACGAACATCGGCTACGACGCGCCGGCGCTGAAGGGCGCGACCAACATCGTGCTACCGCGTGTCGATCACCGCGAGACGTCGTTCTCGCCGGCGGCCTTCGCCGCGACCTGGCAGTTTCTGGTGGGCGAGGCACCGAGGACCACCGCCGTGACACCAGAGTCCACAGTCGTGCTCGACGGGCGCCTCACCGGCCTCGGGCTTTCGAGCATCGATCCGGCGAGCGGTCAGTTCACCAATAACATCCCGATCGTGGGCGCGCAGTTGGCGGTCTATGCAACGGATGCCAGCACGGGCGCTCGCACCGGCGAACCGGTCCATCGCAAGACGATCGGCGCCGACGGCCGCTGGGGACCGTTCGGAGCACAGTCCGGCACCGCCTACGAGTTCGAGATCACGGCGCCGGGCTATGCCACCACACATGTCTACCGCAGCCCCTTCCCGCGCAGCAGCAACGTCATCAACCTGCGGCCTGAACGCATTGCGCCGGCAGACCGCGATGCGAAAGCCATCGTGATCTTCACGCGACCGCGAGGCTACTTGGACGCTGAACGGGACACCATGCGCTTCGACGGACAAAACGCGCTGCCGGGTGTTCCGCCGCGCGGTTCAGGCGTGTCGTCGTCGAAGATCAAGCTGGCGGCCGACGTGCAGCGGTCGATTGCCGGAGAGTTCAACGGGGAGCGCGTCGCAGGCCAGACCTGGCCCGCGGCGCAAGGCAACATCACGTTGCTCGAACTGACGTACTAAGTCGTCCGGAGGCCGCAGCGGAATTGGAGAGCGGCGCTGCTAACCGTGCAAGCGCGAGCTGTGCGGCAGGTGCGCCATCAGGAACTCCATTTGATCCGCGAGGATACGGCGGTTGCGCAAGATGAAGTCTTCCCACAGGCTGGGCACATAGGGCGCGTAGAGCAGCGGCATGTTCGCCTGCTCCGGCGTGCGGCTGCTCTTGCGGTGGTTGCAGGGCTTGCAGGCCGTGACCACGTTCATCCACACGTCGATGCCGTTTTGCGCAAACGGAATGATGTGCTCGCGCGTGAGTTCGTCGTCGTGGAAGTGGCCGCCGCAATAGGCGCAGAAACCCCGGTCACGGGAGAACAGCTTGCTGTTGGTCAGCCCGGGGCGCTGCGTGAAAGGATTGATGCGCGGCACGCCCTTCGTGCCGATGATGCTGTTGATCGCGATCTGCGACTGCAGCCCGGTCACAGCGTTGTGCCCACCGCGATACACCGCCACCTGCGCGCCCACCTCCCAGCGAACTTCGTCCGCCGCGTAGTGAATTACCGCCTGTTCGAGCGATATCCACGACTGGGGCAGCCCTTGGGCCGACAGTTTCAAGACCTTCACCACACGTCTCCTCAAAAAAGGGAAGAACCACGGAAAGACCGGATGCACACGGTGAGTCGCAGGCACCCCTGAACAGAGGGCAATTGACTCACTGCGTCACAATATACCGGCTTTGTGACAAATCGCTGCTGCGAGCCCATTTGACGGGCGCGGGCTGCTATCAAAAAGAGATCAATTCGACAACGCCTATGCAGGTTTTTCGCGGTTTTCGGCACCCGGGTGTGGCTAAAGCCTGCGCCCTGACCATCGGCAATTTCGACGGCGTCCATCGTGGCCATCAGGCCATGCTCGCGCTCTTGAACACCGAGGCCCGTCAGCGCGGCCTGCCGAGTTGCGTGCTGACTTTCGAGCCGCATCCGCGCGATTACTTCGCGGCGCTTGCGAAGCGACCGGAGCTCGCGCCAGCCCGCATCGGCACCCTTCGCGACAAGCTGGCCGAGCTCGCTGCCGGCGGTGTGGCGCAGACCATCGTGTTGCCTTTCGACAATCGGCTCGCCTCGCAAACCCCCGATGAATTCGTGCGCGACGTACTTGTCGAAGGCCTCGGCGCCCGCTATGTGCTGGTGGGTGACGACTTCCGCTTCGGTGCCAAGCGCGCCGGCGACTACGCGATGCTCGACGCTGCCGGTGACGCGAACGGTTTCGACGTGGCGCGCATGAACAGCTACGAAGTGCATGGCCTGAGGGTGTCGAGTTCGGCCGTGCGCGAGGCGCTGGAGGCCGGACGCATGAAAGAGGTACAGACGCTGCTTGGTCGCCCTTATGCCATCTCGGGCCATGTGGTGCACGGCCGCAAGCTCGGTCGGGCCCTGGGTGCGTCGGCGCCGGGCAAGGACGACGGTTTTCGCACGCTCAACCTGCGGTTCAAGCATTGGAAACCGGCGGCCAGTGGCATCTTCGCGGTGCTGGTGCACGGCCTCGGCGACAAGCCGCTGCCGGGCGTTGCCAACCTCGGCGTGCGGCCGTCGCTCGATGCCAACGACGTGAACGCCGGTCGTGTGCTGCTCGAAACGCATTGCTTGGAGTGGCCCTCGCAACTCGGCATCGAAGGTGCCTACGGTAAAATCGTTCGCGTGGAACTGCTCTCAAAACTGCACGACGAATTGCGCTACACCAGCCTCGAAGCCCTGACTGCAGGCATCGCGAAGGATGGCCGGGACGCGCGCGCGTTCTTCGCGTCCATGCTTGTGCAGACCCACGCAGAAACCCACCGCCAGACCACGCGCGACCGAATTTAGCCTTGCACGCTCGTGCTGCCGCCCTTCGACAAGCTCAGGGCGAACGGCTTTCCCCTCCGTTCCGACGCTGACCCGTTCGGGCTGAGCCTGTCGAAGCCCTGTTCCGTACTCAATCATGTCCGACACCCCCTCCTCGACCGACTACCGCGCCACTCTCAACCTGCCCGACACCCCCTTCCCGATGCGCGGCGACATGGCCAAACGCGAGCCGGGCTGGGTCAAGGAATGGGAAGACGAAGGCCGCTACCAGCGCCTGCGCGACGCCCGCATGGGCGCGCCCAAGTTCATCCTGCACGACGGCCCTCCGTACGCCAACGGGCAGATCCACATGGGCCACGCCGTCAACAAGATCCTGAAGGACATGATCATCAAGGCGCGACAGCTCGAAGGCTTCGACGCGCTCTATGTGCCGGGCTGGGACTGCCACGGCCTGCCGATCGAGAACGCGATCGAAAAGAAGTACGGCCGCAACCTGAGCCGCGACGACATGCAGGCCAAAAGCCGCGCCTTCGCGACCGAGCAGATCGCGCAGCAGATGACTGACTTCCAGCGCCTGGGCGTGCTGGGCGAATGGACGCATCCGTACAAGACGATGGACTTCGCTAACGAGGCCGGCGAGCTGCGCGCCTTCAAGCGCGTGATCGAGCGCGGCTTCGTCTACCGCGGCCTGAAGCCGGTGTACTGGTGCTTCGACTGCGGCTCATCGCTGGCCGAGTTCGAGATCGAATACGCCGACAAGAAGTCGCAAACCATTGACGTCGCCTTCAAAGCGCACGAACGCACCAAGGTGCTCGAAGCCTTCGGCCGGCCCGACGTGCTGGGCGATGTGTTCGCCGTCATCTGGACCACCACCGCCTGGACCATCCCGGCGAATCAGGCGATCAACCTGAACCCCGAGCTCGAGTATTCGCTGGTGGACACCGAGCGCGGTCTGCTGATCCTGGCCAACTCGTTGGTCGAGATGTGCATGACGCGCTATGCGCTCGATGGAAAGGTGCTGGCCACCGTCAAGGGCGAGGCGCTCGGTGGCCTGGAGTTCGAGCACCCGCTCTATGACGTCGACGCGGGCTACCAGCGCCTGTCGCCGGTGTACCTGGCCGACTACGCCACCGCCACCGACGGCACCGGCCTGGTCCACTCCTCGCCCGCCTATGGCGTGGACGACTTCAACTCCTGCATCGCACACGGGCTGACGATCGACGACATCCTGAATCCGGTACAAGGCAACGGCAGCTATGCGGCCGACTTTCCGTTGTTCGGCGGCAAGAACATCTGGAAGGCGGTGCCCGAAGTCATCGCCGCGCTGCGCGATGCCGGCCGCCTGATGACGACAGAAACCATTACGCACAGCTACCCGCACTGCTGGCGCCACAAGTCGCCGGTCATCTACAGGGCCGCGGCCCAATGGTTCATCCGCATGGACGAAGGCGAAGGCGTGTTCACCAAGGACAAGGCGCCCAAGACCTTGCGCCAGACCGCGCTCGACGCCATCGAACAGACGACCTTCTACCCAGAGAACGGCAAGTCGCGCCTGCACGACATGATCGCCAACCGGCCCGACTGGTGCATCTCGCGCCAGCGCAGCTGGGGCGTGCCGATCCCGTTCTTCCTGCACAAGGATTCGGGCGAGTTGCACCCGCGCACGATGGAGATCCTGGACCAGGCGGCCAGCATCGTCGAGGCCGGCGGCATCGAGGCCTGGAGCCGCGTCACGACCGAAGAGATCCTCGGCGCCGACGACGCGTCGAGCTACACCAAGAGCACCGACATCCTCGAAGTCTGGTTCGACTCGGGCTCGACGTTCTGGCACGTGCTGCGCGGCACGCACGCACCGGGCTTTCACGAAACGGGCCCCGAAGCCGACCTGTACCTCGAAGGCCACGACCAGCACCGCGGCTGGTTCCACTCATCGCTGCTGATCGCCTGCGCGCTCGAAGGCCGTGCGCCGTACCGTGGGCTGCTGACGCACGGCTTCACCATCGATGCGCAAGGCCGCAAGATGAGCAAGTCGCTCGGCAACGGGCTCGACCCGCAGGAAGTCAGCAAGAAGCTGGGCGCAGAAATCATCCGCCTGTGGGTGGCAGCAAGCGACTATTCAGGTGACATCGCGGGCGACGACAAGATCCTCGCGCGCGTGGTCGACGGCTATCGCCGCATCCGCAACACGCTGCGCTTCCTGCTGGCTAACACCAGCGACTTCGACATCGCCAAGGATGCGGTGCCGCTGGACCGCATGCTCGAGATCGACCGCTATGCGCTCAGCCGCGCAGCGCAATTCCAGGCCGAGATCCTCGCGCACTATCAGGTGTACGAATTCCATCCGGTGGTCGCCAAGCTTCAGATCTACTGCTCGGAAGACTTGGGCGGCTTCTACCTCGACATCCTGAAAGACCGGCTCTACACGACCGCGCCGGGCTCGCTGGCACGCCGCAGTGCGCAGACCGCGCTTTGGCACATCTCGCAGGCGATGCTGCGCTGGATGGCGCCGTTCCTGAGCTTCACCGCGGAAGAAGCGTGGCGCGTGCTGGGCCACACTGAATCGATCTTCACGCAGACGTACACCGACCTCGGCACCGCTGACAACGCGTTGCTCGCCAAGTGGAGCCGCATCCGGGAGATCCGCGATGGCGTCAACAAGGAAATCGAAACAGTGCGGGCCGAAGGCAAGGTCGGCTCGTCGCTGCAAGCCACGCTGCAACTGACGGCGCCGCCGGAAGATCACGCACTGCTGCAGTCCCTCGGCGACGACCTGAAGTTCGTCCTCATCGCGTCGGACGTCGCGCTGCTGTCAGGCACAGCGATGTCGACCGTGGTCGTCGCATCGAGCGAAGTCAAATGCGAGCGCTGCTGGCACTACCGCGCCGATGTCGGCCACGACGCGGCCTACCCGACCATCTGCGGCCGTTGCACCAGCAACCTGTACGGTGCGGGCGAAGTGCGGAGCGTTGCCTGACATGGCGCGCACCATGACCTTGTCGCGCGGCGGCAGCCTGTGGCCCTGGCTAGGCTGGGCAGCGATCGTGCTGATCGTCGACCAGTTCACCAAGACGCTGATCCTGGGCTACTACCGGCTTGGCGATCACACGCCCGTCACCGGCTTCTTCAACATCGTGCGGGCCCACAACACAGGTGCGGCGTTTTCGTTCCTGGCGGACCACTCGGGCTGGCAGCGCTGGCTGTTCACCGCCATCGGCGTGGCGGCTGCCGTTTTCATCTTGTGGATGCTCAAGACGCACGCCGGCCAGAAGCTGTTTTCGTTTGCCATGGCATCCATCCTCGGCGGCGCGATCGGCAACGTGATCGACCGGATGATGCATGGCTACGTGGTCGACTTTCTCGACTTCTACGTCGGCAACTGGCACTTCCCGGCGTTCAACGTGGCTGACAGCGCCATCACGTTGGGAGCGATCTGTCTGGTGCTGGACGAGCTTCGTCGGGTCAGACGAGGCAAGTAGGCGCGGCCCCTCCCTTTGGGACTCGACGCGGGGCCGGCCGAGGAGGACTACAGGCACGCACCCCTTCGCAGAGGACAGGCGAAGGCGACACGCAATTGGCAGCAACCTGGGGTGTTAGCCTTTCCCGATGAAGCATTTATTGAACCTGCTGGCAGCCATCGCGTTGCTGGTCTGGGGAACCCATCTCGTTCGCACCGGCGTGTTGCGCGTCTTCGGCGCCAACCTGCGCAAGATCCTCGTGCGAAGTATGCGCAACCGCTTCACGGCCGCGCTGTCGGGCATCGGCGTCACGGCGCTGGTGCAGTCGAGCACCGCGACCTCGCTGATGACTTCATCCTTCGTCGGCGCGGGGCTGGTCACGCTGCCGGCAGCGCTGGCTGTCATGCGCGGTGCCGACGTCGGTACGGCGCTGATGTCGGTGCTTTTTTCCACCGACCTTTCGTGGCTGTCGCCGCTCTTCATCTTCGTCGGCGTAGTGCTCTTCATCACGCGCTCTGCCAGCGCCGCAGGTCGGGTCGGTCGCGTGCTGATCGGCCTCGGGCTCATGCTGCTCGCGCTGCAACTGGTGGTCGCTACCACCGGGCCGCTGTTTTCTTCACCGGCGGTGCGCGCATTGCTGGCATCGCTCAACAGCGACGTGCTGCTCGAGATCACCATCGGTGCGGTCTTCGCGGTGGTCGCCTATTCCAGTTTGGCGGTGGTGCTGCTGGTCGCGGCCATGGCGAGTTCGAACGTGGTCCCGCTCGACGTGGCGTTGGGCCTCGTGCTCGGCGCCAACCTGGGCAGCGGCTTGCTGGCGGTCCTCACGACCGCCAAGTCACCGGTACCGGTGCGCCAGGTGACCGTCGGCAACCTGATCTTCAAGATTGCCGGTGTCGCCATCGCGGCACCCTTCGTCGGCCTCTATTTGCGCGAAGCGCGCCACTTCGTTTCAGACGCCACCTCTCTGGTGGTGCTGTATCACCTGGCCTTCAACGTGTTCGTGAGCCTCGGCTTCATCGGCTTTACAGACATGGTCGCGCGCCTGGTGTCGCGCGCGATGCCGGTGCCAGTCGCAAACACCGCGACGCAGCGGCCGCACCATCTCGATCCATCGGCCCTCTCGACGCCCTCGCTCGCCATCTCGAACGCGGCGCGCGAGGCCTTGCACCAGGCCGACATCGTGGAGACCATGCTGATCGGCATGCTCAACGTACTGCGCAACAACGACCTGCGGCTCGCGCAAGAGCTTCGCAAGCTCGACGACACGGTGGACGAGCTCTACTCGGCCATCAAGTACTACATGACGAAGATTTCGCGCGAGGCGCTCGGCGAAGAAGAGAGCAAACGCTGGACGGACATCATCAGCTTCACGATCAACATGGAACAGATCGGCGACATCATCGAGCGCGTGATCATCGACATCGAAGACAAGAAGATCAAGCCGCAGCGCAATTTTTCGGACGCCGGCATGAAGGAGATCGTCGAACTGCACGAGCGGCTGATCGCCAACCTGCGCCTGAGCATGAGCGTGTTCCTGAACGGCAACGTGCGCGATGCGCAAAAGCTGCTGCAAGAGAAAGCACGCTTTCGCGACCTGGAGCGCGCCTATGCGACCACGCACCTCGGCCGGCTGTCGAACCAGACGGCCCTGAGCATCGAAACCAGCTCGCTGCACATCGACCTGATCAGCGACCTGAAGCGCATCAACTCGCACATCTGTTCGATCGCCTATCCGATCCTGGACTCGGCCGGTGTGCTTTCACCGAGCCGGCTGCGCGAGTCGCGGCTCGGCGAACTCAAAGCCTGAAAACCTAGGGGCCGACCGACCTTGCGGCCTTGGCTTGTTCCGCCACCTTCGGTGGCACTTCGGTCAGCGGCCGCCGCGCATAGCGCTGTGCCAGATACGCGCACACCATCAACTGCATCTGATGGAACAGCATCAACGGCAGCACGATCGCGCCGACCGTGTGCGCCGCGAACAGCACCTGTGCCATCGGAATGCCGCTGGCCAGGCTTTT
The DNA here is from genome assembly GCF_046115955.1 of Variovorax sp. GrIS 2.14. Lineage (NCBI taxonomy): Bacteria > Pseudomonadati > Pseudomonadota > Betaproteobacteria > Burkholderiales > Comamonadaceae > Variovorax > Variovorax sp. GrIS 2.14. Next base: position 336,818 of record NZ_JBJXIA010000002.1, read on the forward strand.
CTTCGAGCCACAGAACACGATCGTGATCTCGTCGGCCTTGTCGAAGCCAAGTTTGCGGGCCAGCCAGGTGGTGCTGACCAGCGCCAAGGCCAACAGCACGCCGCACACCAGCAGCAAGCCGGCCAGTGCACCGATCGGCACCTGCTTCCAGAGCCCTTCAATCACGGCGGCGCTGAAGGCCGTATAGACCACCAGCAGGATCGAGCCACGGTCCACATATGTGAGGATGGACGCGCGGCGCTTGATCCAGCCGCCGATCAGCGGGCGCAACAAATGGCCTGCGACGAACGGCGCCATCAACTGCAGCAGGATCCGGCCGATGGAGTCGAGCGATGCACCCGCACTGGCGTGCTGCACCACGACAAGATTGACCAGCAACGGCGTGATGAAGACACCGAGCAGCGTCGACGCCGATGCGCTGCACACGGCAGCCGGCACGTTGCCGCGCGCCATCGAGGTGAAAGCGATGGCGGACTGCACCGTGGCCGGCAGCACGCAAAGAAACAGGATGCCTGTGTACAGCTCGGGCGTGACGAGCGGCAGCAACACCGGTTTGAGCGCAAGGCCGAGCACCGGAAACAAGATGAAGGTGCAGGCGAACACCAAAAGGTGCAGGCGCCAATGCGTGATGCCCGCCAGGATCGCCTCGCGCGAGAGTTTGGCCCCGTGCAAAAAGAACAGCAGGCCGATCGCGAAGGTCGTCAGTCGCCCGAAGAACACGGCGCCGCCGCCGCTCGCGGGAAGCAGGCTGGCGAGCACGACGGTCGAAACCAGCGCGAGCGTGAAGTTGTCGGGGAGGAAGCGTGAACGGGCCATGGCACCTATTGGAACGCGACCGCATTCAAAAGAGAAATCGATTTATCTAATGGATATATGATTCTGGTGCATGAACGTCACGCTGCGTCAGCTCAGGGTTTTCCGGTCGGTTGCGGAGGGCCGCAACTTCAGCCGCGCCGGGGATCAGGTCGGCCTGACGCAGCCGGCCGTGAGCCGCGCCATCCTGGAACTCGAGTCACAGCTCGGCCTGAAACTGCTCGATCGCACCACGCGCGAGGTGGCGCTGACCGAGGCCGGCCAATCGCTGGCGGCGCGGCTCGATCGCGTGCTCGACGAGCTCGACCAGACGCTTCAGGACGTGGCCGGGCTCGCGAATGCGAGCGGCGGCAAGGTGCGTGTGGCCAGCAGCCCGACGCTTTCGGCCAACCTCATGCCGGCGTGCATCGCGGCATGCGCCACGGCCGCGCCCGGAATCCATTTCATGCTGCTCGACCGCATTCAGCAAGACGTGCTGGACAGCGTGCGCAGCGGCGAAGTCGACTTCGGCGTCGTGATCGAGCCTTCGGCCACCGACGACCTGCATTTCGAAACCATGTTGAGCGATCCCTTCGTGATCGTGACGCTTCCCGAACATCCCTTTGCGCAAAAAAAGAGCGTTCGATGGTCGGCACTCGATGGCGCGGAACTGGTGCTGCTCGACCACGCTTCCGGGAGTCGACGCCTGATCGACGACGCGTTAAAAAAGCACGGTGCATCGTGCCGGGTGACGCAGCAACTCGGCCATCCGACCACCGTGTTTCGCATGGTCGAAGCGGGCATCGGCATCAGCGTGATGCCGGCGTTGTCGTTGCCGCCCGGGGGCTTGGGCGACCTGGTGGTGCGCCCGCTGACACCACGGGTGCAGCGCACCATCATGCTGATACGGCGGCGCAACCGGGCGCTGTCGCCCGTGGCAGAACGGGTATGGAGGCTCGTGCGCGAGACTGTTGAAGCCGCAGGCGCCCCTAGCGGCCAAGCTCGTGCAAGCTGATCGGCGTCGCGTGGGCGTCGTGCGTCAGTGGTGGTTAGTTTGCTCTTGCCGCTGGCGCAGGCAGAAGTCGATCAGGTCATCGATTTCGGTGGCCTTGTCGAATACCGCGTCGGCACCGAGCTCGGCACAGCGCTGGCGCACATGGCGCGTCGTATGGTTGCTCAACACCACGAGCCTTTGCGTGGATGACCGGTCGCGGCAGGCTTCGATCACGTTCATGCCGCTGCCTTCTTTCAGGAACAGATCGATGATGGCCAGGTCCCACTTGCCGCGGTTATGCGTGAGCCAGGCTGTACCCTCGTCTTCGGTCTCGGCCTCACCGACAGTTTCGACACGCGCCACTTCGCGCAATGTGCCGACGAGGTTCTCACGGATGGTCGCGTTGTCTTCGACGATGTAGGTTCTGACGGTGTTCATGGCCAAGACTGGTTCAGAGCGTCAGCACCGTGCAACCCGTGGTCTTGCGCGCTTCGAGGTCGCGATGCGCCTGCGCCACTTCGGTGAGCGGGTAACGCTGGTCGATCGAGATCTTGACTGCGCCGCTTTCGACGACCTTGAACAGATCGTCGGCCGCCGCTTGCGTCGCCTCTCGCGTGGCGATGTGCGTGAACAAGGTCGGCCGCGTCACGTACAGCGATCCGCCGGAAGCCAGCTTGCCCAGGTTGAACGGCGGCACCGCGCCGGAGCCGTTGCCGAAGATGGCGAGCAAGCCGAAGGGTCGCAGGCAGGCCAGCGAGCCTTCGAAAGTGTCTTTGCCGACCGAGTCGTAGACCACTTTCACGCCCTTGCCGCCGGTAATTTCCTTCACACGCTCCGCGAAGTTTTCGGTGCTGTAGTTGATGGCGAATGCAGCACCATGGTCGAGCGCCATCTTGCACTTGGCGTCGCTGCCGGCGGTACCGATCAACTGCAGTCCCAACGCCTTCGCCCATTGGCAAGCGATGAGCCCGACGCCACCCGCAGCGGCGTGAAAAAGGATGAAGTCGCCCGCCTGCAAGCCTTCGGCCGGCAGTGTTTTCTTGAGCAGGTAATGGGCTGTCAACCCCTTCAGCATCATGGCGGCGCCAGTCTCGAACGAGATGGCATCGGGCAGCTTGCAGACGCACTTGGCAGGCATGACCCGCACTTCGCAGTAGCTGCCCGGCGGCTGGCTGGCATATGCCGCACGGTCGCCGGCCTTCAGGTGCGTCACGCCCTCGCCCACCGCCTCGACGACGCCCGATGCCTCCATGCCGAGTTGCAGCGGCATCGCAAACGGATAGAGCCCGCTGCGCTGGTAGGTGTCGATGAAGTTCAAACCGACCGCCTTGTGGCGGATGCGTATTTCACCGGGGCCGGGCTCGCCGACATCGACCTCCACGATCTTCAGTTCTTCGGGACCGCCATGGCGGTCGATGCGGACGGCTTTGCTCTTCATCGATGTCTCCAAAAATCAGAGGCGCATGGTGCCACGATCGCGGCCGGGCCGCTCGTCAGTAAGTGCCTGGGTAGGCACCGCCATCGGCCAGCACGTTTTGTCCATTCACGTAGCCCGCCTGCATGCTGCACAAGAAAGCGCAGATGGCTCCGAACTCCTCAGGGTTGCCGAAGCGCCCCGCCGGGATGGCCTTTTGCCGGGCCGCGCGAATCGCGTCGATGTCTTGCCCGGTCTTCTTGGCGGTGCCGGCCATGGTGCCCTTGAGCCGATCGGTATCGAAGGCGCCCGGCAGCAGGTTGTTGATGGTCACGCCCTTGGCCGCGAGGCTCGTGCGCGCCACGCCTGCCACGAAGCCGGTGAGCCCGCTGCGGGCCCCGTTCGACAAGCCGAGGATGTCGATCGGCGCCTTCACAGAGCTCGATGTGATGTTGACGATACGCCCGAAGCCACGTGCCGCCATGCCGTCGACCGTGGCCTTGATGAGTTCGATCGGCGTCAGCATGTTGGCGTCGACTGCCTTGATCCACGCTTCGCGATCCCAGTCGCGAAAGTCGCCGGGAGGCGGACCACCCGCGTTCGTGACGACGATGTCGAAGTCGGAGTGCACCGCAAAAGCAGCCGCACGACCGGCCTCGGTCGTGATGTCGGCCGCCACGGTCTTGACCCACGGCGTCGCCGCCGCAGACCCGCCCGCGCGTGCCGCCAGCAGCTTGACCGCAGCGGCTTCGAGCGCCTCGGCGCCGCGCGCGACGATCACCACGTTCACGCCCTCCTGCACCAGCGCCAGCGCACTGCCGAAGCCGAGACCCTTGCTCGCGCCGCACACCAGCGCCGTCTTGCCTGCGATTCCAAAATCCATGGGGTTGCTCCTTGGGCGCTAACGGCCCGACCGTGTGAAAACAAAGATACCCGCGATGACCAGCGCCGTGCCCGCGGCGATCCATGCGGTGAACGGCTCGCCCAATATCAACGAGCCCATCAGGATGGTCGATACCGGACCGACCATGCCGGTTTGCGCAGTGACCGCCGCGCCGATGCGCTCGATCGCCATCATCACCATCAACACCGGCACCGCGGTGCACAGCGTCGCGTTGAGCACTGACAACCATATGACTTGCGGTGCCACTTCGAACGCCGCGCTCATCGGCCGCAGCAGCACGAATTGCGCGATGCACAGCACGCAGGCCACGCTGGTCGCCAGCCCGACCAGCCGCAGCGAGCCGAGCCGCTTGACGAACTCACCGCTGTAGATAAGGTAGCCCGCGTAGCTCACCGCACTCAAGAAGCACAGCAAGGTGCCCCACGCCGCATCGGTTCCGCTGGTTCCGCCTCGGCTTGCGCCGCTGCTCAGCAACTCGTGGCCGAACACCAGCAGCACGCCGGTGTAGCTGATGACCATGCCCACGATCTGAGCACGCGAGGCGCGGCGCCGATACAAAAGCCAGCCGAACAACAGCACCAAGGTCGGGTTGAGGTACAGGATCAAGCGCTCGAATCCGGCCGAGATATAGGCCAGCCCCGCAAAGTCGAGAAAGCTTGCGAGGTAGTAGCCCGAAAAGCCAAGGCCGAACACGCCGATCCAGTCGCGCGTGGTGAGCGCCGGCTTGCCGCGACCCGACCACCACGCCATGATCACGAACAACGGCAGCGCGAACAGCATGCGCAGCATGATGAGCGTGACCGCGTCGACACCATGCCGATACGCGAGCTTGACGATGATCGCCTTGCCGCTGAAAGCGATCGCGCCGACCGTGGCCAACACGAGCCCGCCAGCGATGGACTTGCTATGTGCCTGTGCGTCGGCTGCAGTCGTGGCGGATGACACAGGCGATCAGAATCCTGCGGCCACGCCGTCGCGTCGCGCATCGCTGGCCGCCACGTAACCCTCGACGGCCGGATTGCCCTTTTCTTCACCGACGCGCCAGATGAACTGCCCGGCACCGAAGTCCTGGTACGAGTCGTTGATGACTTCCATGCGATGGCCGAGCGCGCCGAGCCCTTCGATCGTCTTCGGGTTCATCGCCGACTCGACGTTGATCTCGAGTCCCGCGTTGAAACGCCAGCGTGGCGCATCGCAGGCGGCCTGCGGGTTCTGCTTGTAGTCGAGCATGCGCACGAGAGTCTGCATATGCCCTTGCGGCTGCATGTTGCCGCCCATCACGCCGAAGCTCATGACCGGCTGCCCACCCTTGGTAAGAAAAGCCGGAATGATGGTGTGGAAAGGCCGCTTGCCGGGTGCCACGACATTGGCACTTGCCGGGTCGAGGTTGAAGCCGTGTCCGCGGTTCTGCAGGCTGATGCCGAACTCAGGCTCGACGCAGCCCGACCCGAAGCCCATGTAGTTGCTCTGGATGAAGCTCACCATCATCCCGCTCTCGTCCGCCGCGGTGAGGTAGATGGTGCCGCCCTTGACAGGGTTGCCGACGCCGAAGTTCTGCGCTTTTTTCACGTCGATCAGTTTGGCACGCGAGGCCAGGTAGTCGTCATCGAGCATTTGCAGGTGGGTCACCGCCATCGCCGATGACTCGGCCACGTGGTGGTACACGTCGGCAAAGGCGAGCTTCATCGCCTCGATCTGAAGATGTTGCGACGCCACCGAGTCGACCGGCATCGAGGCGATGTCGAACTTCTCGAGGATGCCAAGCGCGATCAACGCTGCGATGCCTTGGCCATTGGGCGGGATCTCGTGCAACGTGTAACCGCGGTAGTCGCGCGAGATCGGTTCGACCCATTCGGGCTTCCAATTGGCGAGGTCGCTGGCTTTCAGGCTGCCGCCGTTGGCGGTCGAAAACTTCTCGATCGCCGCGGCAATCTCACCGCGATAGAACGATTCGCCCTTGCTGGCCGCGATCGACTTGAACGCGCGTGCGGCCGCGGCAAACCTGAAGAGTTCTCCGACTTCGGGCGCGCGGCCCCATGGCAAGAAGCCTTGTGCAAAGCCCGGCTGCGATTGCAAGAGCGACGTCGCGGCCTCCCACTTTTGCTGGACCACCGGCGGCACCAGATAGCCGCGCTCGGCCGTCTCGATGGCGGGCGCCATCAGGTCGGCGAACGGCAGCTTGCCGAAGCGCTCGCTCAACGCGACCCAACTCGCGACCGCGCCGGGTACCGTCACCGAATCCATGCCGCGCTGCGGCGGCGTGCGGGCGTCGGCACCGTACTTGCGCTTGAAGTAGTCGGGCGTCCAGGCTTGCGGCGCGCAACCCGATGCATTGAGTCCATGCAGCTTCTTGCCGTCCCACAGGATGCAGAACGAATCGCTGCCCAGGCCGTTGCTTACCGGCTCGACCAAGGTCATCACGGCGGCGGCCGCTACCGCCGCGTCTACTGCGTTGCCGCCCTGTTGCAGGATGCGCAGCCCGGCCTGCGCCGCGAGCGGGTGCGAGGTCGATACCACGTTGCGCGCGAAGACAGGAATGCGCGTGGACGTATAGGGATTGCCGTAGTCGAATTTCATGGAGCTCAGTCGTTTTTGATGTTGCGGTCGGTGATGATCTTTTTCCACTTGGCCGCGTCGGCAGCGACCATGCTGGCCAGCTCCTGCGGGGTGCTGGTGGTCGGCTCGATGCCGAGGCGCGACAGCTTGGCGCGCACCTCCGGGTCGGCCAGCGCCTCGTTGGCGGCAGTGTTGATGCGCGTGACCAGATTCGCCGGCAGCGCCTTCGGCCCATACAGGCCAAACCAGGTGTTCGACTCGAAGCCCGGCAGCACTTCGGCGATGGGTTGCAAATCCGGTGCCAACGGACTGCGCTTGAGCGTCGTCACGCCCAGCGCGCGCAACCGGCCGTCGCGCACGTGCGGCATGCCGGTCGGCAAAGAATCGAAGAGCACGTCGATCTTGCCGCTGATCAGGTCGGGGATGGCCAGCGCCGTGCCCTTGTACGGAATGTGCGTCACGAAGATGCCGGCCTGCGACTTGAACAGTTCCGCCGTCAACTGCACGATGGTGCCGTTGCCGCTCGATGCGTAGTTGAGCTTGCCGGGGTTCTTCTTGGCGTAGTCGATCCACTCGCGCACCGTCTTGGCGGGTGCGTCGTTGGGCACCAGCATCACGCTCGGCGCGTCGCCCACGTGCGCGATCGGCGTGAAGTCGCGCACCGTGTCGTACGGCAGTTTGACGGTCATGGCCGGGCCGATCGAGTGCGTGCTGGTGGTGGCGAGCAGCAGCGTGTAGCCGTCCGGCGTCGCCTTGGACGCGATGTCGGACCCGATCGCGCCGCCGGCACCGGGCCGGTTCTCGACCACCAGCGTGGCGCCGAGCTTTTCGCCCATCTTCTGCGACAACGTGCGTGCGAAAAGATCGGTGGCGCCGCCGGCCGGGAACGGCACTACGAGGCGGATCGGCTTGGTGGGATAGGTCTGCGCCCAGGCGCCGCCGAAGGTGAATACCCCGGCCATGGCGAGCGACGCTCGAAGAAAGTGGTTGCGCTGCATGCCGTCGATTAAAGCAAAACGGCACCCCAAGGTGCCGCTCGCTTGTTCCGATGCGCTGTGCCTACTCTTCGACAAACGCCTCTTCGCGCTTGTTCTTGACTGCCGGCAACAGCACGATCACCAGCAGCAGCAACGCAGCCGCCAGCAGGCCCGCCGAGATCGGCCGCGACACGAAAACGCTCCAGTCGCCACGCGACAACAAGAGCGCGCGCCGCAGGTTCTCTTCCATCATCGGCCCCAGGATGAAGCCGAGCAGCAGCGGCGCAGGCTCGCACCCCAGCTTGTAGAACAGGTAGCCGATGAAGCCGAAGATACCCACCAGCCAGATGTCGAAGGTGTTGTTGTTGGTCGAGTAAACGCCGATCGCGCAGAACAGCACGATGGACGGAAACAGGTACTTGTACGGCACCGACAGCAGCTTGATCCACATGCCGATAAGCGGCAGGTTCAGGATCACCAGCATCGCGTTGCCGATCCACATCGATGCGATCAGGCCCCAGAACAGTTCAGGGTTGCTGGTCATGACCTGCGGACCCGGCTGGATGTTGTGGATGGTCATGGCGCCGACCATCAACGCCATCACCGCGTTGGGCGGAATGCCGAGCGTCAAGAGCGGGATGAACGACGTTTGCGCGCCGGCGTTGTTGGCCGATTCGGGTGCGGCCACGCCGCGGATGTTGCCCTTGCCGAAAGGCACTTCGCCCGGGCGCAACTTGGTCTTCTTCTCGATGGTGTAGGCCGCGAACGAGGCCAGCAAAGCACCGCCTCCGGGCAGGATGCCGAGGGCAGAACCGAGCGCTGTGCCGCGCAGGATTGCCGGGACCATGTTGCGGAAGTCTTCCTTGGTCGGGAACAGGCCGGTCACCTTGGCGGTGAACACTTCGCGGTCTTCATCGGGCTGCGACAGGTTGGCGATGATTTCGCCGTAGCCGAACACGCCCATGGCGATGGCGACGAAGCCGATGCCGTCGGTGAGTTCAGGAATGTCGAAGCTGTAGCGCGCGACGCCCGAGTTGACGTCGGTGCCGACCAGGCCCATCAAGAGGCCCAGCACGATCATCGCGATCGCCTTCAACAGCGAACCCGAGGCCAGCACCACGGCACCGATCAGGCCCAGGATCATCAGCGAGAAGTATTCGGCCGGGCCGAACTTGAAGGCCAGTTCGGTCAGCGGCGGTGCGAAGGCGGCAAGGATCAACGTGCCGACGCAGCCCGCGAAGAACGAGCCCAGGCCAGCCGCTGCGAGCGCAGGTCCGGCTCGCCCTCGTCGCGCCATTTGATAGCCGTCGATGACAGTTACCACCGAGGACGATTCTCCCGGCAGGTTCACCAGAATGGCAGTCGTCGAGCCGCCATACTGCGCGCCGTAGTAGATGCCGGCCAGCATGATGAGTGCCGACACCGGTGGCAGCGCATAGGTCGCAGGCAGCAGCATCGCGATGGTCGCGACCGGGCCAATGCCGGGCAGCACGCCGATGAGCGTGCCCAGAATGCAGCCGATCAGGCAGTACAGCAGGTTCGTGAAGGTGAACGCGACGCCGAAGCCGATCGAGAGGTTATGAATCAGGTCCATGTGTGTGCTCCCTTAACCCGTGATGAAGGTGGGCCACACCTGAATTTGCAGCTTGAGCGCCAGGATGAACGCGACATAGCTGCCCGCAGCCAGCACCGTGGCGAGAACGATCACCTTGACCAGGTTGAACTCGTTGCCCGCCAGGCTCGAGATGAGCGTGAGCGCGTAGATGGCGACGATGAGACCCATGGCCGGCAAGCCGATGCTGGGCAAGCCGCCGAGCAGCACGCCAAAAGCAAAGTTGGCCAACAGGATGAAGACCACCTGCTTCCACGCCCACCTGCCGATCTTTTCGCCATCGGAGGTCTCAACTGTGAGCGCGGTGAAGATGATGACGAGCCCGATAGCTGACATCACGACGCCCAGCATCAGCGGAAAGTAACCCGGCCCCATCCGGGCACCACTGCCCACGTTGTAGGTCGTCGCGCCCCAGGCGAACGCGATCCCGGTGATGGCGAACATCAGTCCCGAGAAAAAGTCTTTCTGACTTTTAATTTTCATGAACCCGTCTCCTCGACATATTTCGAACCACGCGATTGTGTGGTCAGGCAGAGGTCAGGACGATGTGGATTCCACCTAATGCAAGCCTAGGGATAACCCCGAAGTTCAGTCGAGCGGCGGGGTAGCGCTCAGCACTTCTTCGATGGTGGTGAGGCCTTCAGCCACGCGCAGAGCGCCGGCAAGCCGAAGAGGTCGCATGCCGTCGGTGACGGCTTGACGCTTCAAGGCGCCGAGGTTCGGCTCCTTGTTGACCTGCGCCTTGAAAGCCTCGCTGATGCTGAGCAATTCATAGAGGCCCATGCGCCCCATGTAGCCGGTCATGCGGCAGTCGACGCAACCGATCGGCTTGTACGCGCTGACCGAACCGGTGATCTGCCAGGGCTTGACGAACTCGGCAAGTTTCTCGCGCGTGATCGACTCGTCGGGCAGCTTGCAGTGCGTGCACAGCGTACGCACCAGCCGCTGCGCCAGCACACCAAGCATCACTGCGTTGATGAGGTACGACGGCACACCCAGCTCCATTAGCCGCGTGATGGCGCTCGGTGCGTCGTTGGTGTGCAGCGTGCTGAAAACCAGGTGGCCGGTGAGTGCCGACTGCACCGCCATTTCGGCCGTGGCCAGGTCGCGAATTTCGCCGACCATGATGATGTCCGGGTCCTGCCGCATCAGGGCGCGCAGGCCTTCGGTAAATCCGAAGTCGAGTTGCGGCTGCACCTGCGTCTGGTTGAACGAAGGCTCGATCATTTCGATCGGGTCTTCGATGGTGCTCACGTTGACCTGCTCGGTCGCGACGCGCTTCAAGGTGGAATAGAGCGTGGTCGTCTTGCCGGAGCCGGTTGGGCCGGTCACCAGGATGATGCCGTGCGGCCGTGTCACGAGCTGCTCCCAGCGCTTGGCGTCGTGCTGCGCGAAGCCGAGCGCATCCAGATCTTTCACCGCGGTGTCGGGGTCGAAGATCCGCATCACCATCTTCTCGCCGAAGGCGGTCGGCAAAGTCGACAGACGCATTTCGACTTCGTCGCCGCGCATGTTGCGGGTCTTGATGCGGCCGTCGAGCGGGCGCCGCTTTTCGACCACGTCCATGCGGCCGAGCAGCTTGATGCGCGCGACCATCGCGTTCATGACACCCATCGGCATTTGGTAGGCCGGGTGGAGCACGCCGTCGATGCGAAAGCGGATCACGCCCTGTTCCCGCCGTGGCTCCAGATGGATGTCGCTGGCACGCTGGTCGAATGCGTATTGCCAGAGCCAGTCGACCACCTGCACCACGCTTTGGTCGTTGGCGTCGAGCTGCTTGTTGCTCTTGCCGAGCTCGACCAACTGCTCGAAGCTCGCGCCGCCCGTGTTGCCGCCCGCTTTTTGCGCAGCCTTGACCGACTTGGCGAGGGCGAAAAATTCGGCCGTGTACCGCTGGATGTCGGTCGGATTGGCCACTACGCGGCGCACCGATCGGCGCGCCTGCCGCTCGACTTCGGAAACCCAGTCGGTCAGAAAAGGCTCGGCTGTGGCAATGACGACTTCACTCGGCGTCACCTGAATGGGCAGTACCTTGTGGCGTTCGGCATAGGCCGCGCTCATGGTGTCGGCGACCTTGCCCACGTCGACCTTCAACGGATCGATGCGGAGGTAGGCCAGGCCTGCGCGACCGGCCAGCCACTGCGTCAGCATTTCCAGATCGAGCGGCTTGCCGTCTTTCTCGCGCGTCATCGCAACGTTGGCAAGCCGCACCAACGGCGCCTGCCGGCTTTCAGCCTGGGCGCAGCGGGCGATGGTGCGCTTGGCTTCTTCGGGTGAGATAACGCCGTCGCGTGCCAGCCATTCGATGAGATGCCGCAGATCGAGCGGCCCTTCGTATCGGGTCAGCGCCTTTGCGGCCGCGGTGCCGGGGGGAATCGCAGCGGCGGGTTGAACGGAGCGGGGAGCGGCACTCATGAATCAGGTCTGAGGTTTGAAGACCCGCAGCCACTTGGGCGCAGGCAGACCCCATCGAGTCTGTATGGTTTGCGCCCGGTCGGCAAGCGCGGCGCGCTTGGGTTCACTGGCCGTGCGCTGGGCCAGCACCACGGTGTTGCCTTCGCGGGTCGGCTTGAAGGCCCACACCGCGCCGACACCGAACGCCGCACTGATCTTTTCCAGACTTTTCTCATAGCTCGACGAGCGACCGAACAGGTTGACCGTCATGCAGCCGTCCTCGGTCAGCAGAGCGCGGCAGTCGGCATAGAAGTCTTCGCTGTCGAGCACCGGCGCTGCGGCCTCGTGGTCGTACAAATCGACCTGCAACGCATCGACGGTGCCATGCCATTTCGGCTTCTTGATTTCTACTGCGGCATCGGCGATGACGATCTGCAGCTTGGCGTCGTCGGCCGGCAGCTTGAACCAGCCACGGCAGGCGGCCACGACTTGTGGATTGAGTTCGACGGCAGTGGTTCGCATGCGCAATGTCTTGCGGCTGAACTTGGTCAGCGTCGCGGCGCCGAGCCCTAGTTGCATCGCATGTCTGCTGGCCACGCTCGTGGGTTCGACGAACAACAGCCAGGCCATCATGCGCTGCACATATTCGAGCTCAATCTCAAAAGGAGCATCGATCTTCATGGAACCCTGGACCCACTCGGTGCCCAGGTGCAGGTAGCGCACGTCTCCCCAATCGGAAAAATTGACTTCAGGGAGGGACATCGTTTTAGTGGCCATGCGGGTGCGGATGATGCCATCCGAACGACGAAAAACCCGCCACGGCGGGTTTTTCGTTGAGTCGAACCAAGCAGCCGATCGACAAGCGATCAGCCGACGATCAGTTCAGGTTCACTGCTTCTTGGCAGCTGCGTTCTCTGCGGTGCCGGGAATCTTTTCACCGATCTTGGCGCCTGCGGCACGCATGCCGTTGGCGGTGCTGTGGCCTGCGTTTTCGACGACGTTAGCGCCCTTCTTGGCGACGCGCTTGGTCGCGTGGTAGGCCTTCTTGGTGCCGCGCTTGGTCGCGTTGTAGGCCTTCTTGGTGCCGCTCTTGGTCGCGTCGACAGCGTCCTTGGTGGTCTCCTTGGCGCGCTCTGTCACCGTCGGTGCGGGAGCAACGGCCGGCGCGGTTGCCGGTGCAGTCGTCTGCGCCTGGGCCGACAGGCCGATCGATGCGAAGGCAAGGGCGAGCACGGCCGGGACGGTGCGAATGAAAGATGCGTTCATGAAGAATCTCCTTGAAAGTTGGAGTGACGAACTTGTCACTGTGTGGATCTAACGAACCACGGTGCTTCAAGGATGACACCAAAGAACTTGACGTTGAAGACAAGCTTCGAAGTCGGGGCGTTTGCCTACGCGGCCTCGTGGTTCCGAACCGACAAGTCGATCGGCGAATTGATCAGAGGGCCCAGCTTGGGCAATGCGGCGATGGCGTTTCGGGTTGTCGCCTCCGCCAATACATCGATCGACATTCCGCGCAGGCCTGCCACCACTTCGGCGATGCGCGGCAGTTCACCGGGCTCATTGCGAGCCTGCGGCGAGCCGTCCTGACGCTGCTCTGCGGTTCGATAGAGCCAGTGCGGCTGAATGTCGGGCGAATCTGTTTCCATGACCAGCGCGTCGAGCGGCAGGCTGGCGGCAAGGCGCCGCAACTGGAGGGCCCGCTCGAAGGTCACAGCGCCGCCGAAACCCAGCTTGAGCCCGAGCGAGATACAGGCGTTCGCCTGCTGTTCGCTGCCATTGAAAGCGTGCGCGATGCCCTGCCACGGGCGCCCGGCACCGACTTGGCGCAGATGCTTGAGCACCTTGTCGACCGAACGTCGTACATGGATAACGACCGGCAAATCGTACTTTCGGGCCAGCACCAGCTGGGCATGAAAGAAATGCTGCTGTCGTTCGTTGTCCAGACCCTCGACGAAGTAGTCGAGCCCGATCTCACCGACAGCGACCAGGCGAGGGTCGTCGATGCGGGCCGCAAGCTCGTCGTCCAGCAAGTCGAGATCATCGTCCTGCGCGTCGCCGGTGCAGAGGGGATGGATGCCCAGTGCATAGGCGTCACCCTGCGCGTGGGCCAGATCGCGCACGGTTGCTAAGTTGAACGCCGCCACCGCCGGAATGACACACAGCCGTACGTTTTTGGCGGCTGCGCGAGCGCGCACTGCCGGCTCATCGAGCCCGAATTCAGCTGCATCCAGATGGCAATGGGTATCAATGAAAAGAGCCATCGACCGATGATGCCCGAACGAATGCAAGGCGGCACAAAGCGTGCTACCGTCATCGCACTAGCGTCTTCTTTTAACCGGAGGTGCCTCGATGCGCAGGCCAGGTTTGTACAGCCGATCTCCCCGAACCCCGTCGCAGCCCGCGGCCGGCTCGGCCCCGGAAAACACTGAGGCCGACGCTGGGGCCACGGCTGCCGCCAACGCCGGGACTGGGGCCCCTGGTGGCGCCAAGTCGGCAGGCACGGGGTCTGGCAGAAAAAGCTTCGCCGTCTTGCTCGCTCTCTGCGTTGCAATGGCCGCCGGCGGCGGTTACTACTGGCCGCACCAGGGCAATCGCGCCCTCACCCAAAAAGACATCGACGCAGCAGTGCTGCGCTCGTTGCAAACCGCCGTTCTGCCGTCCCCTGCCGCCAGGGCAGCCGACATCATCCGACCCTCCGTGGTGCGGGTCGTGAGCTACGGTCCGGAAAAGAAAACGCCCGAGGCCACCACTGAAAAGCGCGGCCGAAACATGGCGAAGGGCAAAGCGCCCGAAGCCGATGCGGAGGGCGACAACGAACGCGGCGTCGGTACCGGTGTGGTGATCGTCGACAAGGGCGTGATCCTGACCAACCTGCACGTCGTGGCAGGCGCCACCAGGATCAAGGTCACCTTTTTTGACGGGCTCGAGTCGATCGCCACCGTCACTGGCGTGCAGCCCGAAAACGACCTGGCCGTGCTGCAGGCGCAAAAGATTCCGGACGATCTCGCCGCGGCAACGATGCGCTCCACGGCCGACCTGCAACCAGGCGACCAGGTGGCTGCGGTGGGCTTCCCGTTCGGCATCGGCCCTTCGGTGTCGGCCGGCGTGGTGTCGGGTTTGAAGCGATCTTTTCGCTCGCCTGAAGGCAAGCAGGAACTCGGTAACCTGATCCAGTTCGACGCAGCGGCCAATCCCGGCAACTCGGGGGGTCCGCTCATCAATATGCAGGGAGAGGTGCTGGGCATCGTCACCGCCATCCTGAACCCGACGCAGGCCCGCACCTTCATCGGCATCGCCTTCGCGATCCCGATAGAAAACGCGGCGGCTGCGGCGGGCATGCCGCCGTTCTGATCCCCTTCGAACGTCCTTCGGAAACCAGCGAAATCCCATGAGCACTGAAAACCCGTCGTTCTCTCCCTCACCCGCCACCGCCGAGCTGATGGAGCAGATCCTCTACCAGGTGAAGCGCGTAGTCGTCGGTCAAGACCGCTTTCTGGAACGCGTGATGGTTGCGATCCTGGCCGGCGGCCATCTGCTCGTCGAGGGTGTGCCGGGCCTGGCCAAGACGCTCACCATCAAGACGCTGGCCGAAACCGTGCAGGGCCAGTTCAAGCGCATCCAGTTCACGCCCGACCTGGTGCCGGCCGACCTGGTCGGCACGCGCATCTACAACCAGAAGACCGGCGACTTCAGCACCTCGCTCGGCCCGGTCTTCGCCAACCTGTTGCTGGCCGATGAAATCAACCGCGCCCCCGCCAAGGTGCAGAGCGCGCTCCTCGAAGTGATGCAGGAACGGCAGGTGACCATCGCCGGCGAGACGCACAAGGTGCCGCGCCCGTTCCTGGTCATGGCCACGCAGAACCCGATCGAAACCGAAGGCACCTATCCGCTGCCGGAAGCGCAGGTCGACCGATTCATGATGAAGGTGCTGGTCGATTACCCCACCGATGAGGAAGAGTTCGTCATCGTGCAGCGCGTGATTGGCCCGCCGGTCGAAGTGACCGCGGTTGCCACAACCGATCAATTGGCGCAATTGCAAGCCGAAGCGCGGCGCGTGTATGTCGACCCTTCACTGATCCAGTACGCAGTCAAGCTGGTATCGGCCACGCGCACACCCGAGAAGCACGGCCTGAAAGACATGCGCCGGTTCATCACCTTCGGCGCCAGCCCGCGCGCCAGCATCAACCTGACCGAAGGCGCGCGCGCGCTGGCGCTGCTGCGTGGCCGCACCTATGCGCTGCCCGAAGACATGACCGCGCTGGTGCCGGACGTGCTGCGGCATCGGGTCACGCTGTCGTACGAAGGCCTGTCGGAAGGGCTCACGCCCGACAGCCTCATCGACAAGATCATGAGAGCCGTGCCCGCCCCTGCAAAACCGCTAGAGCATGAAAAGCTGGTGGCGTAGAACGCCCCCCTCGCCTGCAACGTCGCCCATCCAGGAGCGACCGCCGGAGCTTGCCGCCAACGATGCGTCGCCCGCGATGGGCGTGGATCGCGCGTTGCGACGACTTGAGTGGACGGTCATCCGTCGGCTCGATGGTCTGCTCCAAGGCGACTACCGCACGCTGATGCGCGGCACCGGGCTCGACCTCGCCGACCTGCGCGAATACCAGTTGCACGACGATGTGCGGCACATCGACTGGAACGTGACCGCGCGGCTGCAATCGCCGCACGTTCGCGTCTTCACCGAAGACCGCGAAATGTCGGCCTGGTTCGTGCTCGACCTGAGCCGGTCAGTCGACTTCGGTTCGGGCCTGAAGGCCAAGCGCGAAATCTCGACCGGCTTCGTCGGCGTGCTCGCGCGGCTGCTCACGCGGCACGGCAACCGGGTCGGCGCACTGGTCTATGGCAACGACCTCGAAGCGGTGATTCCGCCACGCAGTGGCCGCCGCCACGTGCTGCATCTGCTGCATGCGATGGAGCGCCGGGCCGAGGCGCTGCCGCTGCAAAAGGGCATGACACGGCTGTCCGACATGCTGAAGTCGGCCGCCAGCCTGATGCCGCGCCGCTCGACCGTTTTCGTGGTGTCGGACTTCCTGAGCGAGCCCGGGTGGGAGAAGCCGCTGGGCCAGCTGGTGCAGCGCCATGAAGTGATCGCCGTGCGCTTGTACGACCCGCTCGAACTCGAACTGCCCGACTTGGGACTGGTGCCGTTGCGCGATGCCGAAACCGGCGAACAGCTATGGGTCGACACACACGACAAGGGTTTCCGCAAACGCTTCGCGCGCATCGCGGCCGAACGCGAAGCGACTTTGCGCGCATCTTTGGCCAAGGCCGGCGTCGACGCGCTCGAACTCTCGACCGATGACGACCTGGTCGAAGCCATCGTGCGCTTCGCCGACCTGCGCAAGCGCAAGGTGCGCTCGGGTGCGGGCAGCATCAAGGCCTTCGCATGACCCCCATGAACTTTCTGTGGCCTCAATTCCTGTGGTTGCTGCTGGCGCTGCCGTTGCTGATCGTCTTGTACTTGTGGCTGATGCGCCGCAAGAAAAAGCTGGCGATGCGCTATGCAAGCCTGTCGATCGTGCGCGAGGCGATGGGCGTCGGGCAGAGCTTCCGGCGTCATATTCCGCCACTTCTGTTTCTGCTCGCCATCGCTGCGATGCTCATTGCCGCATCGCGTCCCACTGCCGTGGTGCTGCTGCCATCCAACAACCAAACCATCATTTTGGCGATGGACGTGTCCGGCAGCATGCGCGCCGCCGACGTGCTGCCGAGTCGCATCGTGGCCGCGCAGGAAGCTGCCAAGGGCTTTTTGAAAGACCTGCCGCGCAGCGTCAAGGTCGGCATCGTCGCCTTTGCCGGCAGCGCGCAAGTGGCGCAGCTGCCGACCACCAACCGCGAAGATCTCTACACCGCCATCGATGCGTTCCAACTGCAGCGCGGCACCGCCACCGGCAACGGCATCATGATGTCGCTCGCCACGCTGTTCCCCGATGCCGGCATCGACATCGACAAGGTCAACGCGCCGAGCCGCCAGCGCGGCGTGCCGATCGAACAGGCTGGCAAGGCAGCGCCCAAGGAGTTCGTGCCGGTCGCGCCCGGCTCGTACACCTCCGCTGCCATCATCATGCTGACCGACGGCCAGCGCACCACCGGTGTCGACCCGCTCGATGCCGCCAAGATTGCAGCCGACCGCGGGGTGCGCGTCTACACGGTCGGCGTCGGTACGGTCGACGGCGAAACGATTGGCTTCGAAGGCTGGTCGATGCGCGTGCGACTCGACGAAGAAACGCTCAAGGCTGTCGCCCAAAAGACCAACGCCGACTATTTTTACGCAGGCACGGCGGGCGACCTGAAGAAGGTCTACGACACGCTCAGCTCGCGCCTCACCGTGGAGAAGAAGGAAACCGAGATCTCAGCCCTCTTCGCGCTGGCCGCTGCGCTGCTGGCCGTGGTTTCTGCGGGCCTTTCGATCTTCTGGTTCAACCGTATCCTCTAGCTTTCAAGAAGCAATGGAGACATGCGGATGTTCGATTTAACAGGCAAGGTCGCGCTCGTCACGGGCGGCAATGGCGGCATCGGGCTCGGTATGGCCAAGGGCCTGGCGCAAGCCGGTGCACGCGTCGTGATCGCAGCGCGCAATGCCGAGAAATCAGCCGCTGCCGTCGAGGCGTTGATCGCGCTGGGCAGCGACAGCTTCTCGCTCGCCGCCGACGTCACCGATGAAGCTTCGGTGCAGTCGCTTTTCGATCAGCTTGCCCAGCGCTGCGGCAGGCTCGACATCCTCGTCAACAACGCCGGCATGACAGTGCGCAAGTCGGTCGACCAGCTCACGCTCGCCGAGTGGAACCAGGTGATGGACACCAACCTCACCAGCGCGTTCTTGTGCAGCCGTGCGGCGCACCCGCTCATGAAGGCAGCGGGCGGCGGCAAGATCATCAACATCGGTTCGATGATGTCGATCTTTGGCGCGCCGTATGCACCGGCGTATGGGGCGAGCAAAGGAGGCATCGTGCAGCTGACCAAGGCGACCGCCATGTCATGGGCTGCAGATGGCATTCAAGTGAACGCCATCCTGCCGGGCTGGATTCAGACCGCTTTGACCGATGGCGCGCGTGAGCAGGTCGCAGGCTTGAGCGAGCGTGTGGTCGCACGTGCGCCGGCGGCACGGTGGGGACAGCCGGAAGACCTCGCGGGGACTGCGGTGTTCCTCGCGAGCGCGGCGTCGGACTTCGTCACCGGTACGGCGATTCCGGTCGACGGTGGGTACTCGATCGCGGGCTGACCCTGCAGGCGGCTATCGCGCAGCACGCGTCAGCATGCGCCCGGCACGCGCGAGCACCTCGGGTGCGCCGCGTTCGCCGGCAGCCGTATCGTTTCGGAACGCCAGCACCCCATTCACGAACACCCGTTCGATCCCCACGCTGATGCTTTTCGGCTTGTCGTAGGTCGCGGTGTCGGCAATGGTCGCCGGATCGAAAACGACCACGTCGGCCATGGCACCGACACGCAGTTGGCCGCGGTCGGCGATGCGCATGTTGCGCGCCGTCATGCCGGTCATCTTGTGCACCGCCTGCTCCAGCGTGATGAGCTTGCGCTCGCGCCAGTAGCGCGCAAAAACGCGCGGGAACGCACCCCACAAACGCGGGTGCGGATGACGGTCGTGCGGCAAGCCGTCGCTGCCGATCATGGTCCGCGGATGCGCGATCACGCGCTCGACATCGGCCTCCTGCATCTGGAAGTAGCACGCGCCGCCGGGCTGGAGGCGGCGGCACGCTTCTTTCTGATCGACGCCCCACTCTTTCGCCACATCTGCGAGCAGGCGACCGGTCACTTCAGGGTGCGTGTCCGACCACGTCAACAGCACGTCGATGACGCCGTCGACCAAGTCTTCGCGCAGCACGGTCGAGCCGGCCACGTACGGGTAGACGTCGAGGGCGATGTCTTGGCGGCCGGCCAGCGCATCGATCAGCGGCAGTGTCTCCAGCGTGCGGCCCCAGTTGGCCGGGCCGGCACACTTGTGATGCGAGATGACGAGCGGCACGCCGGCCTCGAAAGCCGTGTCGCCGGCCTCGTGCATCGCCTCGACGATCGCCTGCATTTCGCTGCGCAAATGCGTGGCGTAGACGCCGCCATGCCGCGCGACGACGCGGGCCAGCGCGGTGACTTCTTCGGCCGGCGCCGCGAAGGCTTCTTCGTAGAACAGACCGGACGACAAGCCGTGCGCTCCCGCTTGCATGCAGGCATCGAGCAGCGCACCCATGTGCGCCAGTTCATTGGGGGTCGCGGCCTTGTCGAGCGACTGCATGGCTGCGAAACGCAAGGTGGTGTGGCCGACCAGCGCGGCGACATTGAGAGCGGGTTGAGCGGCATCGACGGCGGCGCGGTAATCGTCCATGGTCGCGTGCAGGAACGAATCGGCGCCCAGCAACGTGAGCGGCGGTTTTGCTTGCGGGGTTCGATACGGCGCAAGCGAAATGCCGCAGTTGCCGGTGACCACCGTCGTGATGCCTTGCGACACTTTGGGCAGGCACGCCGGGTCGCGCAACACAATGGCGTCGTCGTGCGTGTGCACGTCGATAAAGCCCGGCGCGATCACTTTGCCGCGGCAGTCGATCACATCGACCTCGGCAACGTAGATGCCAGCCGGCAAGCGATGCCGAAGCCCTTCGCCCATGGCCACGATGCGGTCGCCCTGCAACAGCATATCTCCCGGCCAGCCCGGGCCGCCGGTGCCGTCGACGACCAAGCCATCCTGAAGAAGGGTGAGGCCCGTCGCAGCTGATTCAGCCATGCTTCAACCCCCCGCCGTCCCAGCTTTGCAGCGGATGCGTGGCCGCGTCGATGCCGTGCCGTTGAAAGGCTTCGCGTGCGCGCTGCAGCCGTTGCACCGCCGGCTCGCCACGACGCTGCGCGACGAGCACCGTGAGTATCTCGATGACCGTCAGATGCGCCAGGTACGCATCGATGCCGACATGCATCACCGCATCGTCTGGCACCGACATACCGAGCAAAAAGTCGGCGCGCTCGGCCAGCGCCGTGCCGGGTCGCGTCAACGCCACCACCTTGGCGCCCTGGCCGCGTGCGATGTCGACGGCATCGAGCAGCGACGGCATGCCGCCAACATGCGAAATCGCGATGACCACGCCGCCCGGCCGCTGCGCAGCACCTGCGACCTGTTGCAAGTGATAGTCGGCCCATGCATTGGCGGAAATGCCGAGGCGAAACAGCCGCGCCTGCAGGTCGTTGACCATGAACCACGAGGTCGCGCCCGCACCGTACAAATCAACGTGCGGCGCCGCCGCGATGGCGGCGACCGCACCTTCGAGCACCACCATGTCGAGCTGGCTGCGCACCCCTGAAACCGAGGCCGCCGCGCTGCGAGAAATCTTCGCAACCACGTCGTCGGCCGCGTCTTCGATGTTGACGCGGCGATGCAGTGGCGAGCCGCCCAGCGCCAGCTCTTGTGCCAGCGCCAGCTTGAATTCGCGCAGCCCGGCAAAGCCGAGATCGCGGCAGGTGCGCATGATGGTCGGCACCGAACTGCGCGAGCGCTCGGCCAGCAGCTCGAAGCTTTCACCGAGCACGCGGTCGGGGTCTTCCAGGATCATGTCGAGGATCGCGCGTCGCGTCGTCGGCGCGCTCTCGCGGATCTCGGCGATACGTCGCAGCAGGGACAAAGTCATTGCGGTTGCCATGCTCAAAAGTTGATCGACACCGCATCGCTCACGCGGTAGTCGTCTTCCACGATCGGCATCCAGTGCCATTTGTCGAACGTCGTGCATGGATGAGAGATACCGAAGCCGATGCGCTCGCCGACGACCGGCGCCAGTGCATCGTCGGCTGCGGTCCAGCGCAGGTAGCCGTGCTGGTCGTTCAACGCGCTGATGTGCCAGCTGGCCGGTACCGTCGATGTGGCCTGCGCGCCAAGCAACGCACGCGCGATGGGTGTCGGCATCGACAGGTCGAACGACACATCGCGCTTGCCCATCGCGACGATGGCGAGGCGTGGTTCGGGGCACGACTGCACAGTGGTCCACACCTCCATCGCCGGGCGAAGGCTGTCGCCGCAGTCGCAACCGAGACGGGCATCGATCGACACCTGAAAGCGCTGGTAGGTGCCGTGGTCGTGCGTGACGTAGCAGCCCGAGCGCAGCAGGCCGCGCACCGGCATGCCGAGCGCCGGCTTGAGTCGTGCAGCGACGAGGTCGTAGATGGCGGAGCCGCCGGCCGACACCAGCACTTCGTCGGTCTCGAAGAGCCCGTGCGTTTCGCAGTGGCGTGCGACCGCTTCGACGCGGCCCATGATCGTGTCGGTGTACGCGATGTCGGGGCCCGTCTCGCCGGTGGCGCCCTGCCCTTCGTAGCATTCGATGCCGACCAGCTTCACGGCCGGGCTCGCCTTGCAGCGCTCGGCCAGCGCGGTGGCCTGCTCGTGCGTGCGGCATCCGGTGCGGCCACCGTCGACACCGATCTCGATCATCAGCTCGAAGGGCAGGTGCTCCTGATGTGCGTGCGACCAGGCTTCGATGAGATCGAGTTGCGCCACCGAGTCGAGCAGGAACACGATCCGCAGTCCTTCGTGGGTGCGCAACAGCTGTTGAATGCCGCCGAGGTCTTCGTCGCTCACCACCTGGTTCGCGATGAGCGTGCGCCGCGCGCCCGCCGCCACGCCGACGGCCAGTTGCGTGACCGTTGCAAAGGTCATGCCCCAGGCACCGGCATCGAGCTGGCGCTGAAACAACTGCGGCGACATGGTCGTCTTGCCATGCGGCGCCAGGTCTACGCCCCACTCGCGCACACGGGCCTGCATCCAGGCCAGGTTGTGCTCCAGCGCTTCGCGCTTCAGGACAGCCAGCGGCAGCGGCAGATCGCCGGCGAGCACGTTCCATTGCGCAGCGCCGATGTCGCTGCGCAGCCGTGGCGGCTGCGTGCGCGGGTAGCCCTTGAAGCCGCTGTGCAGCAACGGGTCGAGCAGGTCGTGGGTCGATGAATTCATGTCGTCAGTCTCGAATCGATTGCGCCCCGCAGATCCTTGCGGATGCAGGCAGAAAAATGACCGGGCGCCAGCTCTTCCAGCGGAGGTACGGTTTGCGCACACGCTTCGATAGCCTGTGGGCAGCGGGTGCGAAACACGCAGCCCGAAGGCGGCGCGATCGGACTCGGAATATCGCCCTTCAACGCCACATGCTCGCTCGGCTGCAGCGGATCGGGCTTCGGGCTCGCAGCCAGCAGCGCTTGGGTGTACGGATGAAATGGTCGCTCGAACAGTTCGGCGGTCGTCGCAACTTCCATCACCTTGCCGAGGTAGAGCACCACCACGCGATCGCACAGGTACTCGACCACATCGAGGTCGTGCGAAATGAAGAGCATGGTGAGCGACAGGCGCTCGCGCAGGTCGGCCAGCAGGTTGATGACCTGCGCCTGGATCGACACGTCCAGCGCCGACAACGGCTCGTCGGCGACGATGAACTCAGGCTCGACCGCTAGCGCACGCGCCACGCCGATGCGCTGCCGCTGGCCGCCCGAAAACTCGTGCGGAAACCGGCTGGCATGTTCAGCGCGGAGGCCCACCGTTTCAAGCAGCTCGGCGATGCGCTTGTCGCGCGCAGCGGCACCTTTGTGCAGCCCATGCGTGGCAAGCGCTTCGCCGAGGATCGCGCTGATTCGCATCTTCGGATTCAGGCTCGCATACGGATCCTGAAAAATGATCTGCAGCTTGCTGCGCAGGCGTCGCATGTCACCTCCCGACAGCTTGCCGACGTCCTGGCCGCGGTACAGCACCTCGCCATCGGTGCGCTCCACCAGTCGCAACAAGGTGCGACCGATGGTGCTTTTCCCCGAGCCGGATTCACCGACGAGACCCAATGTTTCGCCTTGCTTGATGGCGAACGAAACATCGTCGACGGCGCGTACCGGACGCGCGCCGGTGCCGAAGTATTTCTTGAGGTTGCGCACCTCGATGAGAGGCTGTTCCATGATCGCGCTCATGCCGCCCCCACCTCAGAAACTTCGGTTGCAGCCCCAGTCAAATCGACGTGCTCCGGCACGCGGATGCAACGCGCCTCGCGGTCAGCCTGCGTGCTGATCAATGGCGGCATCGCAGCGCGGCAAGCGTCGATCGCCAGGTCGCAACGCGGCTCGAAAGCGCAACCCGGCGGCGGTGCCAACGGGCTCGACACCTGCCCGCGAATCGCGAACAAGCGCTTGGGTCGCGGCTGTCCGGCGCGCGCCGTCTTGCCCGGCAAACAAGCCAGCAATCCTTGCGTGTACGGATGCTCCGGCGCAGCGAACATCGGCCGCACCGGCGCATGCTCGACCACTCGGCCGGCATACATCACGACCACATCGTCCGCATGGTGCGCAACCACGCCGAGGTTGTGCGTGATGAACAGAATGCTCATGCCGGTTTCCGCCTGCAGCCGTCGCATCAGCGCGAGGATCTGAGCCTGGATGGTCACGTCGAGTGCGGTGGTCGGCTCATCGGCGATCAGCAAAGTCGGGTCGCACGCCATCGCCAGCGCGATCATCACGCGCTGACGCATGCCGCCCGACAGTTGATGCGGGTACTCGTGGAGCCGCTGCGATGCAGCCGGAATCTCGACCAGTTCGAGCATGCGCAATGCGTGGGCCAGCGCCGCTTTGCGGTCGAGGCCCTTGTGCAACCGAACGCTTTCTGCGATCTGCTCGCCGATGGTGAACACCGGGTTGAGGCTGGTCATCGGCTCCTGAAAAATCATCGACAGCTCGTTGCCGCGGAGGCGTCGCATATCGGTCTCTGGGAGCTTCAGCAAGTCGACGGTACGGCCGTCGCGTGTCGCAAATGCTGTTTCTCCGGCGACCTGTGCGTTGGCGGTCTTGGGGAGCAGGCGCATGAGGGTGAGGCTGGTGACCGACTTGCCTGAACCCGACTCGCCAACCAATGCAGTGGTCTTGCCGGGTTGGATCGAGAAGCTGACGTCGGCCACCGAGCGAACCAGGCCGTCTTCAGTGGGAAAGCTGGTGCTGAGGTTCTTGACTGTGAGGCGGGGAGCGGTGGTCATGTCAGGTGCTCCAGTTATGGTTTCGGAAGCATTCGTCGATTCGCGCCGAGGGAGTACGCCGTCGATGCGATCCCGTTTCCCCCTGAACAATGTTGTTTGCAGACGGCTTTCCATTCATGCCGCCTTCTTCAGCTTTGGATCCAACAGATCACGCACACCATCACCAAGCAGCTGCAAAGACAGCGCAGTGAAGATGATCGCCAGCCCCGGAAACAGCACGACCCAGAACGCGCGGTCGGCATATTGCTGGCTCCCCGCGACCATCGTTCCCCAGGTCGGGATGTCGGGGGGTACGCCGACGCCGAGGAACGACAGGCCGGCTTCCGCGAGGATGGCGTACGCGAAGATGAACGACACCTGCACGAGGATCGGCGACATCAGGTTGGGCAGGATGTGGCGCCACAGGATGCGCGAGGTTCGCACGCCGAGTGCGCGCACGGCTTCGACGAACAACAACTCGCGAACCACCAACGTCGATGCCCGCACGACCCGCGCGACGCGTGGCGTGTAGACCAGCACCAGCGCCAGCACCACGTTGCTTAACGAAGCGCCCAAGATGGCGACCAGCGCGATGGCGAGCAGGATGTCGGGGAACGACATCATGGCGTCGACGACTCGCATGATCGGTGCATCGAGCCGACGGAAAAAGCCGGCGACGAGCCCCAGCGCGGTACCGAAGACAACCGAGCCAAAAGCCGTCAGTGCCGCGATGGTGAGCGAATAACGCGCACCATGAACGATGCGCGCGTACATGTCGCGACCCAGTTCGTCGGTGCCCATCAGGTGCTCGGCGCTCGGCGGCTTCAGGCGGTCCAGCACGGCGGTGTCGTTGGGATCGAACGACGCGAACCATGGCGCGCCGATCGCCATGACGGCGATCACCAGTAGCACCAGCGCGGAGATCATCACCGTGCGGCGATGCATCAGCTGGCGGAGTGTTCTCGGGAGCTGCATGACTGTGCGTTCCGTGTGTCGGCTTGCGCGCTCAGAGTTTGACGCGCGGATCGACTGCGACGTACAACAGATCGATCGAGAAATTGATGAGCACGTAGATCGCAGCGATCACCAGCAGCGCGCCCTGGATCACCGGGTAGTCACGCCGCAGCACCGCATTGACGACCAGGCTGCCCACGCCCGGCAGGCCGAACACGGTCTCGGTCACGACGGCGCCGCCGATCATCAAGGCAGCGGTCAGGCCGAGTACGGTGACGATCGGCACCAAGGCATTGCGCAGCGCGTGCTTCAACACGACAGTGCTTTCCGACAGGCCTTTGGAGCGCGCCGTTCGCACGTAGTCTTCACCCAGCACATCGAGCATCGATGCCCGCGTGAAGCGGATGATGAGCGCCGAGTTGAGCAGGCCCAGCACGGCCGCGGGGAGGATCAGTGAGTGCAGCCGTTCGAGCAGCGGCGCACCGGGCGCGCCATAGCCCGACACCGGAAACCAGCCGAACGACACCGCGAAGATCTGGATCAGCACGATGCCGAGCCAGAAGCTCGGAATGCTCGCGCCCAGCATCGCGATGCCGGTGAAGAACTGGTCGATCCAGCGCCCGCGAAACACCGCCGAGACGATGCCGCACGGCAAGCCGATCAGCGCCGCGATGGCGACTGCCATCAACGACAACAGCGTGGTCGGTTCGGCCCGCTCCCACAGTGCCTGCGTCACCGGCCGCTGCAGGAAAATCGATTGACCGAGGTTGCCTTGCAGCACCTCGCGCAGCCAGTAGCCGAACTGCACCGGCAACGGCTTGTCCAGGCCATATTCCTTTTGCACGCGCACGATGTCGGCGGCGGTAGCCTGGTCGCCGAGCAGCACCGACACCGGGTCGCCGGAGGCGGCGCGCGTCAGGATGAACACCAGCACCGCCACGATGGCGAGCACGATCAACATGCCCGCGAGGCGCGAAGCGAGGTAGCGGTACATCGCAAGACGCTTACTTGATCTTCGCATTCCAGAAGAACGGCCAGGTCGCGGGCTGGTAGTTGTCGAGCGCCGGGCTCCTGGCCGACAGGCCGTTGAACTTGCCGACGTTCACGTACGGCACTTCGTCGTAGACGACTTGCTGCACCTTGCCCCACAAAGGACCGCGCTTGGCAGGATCGCTCTCGACGTTGAAGGCCTGCAGCGCGGCCTTCTTGGCGGGCGTGTCCCACCAGCCGGGCGCGCCGTCACCCAACTGCGGCGGCGACAGCATCGGCTCGGGAAACTGGCCCGAATGCGTCACGTAGATGTCCCACAACTTCGGATCGTTGCGGCGCTGCACGAGCGTTGCCCAGTCGACGATGTTGAGTTCGACCTTGAAGCCGGCCTTCTTCAACTGCTCGGCCATCAGCAAGGCCATGTTGTAGTGAAAGTCGTACTGGCGGCTGGCCATCAGGCGAATTGGCTCGCCCTTGTAGCCGGCCTTGGCCGCAGCCTCTTTGGCCTTCGGTCCATTGCGCTGGTTGTACAGCTCGGTGCCGCTGGTCGAGTAGAAGGGCGAGCCCTTCGGGAAGTGATTGCCCTCTGCAATGAAGAAGCGCGTATCGCCGAAGCCAGCGGCCAGCATCTCGCCCTCGCCCATGCCGGTTTGCACAGCCTGGCGCATCGCCTGGTTGGCCAGTACGCCCTCCTTGGTGTTGAAGACCAGGTACGGGAAGCCGAACGATGGCGTGAGGATGGGCACGGTCTTGCCACCCGACTTTTCAAGCCGCGTCAGTGCCTCGACCGGCAGCAGATCGGCGAAGTCGTATTGAGCCGCCAGCGCACCTTCGACCCGCGTGCTCGCGTTGGGTACGGGCACGAAGCGCAGCTCTTCGATGAGCGCCTCGCGCTTTCCGCCATAGCCGTTGGCCGGCTCTTTGCGCGCGCTGTATTTGTCGAAGCGCGTCAGGATGACGAAGCGGTCGGGCTGACGCTCCTTGAACTTGTACGGACCGGTGCCGACGAAGTCTTTCAGCGGCTGCGCGATCGAGTCTTTCGCCATGATGGCGGCCATGCCGCTCGGCAATGCAAGCTGCGACACCAGCGGCGCATACGGCGCCTTCAGCACGATGTCGATGCCGAGCGCGCCCTTGGCCTTGAGACTCTCGAGCTGCACGCCCACCGCCTTGCCGCGTGGCGACTGCTCGATCCAGCGCTGCAGGCTGGCGACCACGTCGTCGGCGTTCAGTTCGCGGCCGTTGTGCAGCATCACGCCCTTGCGCAAAGTGATCGAGTAGCTCTTGCCGTCGACCGAGATTTTGGGCATCGACTCGGCGAGCATCGGCACCACGTTCCACTTGGCGTCGAAGGTGTAGAGCGGCTCGAACACGTGCTGCATGATGGTCGCGACCAGGTCGGCGGTCGAGGCCATCGGGTCGAGCGTTTGCGGCTCGGCCACCATCGCCAGCGTGGCGTAGTTGCGCGGCGCTTGCGCCAGTGCTGCGGGCGCTGCCACAGTCGCTGCGATGGCCAGCGCCGCCAGCAAGGCGCCTCTGCCGAGGGCATGTTTCAGGACAGATTTGGCTAGGTTGGTGGCTCGCATTGAAACTCCTTCGCTTCAGGATTGTGAAATTTACTTTCGCACTAGCTCGACTTTGAAGCATCAAACGTGCCAAATCACCCGGGAAAACCCTCTATTCTGGACCTTTCACTGAAATATAATTTCACAACCAAACACAGCGGCTCGTCCGCAGGAGTCTTTCATGCCTCTCGAATACCTCGGTGGATCGCCCACTGCCTCCGACCGCCAGGTCCGCCCTTTCTCCCCGGCCGTGCGCGCTGGCGACTTCATCTATGTGTCGGGCCAGGTGCCCGCCGACAGCAACGGTGAAATCGTGGCCGGCGGCATCGAAGCGCAAACGCGGCAGGTCATGGAAAACCTGAAGTCGGTGCTAGCGCTGGCCGGCGCAACGCTCGACGACGTCTGCAAAAGCACGGTTTGGCTGCAGGACGCGCGCGATTTCGGTGCCTTCAACCGTATCTACATGGGCTACTTCAGTGCCGAAGGCCGGCCGGCCCGTTCGACCACGGAAGCGCGGCTCATGGTCGATGCGAAGGTAGAGATCGACGTGGTGGCTTACAAGCCGAAGTGAACCCCGCGCAGGGTCCTCAGGGCGCGCCTGCGACTGCCGCCACGTAGGCGGCCAGTGTCTTGATCTGCACTTCGGTCAGCGTCTTGAAAGACGGCATCGGTCCGATGCCGTTGCGCATCGCCTTCTCGACCCGGTCGGCACCCGGGCGGAGGTCGTCGAGATCAGGGCCGATCTGTCCACTCGCGCCGGCTTTCTTCAGCGTGTGACATAAGGCGCAAGCCGGCAATGGCGCCACGCCGTCGACGAACAGCTTGCGCCCGTCGTCGGCTGAAGCTTGCGCCTGTGCGCCGATCGATGGCAGTAGCGATAACAGCGCGAGGCTGGTCGCCGCGAAAACGCGAAGACGCATCGCTTCAGGCGACCGTGATGGCGACGGCGTGGTCGCGCCAGCTCGAGTTCAGGTAGCCGGCTTTGTTCTCGACGCGGTTCTCGACCTGCACGTTGCCGCGCACATCGGTCACCCGGCTGGCCAGCACGTAATGGCCAGCGGGGAGCTGCACCGGCAGTTCGAACTGACGCCAGGCGAAGCGCCCGAGGTCGGGTCCGGCCAGCGCCGCACGCTGCCAGGTCGCGCCGCCGTCCACCGAAACATCGACCTGCTTCACCGCATTGACGCCGGCAAACGCCACGCCCTGAATTAGCAGACCGCGCGCGCCCAGTTTCGCAACGCCCGCCAGCGGCGTGTTGATCCACGACTTGGGCGGCATTTGCCACACCGACGGATCGGTCGGCCGCATCGATGCTTCGGCCGCCGGCGTCATGCGGTAGTCGGTCTGCTGGATCGACGAGTCGCTCTCAGCCACGGTGAAGGCCAGCTTCTTCACGTACTTGACGCTGTTGACGCCGGTGAAGCCCGGCACCACGAGGCGCAGCGGACCGCCGTGCGCCAGCGGAATCGGCTGTCCATTGATCTCCCACGCGAGCACGGCGTTTTCCATCGCTGCGGCTGGTACGCTGCGCTCGATGCGCGACTTGGCATCGACACCCCCCGGCAGCACTTCACCGCCGGTGCCCGTCATGAACAGCATGCCGGGCAGCACGCCACCGGTCGCATGCACGAGGTCGCGCACCGGCACGCCGGTCCACATCACGCAACCGGCAGCACCGACTTGCCACGGTGTGCCGCTCGGTTTGGACGGGAACATTCCGCGGCCGTTGCCGCTGCATTGCAGCACCATCGCCACGCGCTCGGTGCGCATGGCCTTGAGCTCGCGCACGGTGAGTGATTTGGGGCGACGCACGCCTTCGATCTGCAGCACCCACTCGTCAGGCCTTGCCACGATGTCGGCACTCGGCGGCGTCAGGTTGTTGCGCACATAGAGCTGGTTCACGGTGGTCAGCGCGCCGTTGCCGGCGGCACCACGGCGCGTCTCGATCGTGTTGGCGCTGTGCACGATCATCGAGCCGGCGTCCTTGAAGGCTGCATACGCGGGCAGCGATCGAGCCGGCGCGCCCTGCGCGAAAGCAGAACGGACCGGGCCCAACGTGCCGAAGGCGATGGCTGCGCCGGTGCCCGTCAGAAGGGAGCGGCGCAGAGGATTTCGCGCGAGCGGAAGGTCGGTCATTCGAGGGACTCTTTCGTGAAAGGATGACGATGACGATGTCGATGCGGCGTACCGACCGTAGATCCCGGGGACACGAACCGGAACGCCGCTGCCGACGCTTGCAGGCTCACTTGGCGTTCGTATCGACCGCGAGCCCGGCGGCACGCCACTCGGGCAGCCCGCCACGAAACCAGTTGACGTTTTTATAGCCGGCCTTCAGCGCGGCGATGCTGGCCTTGTGACTCTTCCAGCACTCCGGGCCGTTGCAGCCGAACACCAGCACGGCATCGCGTTCGGGGCCGAGCTTCGCAACGTTGAACTGATCGACATCCGAAGTGAAGTCCGGGTCTTTCGCCGACTTCTCGACGTATGGCACGAGCACCGAACCGGGCACATGGCCCTCGTTGAATTCGGCGTCGTTGCGCGTGTCGATGTAGCGAGCCGTATGGGCCGACAACATCGCGGCCACGGTCTTGGCGTCGACCACCTTGGCACCAGCCAGCGCACGCGGCGTGAAGTAGCCGAGCGTCGACACGTAAGTGAAATCTTGGGGCGACACACGCGTCGTCTTGCTGCCCGCGGCGGCGACTTCGGCAAGGTCGGCCCGGAATGCGTCGGCCGAGATCTTGGAGCCGTCCTTGATGGCCAAACTCAAGCCCGGCACTTCGCGCGATTCCATGATCACCTTCACCTGGCTGCCGGCTGCGATCCACTTTTCGTAGGTCGCCTTTTCGACACCCACCACGTCACAGCGCCCGATCTGCAAACAGACCAGCAGCGCGTCTTGATAGCGTGTTTCGTAGAGATCCCGAAAGTGGCGCTTGATCGTGGTGTTCGCAGCCACGGTTTCACCGCGCAGCAGGTACGTGACCAGGCTGTCCTGCATGGGAAGCCCAAGGCGCTTGCCCGCCGCCTGCTGGAAGTTGGTGATCGGGCTGTGCGTCGGCACGACGAGCACGGCTTGCGAGCGAACATCGAGCTGTGCGACGGGTGTGTAGCCGTAGCGCAAGGCCGAGCCGATGAGGTGGGCCGGGCCGACGACGACATCGGGAATGCGGGCGCGGGTGGCGCTCAGGTCGCTCGTCATGTCGGCCAGGCCGGCCATCGTCGAATCGTTGAACCGCTCCTTGCGCAGCACCTGCTCGATGGCCGTGCGCCAGGTCGTCATGGTGGCGCCGCGCGATTGCTCGCCCTGATCGCCAGGGTTCACCAGAATCTTCACTTGTGCGTGCGCTGCAAGCGAGAGCAGCAGGCCTGCGGCGACGCCGAGTCGGCGCAGCCCACGCGACGGCCAAGCGCCGCAACGCACAAATTCGTTGGTCATCCGTGTCCGCCCCTGCAAGTCAGTAGTTACTCTGAGTATGAAACGTTCAGATACAGAAACGCAAGAGCCACGAAAGTGCTCAGTCGGCCAGACGGCCAGCCACGAGGCGCAACACGCGGTCGCAGCGCGTTGCCAGCGTCTCGTCGTGGGTGACCATGACAAAGGCCGTGCCGTGCAGCCGCGCCAGTTCGAGCATGAGCGCGAAGACGCCGTCGGCGGTCGCGCGATCGAGGTTGCCGGTCGGTTCGTCGGCCAGCACGCAGGCCGGCTGCGTGACCAGCGCGCGCGCGATCGCCACGCGCTGACGCTCGCCGCCCGACAACTCGGCCGGGCGATGCTGCAGCCGCTCGGCGAGTCCGACACTGGTGAGCATCGCGGTCGCGGCGCGCGCGGCTTCGGCCGGATCGGCGCGCCGGATCTTGAGCGGCATCGCAACGTTGTCGAGCGCGCTGAATTCCGGCAGCAGGTGATGGAACTGGTAGACGAAGCCGAGGTGCAGATTGCGCATGCGACCCTGCTCCGCCGCATCGACCGTGGCGATGTTCTTGCCAAGCAGTTCGACGCTGCCCGCCGTCGGCGCGTCGAGGCCGCCCATCAGGTGCAGCAGAGTGCTCTTGCCCGAGCCAGACGCACCGACGATGGCCAGCGTTTCGCCGGCGCGCACGTCGAGGTCGACGCCGTGCAGCACGGTCAGGTCGAGCCGGCCTTCGTGGAAACGCTTGGTAAGGCCGCGTGCCTTGAGGACCACCTTCGACGATGCAACTTCACTCATAGCGCAGCGCCTCGGCGGGGTTCACGCGGCTGGCGCGCCAGCTCGGATACAGCGTCGCTGCGAAGGAGAGCACCAGCGAAATGATGGCGATCGGCATGATGTCGCTCTGTTGTGGATCGCTCGGCATCTTGCTGATCAGGTAGATGTCCTGCGGCAGAAAGCTGGTGTGCAGTGCGTGCTCGATGGCCGGCACGATCACGTCGATGTTGTAAGCCACGCCCAGCCCCAGCACGAGGCCGAGCACGGTCCCGATGACGCCGACCATCGCACCCTGCACCACGAAAATTGCCATGATGCTTTTCGGGCTGGCGCCCAGTGTTCGCAAGATGGCGATGTCGGCGCGCTTGTCGGTCACTGTCATCACCAGAGTCGACACCAGGTTGAAGGCCGCGACCGCGACGATCAGCGTCAGGATGATGAACATCATGCGTTTCTCGACCTGCACCGCAGCAAACCACGTCTTGTTCTGGCGCGTCCAGTCCTTGATCAAAAACGAACCCGGCAACGTGGCGGCAAGCTCATCGGCCACCTCGCGCGCCTGGTGCAGGTCTTTCAGCTTGATGCGCAGGCCGCTCGGGCCGTCGAGGCGAAACACGCGCTGCGCGTCTTCTTCATGGATCATCGCCAGCGCCGAGTCGTATTCGTAATGACCCGAATCGAATGTGCCGACCACTGTGAACTGTTTCAGCCTGGGCACGACGCCGGCCGGCGTGACCTGGCCGCCCGGTGCGATCAGCGTGACCTGGTCGCCATCGCGCACGTAGAGCGAGCGCGCGAGTTCGATGCCGAGCACCACGCCGAACTGGCCCGGCACCAGCTTGTCGAGCGCGCCTTTTTGCGCGGTCATGGAGATGTCGGTAACTTGCGGCTCGAGCTTGGGATCGATGCCACGAATCAGCGTGCCTTTCATGTCCTCACCGCGCGCGATGAGCGCTTGCGAGGCGATGAACGGTGCCACGCCGATCACTTCCGGGTTCTTGCGCGCAGCAGCGGCGATGGCGTCGATGTCTGCCAGCGCTTGCCCGTCGCGCGAAGTGATCTCGATGTGCGAGATCACGCCAAGCATGCGGTCGGTCACTTCTTTCTGGAAGCCGTTCATTACGCTGAGCACGATGATCAGGGCGGCCACGCCGAGCGCGATGCCGAGCATCGACACGCCGGAAATGAAGGAGATGAAGCCGTTGCGCCGCGTCGCCCGGCCTGCGCGCGTATAGCGCCAGCCAAGTTGCAGTTCATAGGGGATGGGCATAGGCCGGCGATTGTGGCATCCCGGACAATAGGCCCATGGTTGCCACCGCCTCTTCAAGTTCTCCCGGTTCGTCCCCTCGTCATCTGCTCATTCCCTATGCCGGACGCAACTCGCCCGCCTGCGCCGCCGCGCTTGTCGGCTTGCGGCTTCCCAATCTCGAAGCCCTGCTGGCACGCGCGACGCTCGCCGACGACGACACACAGGCAGACACCACCCGCTCGCCGCCGCACGAACGCGCGCTGGCACAAGCGCTCGGCCTGGCGTCTGAAGATGGCTGCATCCCTTGGGCCGCCCTTGAAGCACGCCGCAGCAAGGTCGCAGAGGCGGACGACGCCGAAGCCTGGGGCTGGGCCACGCTCTGTCACTGGCAGGTCGGCATCGACGACGTGGTGCTGGGCGATCCGGCCGCCATCGAGATCGACGCGGCCGAGTCCGACGCGTTGCTGAAAGCAGCGCAACCCTTCTTCGAAGAAGACGGCATTGCGTTGCACGCGTCCGCCGTGCCGGGCCGCTGGCTGGCGCGCAGCAAGGTTTTCGAAGGGCTCGCGACCGCCTCGATCGACCGCGCCATCGGCTGGCCGATCTCGCAGTGGTCGCCGCTGTCGGACCATGCAAGGTCGCTGCGCCGCCTGCAAAACGAAATGCAGATGCTGCTCTACACCCAGCGCGTGAACGACGATCGTGCAGCCCGCGGCGTGCCACCGATCAATTCGTTCTGGCTCAGTGGTACCGGGGCCTTGCCGCCGGACCTGTTGCCTTTCGATGTCGATGCACCCGAGGTGATCGGCACCCTGCGGCCCGCCGCGCTGCGTGACGACGGCGCCGCCTGGGCCGACGCCTGGCGCGCACTCGATGCCGGCCCGATCGCCGATGCGCTGGCCGCTGCAACCCGCGGCGACGATGTGACGCTGACGCTGTGCGGTGATCTCGCTGCCAAGCGCTTCACGACGCACAAACGCACGTTCGGGCGCTGGCTCAAGGGCCTGTTCGAGCGGCCTTCCGCGACCAACTTGCTGGCGACGCTGTGAAGATCGTCGCCCGGGTCATCCCGCCTCGCAGCGCCTGGGTGCTCGAACAAGCCGGCGTGCATCCGCTGCTCGCGCGCTTGTATGCGGCTCGCGGCGTGCTCGGCAAAGACGAACTCGACGACGGTCTCGCGCGCCTGCTGCCGCCCGACACCCTGCGTGGCACGCGCGAAGCAGCCGTGTTGCTGGCCGATGCCATCGCCGCCAATCAACGCATGTGCATCGTCGCCGACTACGACTGCGACGGCGCGACCGCCTGCGCAGTCGCCGTGCGCGGTCTGCGCCTGCTCGGCGCGAAGAGCGTGAGCTATCTCGTACCGGACCGCGTGATCGACGGCTACGGCCTGACGCCACCCATCGCCGAGCGCGTGGCCGACCGTGGCGCCGATTTGCTCATTACCGTCGACAACGGCATCGCCAGTGTCGACGGCGTTGCGGCAGCGCAGGCGCGCGGCCTCAAGGTGCTCGTTACCGACCATCACCTGCCTGGCCCGCAGCTGCCATCGGCCGAAGTGCTGGTCAACCCGAACCAGCCCGGCTGCGACTTCGAAAGCAAGAGCATCGCCGGCGTCGGCGTCATGTTCTATGTGCTGCTGGCTTTGCGTTCCGAGCTGCGCGCGCGCGGCGTCTTCACGCTGGCGAATCAGCCGAAGCTCGACGTGTTGCTGCCCCTGGTCGCGCTCGGCACCGTGGCCGACGTGGTCAGGCTCGATGCCAACAACCGCCGCCTGGTGGCACAGGGGTTGCGCCGCATCCGTGCGGGCTCGATGCAGGCCGGAATCGCGGCGCTGTTCAAGGCGTCCGGTCGCAACGCACCCACGGCCACCACCTTCGACTTCGGCTTTGCGCTCGGCCCGCGCATCAATGCCGCCGGGCGGCTCGCCGACATGACGCTCGGCATAGAGTGCTTGCTGACCGACGACGCCGCACGCGCCGACGAGCTGGCACGCACGCTCGACGGCATCAACCGCGAGCGGCGCGACATCGAGGGCGGCATGCGCGACCAGGCACTGCTGCTGGCCGAGTCGCTGTTCGATGCGAGTGGCGACAGCAGCGAGGCGCCGCCGCCGGCCATCAGCGTGTTCGATGCGGCATTTCATGAAGGCGTGGTCGGCATCGTCGCGTCGCGTCTGAAGGATCGATTTCATCGGCCGACCTTCGTCTTCGCAACGAGCGCAGCGCCGGGCAAGGAAGCGGAACTCAAAGGCTCGGGCCGCTCCATCCCTGGCTTCCATCTGCGCGACGCATTGGACCTTGTTGCCAAGCGGCATCCAGGCGTGCTGCTGCGCTTCGGCGGCCATGCCATGGCAGCGGGTTGCACGGTGGCCAGCGAGCACTTCGAGACCTTCTCCAAAGCCATCGCACAGGTCGCGCAAGAGTGGCTCGCCGCGTCGTCACTGGTGCGCCAGATCGACACCGACGGTCCATTGGCGCGAGAGTATTTGCGCGTCGATCTGGTCGATACGTTGCACCGCGAGGTGTGGGGCCAGGGCTTTGCGCCGCCGACTTTCAGCGAGGAGGTCGAGGTGCTGTCGCAGCGGCTCGTCGGCGAAAAGCACCTGGCGCTGAAGCTGCGCCATCAAGGGCAGCCGATCGACGGGATCTGGTTCGGTCATACCGATCCGTTGCCCGCGAAGGTGATGCTGGCGTTTCGGCTCGATGCCGACGAATGGCAGGGCGTGCGGCGGGTGCGCTTTCTGGTCGAGGGGGCCGAGGGCTAGATTGCGCCGTCGCCTTTCTTCGCCAGCAAGCTGACCAGCTCAGGCACCAGCGCCTGCGGATCGCCCTCACGCAGCGCGCGCTCAAAGGTCTCGTGCACACCGTCCGCGATGGCGCGCGCAGCGCCGATGTCGCCCGCCATCGTCGTGTAGTAGCCCATGTCCTTGGCCGCGTTCGACATGAAGAAGCGCAGCCCCGACGGATCGCGCGACAGGATGTACGGCTTCATGCGCTCGAGCGCCAGACCGCCACCACCGCCCTTTGCCAGCACATCGACCAGCACCTCGGGCGCCACGCCCGACCGCTCGGCACACGCAGCCGCTTCGGCCAGCAGGCCGACAAAGCCGAGCGAGACGTAGTTGTGCAGCAACTTCATGCGATGGCCGGCACCGACCGGGCCGGCATGTGTGATGTTCTCGGCGAAGCAGGCGAGCAACGGCTTGCACTCTTCGAACGAGGCAACATCGCCACCGACCAACAAATTGAGACGACCTTCGGCAGCTTCTTTCGGCGTGCGGGTCATCGGTGAGTCGATGAAGCGGCCGCCGGCTTCGGCCACCAGCTTTGCCAATCGCTCGGTTGAAGCAGGAAGCGCGGTGGAGCAATCGATGATCACCGCGTCTTTGCGCAAGCCCTGCAGTACCCCATCGTCGCCCATCAAGACGGCCTCGACCTGCGGCGATCCGGTGACGCACAGAATGACGATATCGACCGCCGCTGCGAGTTCGCGCGGCTTACCGTATGTGGTCACGCCCGCCGCCTTCAGCGCATCGAGCGGCTGGTTGCCAGCGTGCTCCAGGACGGCCAGCGGATAACCATGCTTCACGATGTTGCTCGCGATGCCGTGGCCCATCATGCCGACGCCGATCATTCCGATCTTCTTCATTTTTAGTCTCCAGAAATTGGGTTGATTTGGCCTGAGTCCTGAGCGGATCAGGGCCGCCTGAACTCGTGATTTAACCCGACATAGAAGCCGCGCGCATGCTCGGACCCGGTGCGCGAGGTCGTGACGTCGAGACTGGTGAACGGAGTGAAGTTGAAGCGTGCCCCGATGCGTGTGGTCCATGCGTCGAACGCACGGTTGCGTTCTGCGAGCAAGGAGACCTTCTCGGTCAGCGCCCATTCCGTGCCAAGGCCGCGGCGCAGCGTGCGCTCACCCGTGACGGTCGCCCAATCTGCACCGATATCCGCGTGGATCTGCCAGCTGGGGGTTGCAACCAGCGTGAACGGAAATACCAGCTGCCGTCCCGGCTTGCCGTGGTGGGTGCGGTCGAAGGTCGCGTTGGCCGACACCGCGCCGCTGAAGCGTGCATCGGCCGCCTGGCCGAACCAGGTCCACTTGAGCTGCGGACCAATGAAGTAGGTGCCGGGGTTCGACGTGCGATCCAGGTTGACGCCCAGCTCGATCGGCCCGACACGGCAGGTGGGCCCGACATGCAACGCGATGACCGGTACCGCGCCAGAACGGCCGCCCCATGTCTCGACCAGGCACTGACCGGGGTCTAGCGTGCCCGCATCGTCGACGTCCAGATGGCCGCCAGCCAACGCGCTGCCCGCGTGCAACAGGCCCAGCAGACACAGCAAAGCGGCACCGGCCACCGCCATGCCTCGCTTCATGCTGCTCGTTGTTTTCATCGTGGGCCTCCCGGATCGACCGCGTCTTGGCGCGCAGTCGATGCGTCATCGTGGACGCGTTCGGCAAATTCTAGGATGCCAAAACGGCAAGTCGATGACGCTGCGCACCCGCGGCGCCGTAGGCGTCAGGCTCGGATTCCTGGCTCAGCTTCTTCGATCAAATCTCGAAGTGCGGCTGCAACTCGCGAATGCGCTTCATGGCAACGCCCGCTGCCGCTGTGCGCGTCTCGACGCCGAGCTTCACGTACACGCGCTCCAGATGCTTCTTGGCGGTGGCCGGGCTGCTGCCGAGGATCTCGCCGATGTCCTTGTTGGTCTTGCCCTTGACCACCCAATAAAGCACTTCGGCCTCGCGCGCCGTGAGCTTCAGGCTCAGGCTCATGGCCTCGATGACGGCGACGTCGGACACCTCGCGCAGGATGATCATCCATTCGGCACCGTCGTCGTCATGGCCGGTTTGCTGGTGCAGCCGCAACGTGAGGCTGCGCGCCGCGAGGCCGATCGCCAGGACAGGTGGCTCGATGCGGTCGACCGTCCCCGGTAGGTGCAGGCGCAACCAGTCGAGCACCACGGCCGGCGTCTCGGGCGCGCTGGTGCCGCAATAGCGCAGCAACAGTTCGCGCGCCAAAGCGGTCTGCCAGATGAGCCGGCCTTCGGGCAGACGCACTGTGATGCTCGCGTAGCCAAACGCATCGAGCGCGTTGCGCGCCTGGCCAGCCTGTTGCGCCGCCTGCCGCGCACGGCGTGCGCCCTGCAGATGCACGTTCATGCGCGCCAGTACTTCCTTCGGCTTGATCGGCTTGGTGACGTAGTCGACACCGCCCGCTTCCAGCGCAGCGACCAAGTGCTCCGTCTCGGTGAGGCCGGTCATGAATACGATAGGAATGTGCGCGGTGGCCGGGTCGGCCTTGAGCCGGCGCGCGACCTCGAAGCCGTCAATGCCCGGCATCATGGCGTCGAGCAGCACGATGTCGGGCCGGGCCTGCGCGGCACGCTGCAACGCGGCTTCGCCATTGGTCGCGACCAGCACGGTGTAGCCGGATTCGTCGAGTGCATCGTGCAGCACGGCCAGGTTGTCGGGCACGTCATCGACGATCAGCACCAGATCGGTGTTGCGGGCCAGCGGGCGTTCTGTCGCGGCTGGCACAGGAGACGTTCCGGTGTCGGATGTCGGATCGGCGCTCACTTGCAATCCATCGCTTCGAACTTGAACTGGCGCGCCAGGGCGCGTTGCGCGCTGGTCCAGGCAGCGCACTCGGGCTG
Source organism: Variovorax sp. GrIS 2.14 (assembly GCF_046115955.1). Classification (NCBI taxonomy): domain Bacteria; kingdom Pseudomonadati; phylum Pseudomonadota; class Betaproteobacteria; order Burkholderiales; family Comamonadaceae; genus Variovorax; species Variovorax sp. GrIS 2.14. Next base: position 376,040 of record NZ_JBJXIA010000002.1, read on the forward strand.
CTCGGCATCGATGTCGTCGAGCTGATTCATGATGCCGCGAAAGTAACCCAACCCGACGGCTTCTTCCAATGCGCGCAAACGTTCGGGTGCGGGGCGCACCATGATCGGCGCTTCGACATCACCGGTCGCAGAGGGCTTTGACGGTGTGGGTGTGGCGGTCCATTGCAAAACGAGCCGCCGCTCCAGCCAATCTAGCAACTCGCTGTGGCGCACCGGCTTCACGAAAAAATCTTCCGGCGTGATGCCGACGTCGTTGTCGAGCCGCTTGTCGAACGCATTGGCCGAAACGATGGCGATGACGGTGTGCGACAGGCCCAGCTTGCGAGCACGGCGAATCGTTTCCCAGCCATCGATGCCAGGCATCGCCAGGTCGACGAACATCGCATCCGGCCTATAGCCAGCGGCCAGCAGGTCGAGCGCATCGTGGCCGCTCGCAGCCGCGCGCAACTCGAAGCCGAGCGGCGTCAGCACCTGCACGAGCAATTCGCGATCGGCCTCTTCGTTGTCGACCACCAGCAGGCGGCGGCGCTCGCCTTCGTAGCCACGGCGCACACGCGCCACGGGTGCCGGCAACTGCGCAAGGCGCGGGCCGGCCAGCGCCTCGTGCACGCGCGGCAGGAACAGTCGAACGCGGAAGATCGAGCCGACGCCCGGCCTGCTCTGCACCTGCATCTCGCCTCCCATCAGGTCAGTCAGCATCTTGGCGATGGTGAGGCCGAGGCCAGCGCCCGGCGCCGAACTGCTGCCGACGTTGCTGCCACCGCCGCCTGCTGATATGGCCGGGTTGCCACCCGACGCCCCCCGCGAAAACGGCTCGAAAATGCGCTCGATGTCTTCGGCTGCCATGCCCGGGCCGGTGTCTTCGATCTCGATGGTCGCGAACTCGCGTGCATGCGCCAGCCGCAAAGTGACCTGCCCGGCGGCGGTGAACTTGATCGCGTTGCCGAGCAGGTTGATGAGGATCTGCCGCACCCGTTTTTCGTCGGCGCGCACCACCTCGGGCAAGCCATCGGCGGGCTCGAAGACGAAGGCCAGGCCCTTCTCTTCGGCCTGCAGTTCGAACATGTCGGCCAGCTCGCGCAGCGTGTCCGCAAAGCGCATCGGCCGCGCATGCAGCGTGAGCTTGCCGGCCTCGATGTGCGCGATGTCGAGCGTGCCTTCGATCAGCGACAGCAAATGCTCGCCGCCACGCTTGATGACGGCCACCGCCTGCTGTCGGTGCGGCGGCACGGAGGCGTCTTCGCCCATCAGCTGCGCGTAACCCAGGATGCTGTTGAGCGGCGTGCGCAGCTCGTGGCTGATGGCGCTGATGTAGCGGCTCTTGGCCTGGTTGGCCTGGTCGGCTGCGCGCTTGGCCTGCTCCGCGATTTCGCGTGCCTCGTCGGCAGCCTGCTTGGCCGCTTGCAGGGCACGGTCGGTTTCATGGTGCAACGCGATTTCGCGCACCAGCAAGTGCGTCTGCCGGTTCGATTCTTCTTGCGCCACCTTGCGACTCTGTTGCGCCAGCACCAGCCACCAGGCGACGATGCCGGCCAGCACCAGCAGTGCCATGTAGACCTTCGAAAAGCCCGATCGCAATGCCGCCTGCGCGCCCACCGTTTCGTTGGGCGTCATGGCCTGAAGCGTGCCTTCGGCCAGCGCCCGCAGCTCCTGCGTGTAGAGCACGCCGAAGACGATCGCCAGCAGCGGCACGATGATCAGCATCAACAGCAGGAAGTGGCCGAGCCCGGTGTCGAGATAGCGCCAGCTGCGTTGGGGCAGCAGCCAGCGCAAGACGGCCGACCATTGCGCCGACAGGCCGGCCTGCGGCTTGCACAGGTCGCCGCAACGCGCATCGAGCGTGCAGCACAGGGAACAGATCGCGCCCTGGTACGCCGGGCAATGCGCCATGTCCGGCCCTTCGTACTCGCGCTCGCAAATCACGCAGCGCTGCACGGCCAGCCGCTGGCGAGCTCCGACTTCGGCGGCGACCCGCGCCCATCGCACCGACCGGGCGCCGGGGGCAGGCGCGAACAGCGCGGCACCGTTTCCGTTGGAAGTCCGTGCGATGTAGTACTTGCCGCCGGTTGCCCATGCGATGAACGGCGAGGTCACCAGCGCCGTGCCGAGCGCGATCAACGCTGAAAACGCCTGCGCCATCGGCCCGAAAAAGCCGAGGTAAGCCGTGATCGAGAGCACCGAGGCCAGCGCCATCGCACCGACGCCGACCGGGTTGATGTCCCACAGATGCGCGCGCTTGAACTCGATGCCCGGCGGCGACAGCCCGAGCGGCTTGTTGATGACCAGATCGGCGACCACCGCCATCATCCAGGCGATGGCGATGTTGGCGTAGAGCCCGAGCACATCGCCCAAAGCCTCGAACACGTTCATCTCCATCAGCATGAAAGCGATGAGCGCGTTGAACACCACCCACACCACGCGGCCCGGATGGCTGTGCGTGACCCGCGAGAAGAAGTTGCTCCAGGCCAGCGAGCCCGCATAGGCGTTGGTGACGTTGATCTTGATCTGCGAGATCACCACGAAGAGCGCCGTCGCAGCAACCGCCCAGCCGTAGTTCGGGAACACGTACTCGTAGGCCGCGAGGTACATCTGGTTCGGATCGACGGCCCGTTCGACCGGCACCATGTGCGTGATCGCCAGATAGGCCAGAAGCGCGCCACCGAGCATCTTGATCACGCCGAGAACGACCCAGCCCGGCCCACCCGCCAGCACGCCGGCCCACCACCGCCCGCGTGTTGCTGCGGTGCGTTCGGGCATGAACCGCAAGTAGTCGGCCTGCTCGCCCATCTGCGTGATGAGCGCGATGCCAACCGTCAATGCCGCACCAAAGAGGCGCAGGTTGAAGCCCGCCGAGCCGCCCTTCTCACCGCTGTAGTGCGTAATTCCGGCAAAGGCGCCCGGATCGCGCACCACGACGAAGCAGAACGGCACGACCAGCATCAGCAGCCAGATCGGCTGGGACCAGAGTTGCAGGCGGCTGATGGCCGATACACCGTGCGTCACCAGAGGGATCACGACCAGCGCGCAGATCAGGTAACCCCACACCGGCGGCACACCCAGCGCGAGCTCCAGCGCATAAGCCATCACCGCCGCTTCGAGCGCAAAAAAGATGAAGGTGAACGACGCATAGATGAGCGACGTGAGCGTCGAGCCGATATAGCCGAAGCCAGCGCCACGCGTCAGCAGGTCCATGTCGACGCCGTAGCGCGCCGCGTACACGCTGATCGGCAAGCCCGCCAGAAAGATGATGAGCCCCGTCACCAGGATGGCCCAGAACGCGTTGGCAAAACCGTACTGCACGAGCAGCGAGGCGCCGACCGCCTCCAGGATCAGGAACGAAGCCGCGCCGAAAGCCGTGTTGGCGACCCGCCATTCAGACCACTTGCGAAAGCGCTGCGGCGTGTAGCGCAGCGCGTAGTCTTCGAGCGTTTCGCTCGCGACCCAGCTGTTGTAGTCGCGCCGCACCTTGACGATGCGCTGTGGCGCTTCGTCGGGTCCAGGGGGCGTGGCGGGGTTCGGATTCACATTTTCCCGGTGCAGATTTCATGCCACGGCACAGGCACGCGCAAAGGGCGGCATGACTGTTGCAACGCTTACCCGTTGCTCATAATGCCCTGATCATGGAACTCACTCCGCGCGAAAAAGACAAGTTGCTGATCTTCACTGCCGCCTTGCTGGCCGAAAGGCGGCAGGCACGGGGTCTGAAGCTCAACTACCCCGAAGCCATTGCGCTGATTTCTGCCGCCGTCATGGAAGGGGCGCGCGATGGCAAGAGCGTCGCCGAGCTGATGAGCGCCGGCCGCAGCGTGCTGACGCGTGCCGACGTCATGGACGGCATCGCCGAAATGATCCCCGACATCCAGGTCGAAGCGACCTTTCCCGACGGCACCAAGCTGGTGACGGTTCACCAGCCGATCGTTTGAAGCCCAACGACCACAACGACCATCACGAGGATCTCTTTTCATGCGCACCGCTTCTGTATCCACGAGCTTCATCGCCCTGCTCGCACTGCTGCCGCTCGCGGCCAGCGCGCACACCGGCGTCGACGGCGGACTGCACCACGGCCTGGTCAGCGGCTTCATGCACCCGCTGACCGGCGCCGATCATCTTGCGGCGATGGTGGCGGTAGGCCTCTGGAGTGCGCTGTCGGCACGTCGCGCCTGGCCCGATCTGTTGTGGGCGCCGCTCGGCTTCGCGGCGATGCTGCTGGTCGGCGCGCTGATCGGTCTGGCGGGTGTCCAGCTGCCGGCGGTCGAACCGATGATCGCGGCATCGCTGCTGGTGCTCGGCTTGCTCGTCGTCACGCAGAAGCATCTGCCGCCTGCCGCCGCAGCCGTGCTCGTCGGCGGTTTCGCGATTTTTCATGGCGTCGCACATGGACACGAACTGGCGAACCAGTCCAGCGCGGCGCTGACGCTCGCCGGCATGGTGGCCGCGACGGTGCTGCTGCACCTGGCCGGCATCGCGGTCGGTTGGGCGCTGCGTCGTGGCAATGTCTGGCTGCCTCGCGCAGCCGGTGCTGCAGTGGTGGCACTCGGTGCCGTGCTGCTCGTGCAAGCCGCCTGACCGGAGCCTTCGCATGATCCCCGGCGAACTCTTCACCGACGAAGGTGACCACGCGCTCAACAGCGGCCGGCGCACGCTGACGCTCATCGTGCAGAACACCGCAGACCGGCCGATCCAGGTCGGCTCGCACTATCACTTCGCCGAGACCAACGGCGCGCTCGGCTTCGACCGAGAAGCGGCGCGCGGCATGCGGCTGAACATCGCGTCGGGCACAGCGGTTCGCTTCGAGCCGGGCCAGCAGCGCACGGTCGAATTGGTCGACTTTGCCGGCGACCGCGTGGTCTACGGCTTTCGTGGCCTGGTCCAAGGAAAACTCTAGATGGCAACGATCGGACGCCGCGCCTATGCGGAAATCTTCGGCCCCACCGTGGGCGATCGCGTGCGGCTCGCCGACACCGACCTCATCGTCGAAGTCGAGGCCGACTACACCTTGCGCGCCGGTGCCTACGGCGAAGAAGTGAAGTTCGGCGGCGGCAAGACGATCCGCGACGGCATGGCGCAATCGCAGCGCACGCGCGACGGCACAGGCAGTGGCCCGACGGCCGGTGGCGCCGTCGACACGGTGATGACCAACGCGTTGATCCTCGACCACTGGGGCATCGTCAAGGCAGACATCGGACTGAAGGGTGGCCGCATCGTCGCCATCGGCAAGGCCGGCAACCCCGACGTGCAGCCGGGTGTCGACATCGTCATCGGGCCTGGCACTGAAGTCATCAGTTGCGAAGGCAACATCGTGACGGCTGGCGGCATCGACAGCCACATCCATTTCATCGCGCCACAGCAGATCGAAGAGGCGCTGACCTCCGGCGTGACGACCATGCTCGGCGGCGGCACCGGCCCGGCGACCGGCACCTTCGCGACGACCGCGACGCCCGGCCCGTGGCACATCGAACGCATGCTGCAGGCCGCCGACGCGTTCCCGATGAACCTCGGCTTTCTGGGCAAGGGAAACGCCAGCCTGCCGGACGCGCTGCACGAGCAGATCAATGCCGGCGTGATCGGCCTGAAGCTGCATGAAGACTGGGGCACGACGCCTGCCGCGATCAGCAATTGCCTGGACGTGGCCGACGCCACCGACACGCAGGTGGCGATCCATTCCGACACGCTGAACGAATCGGGCTTCGTCGAGAACACCATCGCGGCGGTCGGCGGGCGCGGCATCTGCGCCTTTCATACCGAAGGCGCGGGCGGCGGTCATGCGCCGGACATCCTGCGGGTGGTGGGTGAAGAGAACTTCTTGCCATCGTCGACCAACCCGACGATGCCGTACACGGTCAACACGCTCGACGAGCACGTCGACATGCTGATGGTGTGCCATCACCTCGACCCGGCCATCGCCGAAGATCTGGCCTTCGCCGAGTCGCGCATCCGCAAGGAGACGATCGCAGCCGAAGACATCCTGCACGACCTGGGCGCCATCAGCATGATGAGCAGCGACAGCCAGGCGATGGGCCGTGTCGGCGAAGTCATCATCCGCACCTGGCAGACGGCGCACAAAATGAAGGCGCAGCGCGGCTGGCTGGCACCGACCGGCCAGGGCGAACTGGTCGAGGCGCTGCAACGCAACGACAACTTTCGCGCCAAGCGCTACATCGCCAAGTACACGATCAACCCCGCCATCGCGCACGGCATCGCACACGAAGTGGGCAGCATCGAGGTCGGCAAGTGGGCCGACCTGGTGGTGTGGAAGCCGGCATTCTTCGGTGTGAAGCCGTTCACCATCATCAAGGGCGGCACCATCGCTATGGCCGCCATGGGCGACCCCAACGCGTCGATCCCGACGCCGCAGCCAGTGCATTACCGGCCGATGTTCGGCGCCTACGGTGGTTCGCTCCACAGGAGCTCACTCACCTTCGTTTCGCAAGCAGGCTTGGCAGCGGGCATCGGCGAAAAGTACGGTCTGCACAAGACGCTGGTGGCGGTTAAGAATGTGCGCGGCATCCGCAAGAAGCACATGGTCCACAACGGCCTGACGCCGAAGATGGAGATCGATCCGCAGACCTACGCGGTGCGTGCCGACGGCCAGTTGCTGGTGTGCGATCCGGCGACCTCGTTGCCGCTGACGCAGCGGTACTTTTTGTTCTAGCGCGTCTGATCTCGCCTAGCGTTGAACACGCTATTCCCTCCTCAATTTTTTGCCCCCATGCTGACCGCCAACAAACTGATGCCGCAGGGCAAGGGCCTCGCGCCCGTGCTGCTCAAGCGTGCCGCCACCATCGAACTCGACTGGGACGTTCGCCAGAAGAGTCGCTTCGACACCATCGATTCGCAAGGCCGGCAGGTCGGCATCTTCTTGCCACGCGGCACTGCCGTACGCGGGGGCGACGTGCTGGTGGCCGAAGACGGCTCGCTGATCCGAGTGATTGCGTCGCCGCAGCCGGTGCTGGTCATCACCCATTGCACCGAACACGGCACGCCCTTCGACCTGACACGCGCGGCCTACCACTTGGGCAATCGTCACGTGCCTATAGAGCTCAAGCCCGACCACCTCAAGATCGAGCCCGACCATGTGCTGGCGGCCATGCTGCGCTCGATGCACCTGATCGTGCGCGAGGCGGAAGAGGCCTTCGAGCCGGAGGGCGGGGCATATGGTGCGCATGCGTCCGGCGACCATGGTCATGCGCACGGGGCTCAATCTCATGCGGCCACCGGCAAGGCGCCCGTCGGCCCGGTGCTCCACCCCGACGCCTACGCACAGCCGCAAGACAATGGCCATCCGCACAGCCATGCGCAAGGTCATGACCACGGCCACGATCACGATGGTCCGCACCACGCGCACTGACCTGCATGCCTGACCCTGCCGCGCCTGTGGGCGCCCTGCCGGCGTCCAGCCTGCTCCAGCTCATCTGGCTGGCCTCGCCGGCGCTGCCCATCGGCGGCTTCTCGTACTCCGAAGGCATCGAGGCCGGCGTCGAATGGGCCGGCCTTGCAACGGAAGCGGCAGCCTCCGACTGGCTGGTCGATCAGCTGCATCTGACCCTGGCACGCGGCGACCTGTCGATCGTCGCCCAAGCCATCGACACCTGGCGCACGCAAGACACCGAGCGCCTCGCCCGCCTCAACGCCTGGGTGCTGCAGACCCGCGAGACCGCCGAGTTCCGCCTGCAGACCGAGCAGATGGGCCGCTCGTTCGTCGAATGGCTGAAGCTGCATCACGACGACGTGGTGGCCTCGTTCGACAAGATGCCGGTGACCTACCCGATCGCATTCGCCTTTGCCGCATCGCGCACGCAAGCCACCGTGCGCGATGGCTGCCTCGCCTTTGCGTTTGGTTGGGCAGAGAACATGACAGGCGCCGCGGTCAAGTGCGTGCCGCTCGGCCAGAGCGCCGGCCAACGCATGCTGGGCCGGCTGGCTGCTGAAATTCCGCATGCGGTCGACCACGCCATCGCACTCGGCGACGACGATCGTCAGGCCTTCTCTCCCATGCTCGCCGTGCTTTCCGCGCGGCATGAAGCCCAGTATTCACGCCTCTTTCGAAGCTAAGGTCCACACCATGTCCTCCGCCCTGCACCACATCCCCAACCGCACCAAGAAACTGCCGCCGCTGCGCGTGGGCATCGGCGGTCCGGTCGGCTCGGGTAAGACGACGCTGCTCGAAATGCTGTGCAAGGCGATGCGCGACAAGTACGACCTGATCGCCATCACCAACGACATCTACACCAAGGAAGACCAGCGCATCCTGACGGTCGCCGGTGCGCTGCCAGCCGAACGCATCATGGGTGTCGAAACCGGCGGCTGCCCGCACACTGCCATCCGGGAAGACGCGTCGATCAACCTCGAAGCCATCGACCGCATGCTGGGCGAGTTTCCGAACGCGGACGTGGTGTTCGTCGAGAGCGGCGGCGACAACCTGGCCGCCACCTTCAGCCCCGAGCTGAGCGACCTGACGATCTACGTGATCGACGTTGCCGCAGGCGAAAAGATCCCGCGCAAGGGCGGTCCCGGCATCACCAAGAGCGACCTCTTCATCATCAACAAGACCGACCTGGCGCCCTACGTCGGCGCCAGTCTGGAAGTGATGGAAGCCGACACCAAACGCATGCGCAAGCAGCGGCCCTACGTCATGACCAATCTCAAAACCAAGACCGGGCTGGCCGAGGTGGTCGCGTTCATCGAAGAGCGGGGAATGCTGGCCGAGGCCTGAGCACAGGAGAGCGGCGCGTCAGCGCGCGCCGCGACTTCGACCACGGGTTTTCCCGGAGTCGGAGTGCAGTTGGGAAGTCGCGCAGCCATTTCACGGCTGTCGCAGCCTCTGGTTTGAATCCAATGTGAACTTGTTCACGTAGAGCTTTGGCTAGCGTGAATTCGACCGGGAAATTCGGCCGGATCAAGCAGCACCGGGCCTCTCAAACCAAACCAACTTTCGAGGTGAAGTGATGAAATTGACAAGACTTCCAGTTCAGGCCTGCGCGCTGGCGTTGTGCGCCATCGCCGCGGGCGGCGCGCTCGCATCGAGCCACCGCGAGGCGCCGTCGATTGCCGGGTCGCCCAAGCTCGACGGCACCGACTTCTACATGTTCCGCAGCTACGACCCAGCCCGTACGGCCTACACGACGCTGATCGCCGACTACCAGCCCGACCAGAGCCCGTACGGCGGACCCAACTACTTCAATATGGACCCGAACGGCCTGTACGAGATCCATATCGACAACGTCGGCGATGGCAAGGAACACATCACGTTCCAGTTCCGGTTCCAGAACACGTTGCGTGACATCGCCCTTCCCATTAACGGCGTGAAGACCTCGATTCCACTGGTGCAAGCCGGCGGCATCACCGGCCCGAACCAGCCGACCAGCAATCTCCGCGAGACCTACACGGTGAACGTGGTGCGTGGCCCGCGTCGGGGTAGCCTGGGTGACCCGGTCAAGAAGCTCGACGGCACCACCGTGTTCGACAAGCCGACCGACAACATCGGCGAGAAAACTTTCGGCGTGGCGCCGGGTTATGCCAACTACGCAGCCCAGCACGTGTACGACGTCACCATCCCCGGATGTGATGCGCCGGGCAAGGTCTTCGTGGGTCAGCGAAAAGATCCCTTCGTCGTCGCACTCGGTCCGATTTTCGACCTGATCAATCTCGCACCGCTGGGCTCCGTCAACGTGCCGAATTCCGATTCGCTGGCCGGCAAGAACATCACGTCGCTCGAAATGGAAGTGCCCACCTCCTGCCTGACCACTGCCGGCAGCACCGTCATCGGCGGCTGGACGACGTCGAGCGCACGCCAGGGACGACTTGTCGCCAGCCCGCCGAAAAGCGGCCACGGCACCACCTACCTCAACGGCGGCGCATGGACCCAGGTGTCGCGACTCGGCATGCCGCTCGTCAACGAACTCGTGATCGGGCTGAAGGACAAGGATCGCTTCAACAATTCGCAACCGAGTGACGACAAGCAGTTTCTGCCGTACGTGACAAACCCCGCGTTGCCAGCGCTGATCGAAACCTTGTTCCCCTCCGCCAAGGCTCCGACCAACTTCCCCCGGACCGACTTGATCGCTACATTCCTGACGGGCATCGACGGGCTCAACAAACCAGCCAACGTCGTGCCGTCGGAAATGCTGCGTCTGGAAACGAAGATCGCGCCGACCCCGATGGCGAACCAGAGCAACCTCGGCGTAGCCGGAGGCGACCTCGCGGGCTTCCCGAACGGACGTCGCCCGGGTGACGACGTGGTGGACATCGAGTTGCGCGTGGCCATGGGTGCACTCTGCGTGTTGACCACCGATACCGACAAGTTCAAGCTTGGCTGCAAGCCATCGGACGCACCGGCCGGTAGCCTGCCATTTACCGATGGCGCACTGCAGACGCCAGCCGCGTTCCCTGCCGTGTTCCCATACCTCAACACGCCGCTGCCAGGCGCCGTGACCCAGCAGCAGCCGTAAGGAGTTAGGACCATGAAGAACAAGCTTCTGAAACTGGGCGTCGTGCTCGCTGCGGCACTTGTGCTCACGGCCTGCGGCGGTGGGGGTGGCGGGGGCGGTTACGTGCCGATCGTCACCGCACCGCCAGCGCAGAATCCCCCGCCGCAGACCACGCAACCGCCAGTGATGGCCGATGCCTACGACAGCTTCGTCGCGTATGTGAAGCAGCTGGTCGCCAGCGTTTCGGAAACCGACCCACCGGCCGACGTGTCGAAGTTCGACCCGCCGCCGACATCGGAAACCAAAGACCCGGTCTCTACGCAATAGAGAAGGCCCAGTGGTCGCGTTCGCATGATCCGATACGGTGCCGCCGCAGCCTCGCTGCTCGCGGCGGTACTCTCGATCTTCGTCGCCCGCGGCACGGCAAATGCCGTGCCGCGGGTGCCGACGAGCGACAACGAGATCGTCGAATCGCTTCCTTCTGTGGCAGGCTGGTCACGCGAGGAGCGTCGTCTCCGTCGCGAACTGGTCCAACGGCCGCGCGACGAGGGCACTGCCCTCGAAGCCGCCAAAACTTACCTCGATCTCGCGCGTTCGCAAGGCGACGCGCGCTACGCCGGCTACGCCATGGGCGTGCTGCAGGCATGGCAACCACTCACGGCGACCACGCCCAACCGCATCCTGGTGATGCATGCGACGGTCGCCCAATTTCTTCATGACTTCGATGGCTCGGAGCGCACGCTCAAGCTCGCGCTTGCTGCCGACCCGTCTAACGCCCAGGGCTGGCTCACGCTGGCGACCATCCTCCGAGTGCGCGGCCGCTATGCCGATTCGGATGCGGCATGCCGCTCACTGGTCAAGCTGCGACAGAACCTCTATGCCGTGGCGTGCCTGGCCGAGAACGCGGGCCTGCGTGGCGACCATCGCGGCGCGCAGGAGTCGTTGCAAAGCCTGCTCGACAGTCCGCCGCTGAAAGATCCGCGCCAGAACGCGACGCGGCAATGGCTGCTGACGACAGTGGCAGAAATCAATGAACTGGCAGGCCGTGCGCCCGCTGCCGATACCGCCTACCGCCAAGCGCTGGGCGCCGAGCGCGCAGGCTACGACGTGCTGGCCTACAGCGACTTTCTTCTGAGCCAGAACCGACCAGCTGAAGTCTTGCCCCTGCTCAAGTCCGAGCCGCGCAGCGACGCCGTGCTGTTGCGCATCGTCATGGCCACGCAACGGCTCGGCGAACAAAAGAAGTTGACCGCCTCGCAACGCGCAACGGCGCAGAGCGACGTGGACGAACTGGCCGCGCGATTCGATGCCGCGGCGCTCCGGCCCGGCAGCACGGTGCTGCATGCGAGAGAGCACGCGATGTTCGCGCTCGACGTACAAAAGGATGCGCACCGCGCGCTCGAGCTCGCGCGGCTCAACGTGCAGTTGCAGCGCGAGCCGATCGACCTGCTTGTGTTCGCACGAGCCGCCGCCACGGCCAACGACGATGCGGCGCGTGCAGAAGTCAAGGCGTTGATGCAGCAAATCGGGCTGCGCGATGCGCGGGTCGATGCGGTCTTGTGATGAGGCGTGCCCTTGTCGTTCGCGTCCTTGCTGTGCTGGCGATCGGCATCGTGTTCATCCTTCCCGCGCAAGCCCACAAGGCCAGCGACGCCTACCTGCAGTTGAGCCGTGCCGGCGACCAGTTGAACTTGCGCTGGGACATCTCGCTGCGCGATCTCGACGCGATGCTCGACATCGATAAAGACGGCGACCAGAAGCTGAGCTGGGGCGAAGTCAAGGCACGCATGGACGACATTCGTGCCTATGCGCTGGCGCACCTGCAATTGCAGCAAGGGCGCTGCGTGTTGAACGAAGCGCAGCCGCCCGCCATCGAAAGCCGCGTCGACGGCACCTACCTCGTGCTGCAGCTTCAGTCGCAGTGCGCTGCGGGCGATCGCCTCGATGTCGACTACCGGTTATTCAAGGAAGTCGACCCGACGCACCGCGGCTTGTTGCGCGTCGACATGGGCAGCGCTGCGGCTCCGGCGCTGCGGTCGCTCGATCCGGTGGGCGGAGCAGTTGGTGTGGCGCTGCCGCACGATGCGACGACTGCGTCACCCTCACCTGAATCCTCCGGCGACACCAGCTTTCTCCTCGACGGCATCCATCACATCCTGATCGGCTACGACCACATCCTGTTCCTGATCTGCCTGCTGCTGCCCGCAGTGCTGGTGCGCACGCGCGAGGGCTGGCGGCCGGTAGCGCGGTGGCAGCAGGCGGTGTGGCCGATGTTGGCGACCGTCACGATGTTCACCCTTGGCCACTCGATCACGCTGGCGCTGGCGGGGCTCAAGATCGTGTCGCTTTCACCGCGCCTCATCGAGCCGGCCATCGCGCTCACCATCATCGTGGCGGCGGTCGACAACATCGTGCCATTGCTGCGCGGGCGCCGTCGCATCTTCACTTTTCTGTTCGGCCTGATTCACGGCTTCGGCTTTGCGAACGTGCTGGCCGAGCTCGACTTGCCAGTCGCGAGCTTCGTGTCGGCATTGCTGAGATTCAACCTCGGCGTAGAGGCCGGCCAGTTGATCATCGTGACCATTGCGCTGACGGTCTTGCTGGCACTGCGGTCTTGGCGACGCTACCCGCCAGTCGTGTTGCGCGGCGGTTCGGTCTTTGCGGTGATCGTTGCCGCGCTGTGGTTTATCGAGCGGGTCTTCGACCTGAAGATCCTGCCGGTCTAGCAGCTCTGATTGGAGCAGGCAGCTTGCCGACCACTTGCTCATCAACGCCGAGTGGTCGCCGTTGCCCGGGCGGCGACTGTAGCCTGGGAAGTCAGGGGTCGAAGCGGCGCGAGCGACCGCGCGCCCACATGGATCGAGCTCGACTGGCCGGCGAGCTGAACGCTCAGACCTGCTAAGTTTTTTTCGATGGGCTTTTCGAGGCGTCCTTCGGGAAGTCCAGCATGTCCATCGCTTCCTTCAGGCTTTGCGCCGCACCCGCCAAGTCGTCCCACGGCTTGTTGCCGATGTCGAGGCGGCTGTGAATGTTCGCGAGCTTCCACTGGTCACCACCGGTGACGTGGTCGATCTCGTCCCAGCCGATTGGCACCGACACGCCAAGGCCCGGCCGGGAGCGCAGCGTCCATGCACACGCCGTCGTGGCGCCGAACCCGTTGCGCAGGTAGTCGACGAAGATCTTGCCGACGCGATTGCGTGGCCCGCTCTTGGCAACGAACATCTGTGGCAGCGTGCTCGCCAGATGCTGGACGATGGCTTGCGAAAAGTCCTTCACGGTGTCCCAGTCGAGTTGCTTGCGAATGGGCACCACGACATGCAGGCCCTTTCCGCCGCTGGTTTTCACGAAAGACCTCAGCTCCAGTTCTTCCAGCAGCACGCGGACCAGCTTGGTAGCTTCCTGGATGGTCGCCCAGCTAACGCCCTCGCCGGGGTCGAGGTCGAAGGTCATGCGGTCGGGCTTGCCGATGGATGTCTTCACCGCATTCCACGTGTGGAACTCGATCACGTTCATTTGCGCTGCCGACAGCAGGCCTTGCATGGTCGGTATTTCGAGGTAGCGGCCGTGGTCAGGATCGAGCGCGGGGTCGAGCTCACGCACGCCGGGCAGCTTGTATTTGTCCAGGTGCTTTTGAAAAAACAAACTGCCGGCGATGCCATCCGGCGCACGCAGCAAGGACACCGGGCGGTTCTTTAAGTGGGGCAGCATCAAGGGCGCAATCAACGCGTAGTAGCGGACGATGTCGATCTTGGCGGCGCCGGTGCTGGCGTCCACTACGCGATCGGGGCTAGACACCTTGAAACCCGCGGGCAACGAGGTCGCGAGCGAAGGCTTGTCTGCTGCGGTCTTGGCGGTCTTGCTGGATGCAGGCAACGATTTTCTTGCCTCCTTAGTCGCTGTTTTGGCTGGCACTTCGGACGACACTTCACTCGATGTCTTCCCCGACATCGACGCATTTTGAACATGCACCGGTTTCTCCCGCACGATGGCTGTCGGCGGCTTGTCCGTTCTCAGCCCATGGAACACAGAATGGCGCACGCTGCCTGTCGTCGTCCATTCGCCGAAAGAGACTTCTGCGATGAGTTTGGGCTCGACCCAATGGGCCTTGCGATCGATCGCAGTCTTCGCAGAGAAAGGGCTCTTGTCGGCCGAGAGCGCATCGAGTTGCTTCCTCAATTGCGCCAGCGATCGCGCGTTGAAGCCGGTGCCGACGTTGCCTGCATAGCGCAGTGCACCCTTGTCGTCGTGAACACCCAGCAAGAGCGACCCGAGACCAGCGCGCGATCCCTGCGGATCGGTCCAACCACCGATGACGAACTCCTGCCGCTGGGTGCATTTGAGCTTGATCCAGTCCGGCGAACGGCTGGCGCGATAGATGGAATCCTTGCGCTTGCCGATGACGCCTTCAAGGCCGAGCTTGCATGCGGACAACGTGATGTCGCGGCCCGACGCGTCGAACTCGTCGCTGAAACAGATCGCGTCGGAATCGATGCCGTCGACCAGCGACTTGAGGATGCCACGCCGGTTTTCCAACGCCACTTCGCGCAGGTCCTGTCCGCCGCAGAACGGCAGATCGAAAACGAAGTAGACGATGTCTTTGGTGCGCGCCTTGTCGAAGGCGTTCTGCAGCGCCTGGAAGTCCGGCACGCCCGCACTGCCATGGACGACGATCTCACCGTCTAGCCAGCACGGTGGCAACCCGGCCTTGCGCAACGCTTGGGCCAAGTGCTCGAGCTTGTGCGTCCAATCGTGGCCGTTTCGGGTGAAGAGATTGACGTTGGAGCCGTCGACGCGTGCCAGCAGACGGTAACCGTCGAACTTGATCTCGTACAGCCAGTTGGCAGGGTCGGACGGTGGCGCGTCGACCAGCGTGGCGAGCTGCGGCTTGAGCGCGGGCGGCAGCTTGGCTCGCTTGATCCCTGGAATGCCGATGGGCTCGATTGGTGAGTCATCCGCCTTAGGGGTCTTCATCGTGCGTTCGCCTCCATCCGGTGCTGGCAACTTCGCGACGCTATCGGGCAGCTCATCGACCACGCTGTACTCGGTGGCGGAGCGCTCGTATGCATCGTGCTCCTTGATGAGCAGCCAGGGCGGTTGCTTGTCGGCGTCCCTGCCCTTCATGCGCACGAGGGTCCAATGCCCATGCAGCTTGTGGCCATGCACCTCGAACTTGAGCTTGCCGGTGCGATAGCCCTCGCGCGCGTCGCCGATCGGCGCCCAGGTGCCTTTGTCCCAGATGATGACCTTGCCGGCGCCGTACTGCTTATCCGGGATCTGCCCTTCGAAGCTGTTGTACGCGATGGGATGGTCTTCAACCTGCACTGCCATGCGCTTGTCCGCCGGGTCGAAGCTCGGACCCTTGGGCACAGCCCAGCTTTTCATGGTGCCGTCGAGCTCGAGGCGCAAGTCATAGTGCAGGCGCGTCGCCCAATGCTTCTGGATGACGAACTGCAGACCGCGCTTGGACTCTGCACGACTCTCGCCGCCGTCCTGCGGCTCCGGCGTGATCGAGAAGTTCCGCTTGGCCTTGTAAGGCCCGAGTGCATCGTGTTTCGCCATGGCGATGCAGCCTAAGCCCGAGTCCCCTTCATGCACTGTAGGACGGCGCAGCGTCGCTGCATGAGGTCAGGTGAGAAGCCCGAGCCTCTGCTGCCGAGCACCTTGATTCGGGCCCGGTTCGGATAGTCGACGCTCAGTGCTTGATCAGCAACTTGAGAACGTAGACGATGACCGCGCAGATCAGGATGGCGGCAACGATGCGCCCCCACGGCAGGCCGCCGTGCGACCGCGCCTGCACGAAATCCGCCCGGCTCAAAGGCGTGAACTTGCTGTGGTCCGGCTTGTCTCGCGCCCAATCATGGAAGTTGTCGCGTTCGGTGTTCATGTAAGCCATTGTATTTACACCTTGAAGCACTGGTAACGCCATTCAGGGGCAAAAACCTGCCTCTCGTCACCTGCTGCCAAGGCGCGACTCAGCGTGCGCCGGTCGCGTACTTCGCTTCCAGCGCATCCAGCGCCGGCTTAGCTACCAGCCGCTGCCGCTCCGCGAACGACACGACCAGGGCAGGGTCCTCGTCGATGCGCCCCGTCTCACGCAGCACTGTCAGCGCTTTCTGCATGCCAGCGACGGCGCCCTGCAACGCCGCATTGGCATAGAGCACCAGGCCGTAGCCCAGCCCGGCCAGTTCGTTGGCACCGAAGATCGGCGTCTTGCCGCCGATCACCATGTTCATCAACTGCGGCCGCGCTAAGCGCTGCGGCAGCGCGCGAATCTCGTCGACCGTGGTCACGGCTTCGACGAACAGGATGTCGGCACCCGCTTCGCTGAACTTCTGCGCGCGTTCGAGTGCCGCCTCGAAGCCCTGGGTAGCGCAAGCATCGGTGCGCGCGAGGATGAGCAGGTCAGGGTCGGTGCGAGCATCTACCGCGGCCTTGATCTTGGCGACGGCTTCGTCGGTGCTGATGACATCCTTGCCCGAGAAGTGGCCGCAGCGCTTGGGCGAGACCTGGTCTTCGAACTGGATGCAATCGGCGCCGGCACGCTCGAGCACGCGCACCGTGTGCCGCACGTTCAGCGCGTTGCCGAATCCGGTGTCGGCATCGACGATCAGCGGCAGGCTGACCGCGTCGCGGATTCGTGCCGTATGGTCTGCAATCTCGTGCAGGCCCATGAAGCCCTGGTCGGGCAGGCCGAACCACATGTTGGTGACGCCGGCGCCGGTGATGTAGATGGCCTCGAAATCCAGGTCCTCGATGACGCGGGCGGAGAGGGCGTTGAAGGCACCGGCCACCAGCACGCCGCGGCGCGCCTCGGCCAGCGCGCGAAGGGTTTTGCGTGGGCTGCTTGACATGAGGTGGAGGGTAACTCCCCTCAATCCTCCATCCTCCGCACTCGGTGCTCGCGCGACCAAGCAGCTGTGCGCCTCGCTGTAGTTTCCCGAGAGCCGGCCCCATCCGTTTGAACAGATTCCGAATCTTTTCAAGTGGATCCTGCGGGGTCAGGCTGCCCTGGCCGATAGCGGTGACGGCGAGTCAAAGAGTGCCCGGCAGCTGTATCAGTCGTCGGGTATTGGCGCAAAAACTTGAAAAAAGTGCCGCACTTCAGGCGCGAGCAACGACCACTCCGTTGGTGGGATCAACCTGCTTGAACGGCACGGCGCCAGTGGTCTGATCGGCCTCCGGCGGGCTGCCGGCCTCGATGAAAAGGCGCTTGATCATCGGGTAGCGCGCTCGCACCTCGCGCTGTAGCGTCGAGATGGTGGCGGCAGCCTGGTCGGTGGCGGTGCCGTCGTCGAAGTCGAGATCGATGGTCACCAGCGCGTCATCGGGCCCGATGTACATCGACAGTATTTCCCCGACGCCGTTGACGCCCGGATGCGCCAGCGCCAAAGCACGAATCTCGCGCGCCGTTTCCGGGCGAATGCCCTCACCTATCAGCAACCCGCGCGACTCGCGAATGAGCAACACCGCCACGCCCACCAATAGCACCCCGATGACCACCGACGCCGCGCCGTCGAGCGCCGGCATGTCGAGCCGGTGACTGGCGTAGATGCCGACGGCCGCGACCAACAGACCGGCCAGTGCCGCCGAATCTTCCGCCAGCACCGTGTAGGTCGTCGGGTCCTTGCTGCGGTGGAGTGCTGTCCAAAACGGCTGCCCGTTGGTCTGGCCAATGAACTGCTTCAGTGCGATGGTGAAGCTCGTGCCTTCGAAGACGAAGGCGGCGGCCAGCACGATGTAGTTCCACATTGGATCGCGCATCGGCTCGGGATTGCGAATGTGCTGGATGCCTTCATAGAAAGACACGCCGCCGCCCAGACCGAAGATCAGTACCGCCACGATCAGGCTCCAGAAATAGAGCTCCTTGCCATGCCCGAAAGGGTGCTCCGGCGTTGCGGGCCGCTGGCTCAGCCTAAGGCCGACCAGCAGCAAGATGCCGTTGAAAGTATCGACCGCCGAATGGATGCCCTCCGACAGCATGGCCGAGCTGCCCGTAACGCCCGCGACGACGAACTTGGTGACGGCGATCGCCACGTTGGCGCCGATCGCGCCATAGATTGCAGTTTTGGATTCGGCCATGCGTGCATGTTGACGGAACCCGGTCGATCAGCGTGTGGGACTGTCGAGCATCAAGATGAACCAGCGCAATCCCTGCGTGTCCCAGATCTGCCGCCGTGCGGAATCGCGCGCGTACCGATGGCGTCTTTCACGCCGTCATTGTCTCCAGAACGCGAACACCGAGGTTCTTTTTTTGAGGGTTTTCCCTAGGTTTTCCGGTTCAAAATTCAGCCCATGGACAGCAATCGACACCACTTCCGGACCCGTCGAGTCATCCAGAACACCTAAGGAAATTGAAATGAATACCTCGAAGATCCTCGCTGCCGCTGCACTCACACTCTTCGCCGCCGCTGGCGCGCAAGCAGAAACCTATGACGGCGTGCACGCGCTGACGCATGAAGCCAACCGCACGCAGGTGCAGGCTCAGGCCGTTGTCGCCGCACACAGCGAAAACCCATACGCTGAAGGCGCCGACTCGGGTGTGCTGACGATCGCGTCGTCGACCGACCGCAGTGGTATCCGTGCGCAAGCCGTCGCTGCAGCGCACAGCCCTAATCCATACGCTGATGGCTACGGACAAGGCGTCTTGACGCTGGCCGGCAGCACGCTCGACCGTGCCACCGTGCGCGCGCAAGCTCGCGCTGCGGCACGAGGCATCAACTCGGCTTCGCTGTAAAAACCGGTGCGCGCCGGGACATAATCCTGGCGCGCAATTTGCATCCGGCAGAGCGCAGAGTAGAAGCGTTCAGCCCGGGGCGAGTTTTCGCATTTTTCGCACTCGCGGCAGGAAATTGCTCTTTCAAGTTCGTATCCACACACGCAACCCGAAGGACTTTTCATGCTGGTCACCCAACAACCCGTTTTTCGCAAGTTCTGGCATGCCGTCATGCCGCTGACCGAACTTGCCAACGGCCCCAGACCTTTCAAGCTGCTCGGCGAAGACATCGTGCTCTTCATGGATGCCGATGGAGAGCCGGCCGCGCTGCGCGACCGTTGCTGCCACCGCACCGCGAAGCTGTCCAAAGGCTGGTGCGTCGATGCCGAAGGCAAAGCCTGCGGCCAGGGCGCGATTCAGTGCGGCTACCACGGCTGGACCTACGACCGCAGCGGCCAGGTCGTTCGGATTCCCCAATACGAAGCAGACCGCGCGATCTCGCCCGACTACAAAACGCCGGCCTACCACTGCACCGCTCGCTACGGCTTCGCCTGGGTGGCGCTCGAAGACCCGATCGCCGACATTCCGGCGATTCCCGAATTCGACGACCCGGGCTATCGCACGATCTTCCAGTTCTACGAAACCTGGAACACCAGCCCGATGCGCGCGCTCGAAAATTCGTTCGACAACTCGCACTTCAGTTTCGTGCATCGCGGCACTTTCGGCGTGGCCGCCAGCCCGAAGCCGAGCAAGTACAACCTGGTCGAGAACGACAACGGGTTCTATGCCGAGACGGTGATCGAAGCGGTCAACCCGGAGAAGTTTCACGCCATCAGCGGCGTGACCGAGCCGATCACGACGCGACACATGCGCAACGCCTACTTCTTGCCCTTCTCGCGCCGGCTCGACATCGAGTATCCAGCGCCAACCGACGGGGACGGACAGCCCGTCAAGCCGGGCAAGCGACACATCATCATCAACTGCTTCACGCCGATCGACGATGGCCACATGCAGCTGTGCCAATGGCTCTTTCGCAACGACACCGAAGCCGACTGCGCCGCGCAGATGCTGACGGCCTTCGATGAAGAGATCACGCGCGAAGACAAGGACATCCTCGAATCGACCGACCCCGATGCGCTGGTCGACACGCGCCGGCGCGGCGTCGAATATTCGATGGATTCTGACCGGCCCGGCATGTTGATACGAAAGCATCTGATGCAATTGCTGTCCAAGCATGGCGAGGCCGAAGTCCACCGCGCCATGAAGGTCGTCACGCTACGGCAGGCCGCCTGATCAGACGGCTTTGTCGTCCTCATCACTGCTGCCCTTGAGCATGTCGCGCAGCATTGCAAGCGCCGCTTCCGCCGTGGGCGCCATGACGGTGGAGCGTGTCAGCATCAGGTTCATGCGCTGGCCCAGGCCTTCGACCAGCACGCCGCTTTGGGTCTCGCGCAGATTGCCGTCCGAACCTGGCGTGGTCGGGATGACCGCGGCCACGCGGCTGGCGTAGGTGCCTTCGGGCACGCCGTACGTGACCACCGGCTTCTGCAGGGCAGCGGCAAAGCCGACTTCGAAAGCCGTGCCCGAATCCGGCTCGACACCTCGAAAGCTCATCAAGTTGGCGATCACGCCATCGGCCTCTTGCATGAGTGCCACGTTGCCGTCGTAGATGCGCTGCGCCAGTTCATCGTCGGTTCCGACGAATCCTTCGGAGATCCCGCCATCGGACGGAACTAGGCCGACCATGCCGAGTCGTTCGCAATGGGCCAGCAAGCTCTGGAAAATCTGCTTGCTGTCGGGAAAGAAAACGTCGGGTCCGGCGAGGTAGACGCGGGGACCGGTGGCTCTGGCTTTCATTTCTTGCATCCCATCTCAAGGCAGCGGCAGTTCGATGGTGCCAGCCAGCGGAACCTGATCGATGCGCTCGGCGCTGGCGATGACGATAGCGCGCTCAGACGAATTGGCACGTTCTCCCAGCACGCGCCACAGGCAGCGAATGGAGCCCGCGTCGAGCGCACTCGTCGGTTCGTCCAGCAAGGTCAGCGCCCGACCGGAAGCCAGCGCGCTCGCCAGCCAGACCTTGCGCTTGGAGCCGGTCGACAACATGTACATCGGCTTGTCGATGTGCGGCGTCAACGAAAACCCATCGACCAAGTCTCGCCACGCGCGCTCGTCGAATGCCGCGTCGCCCTCGCGCAAGGTCGCCGTGCATGCGCGCGCCGTCATCTGATCGAAAATCGATGTCCCTGAGTCGACGAAGAACACGTTGCGTCGATAGGCTGCAGGGCTCTCGTCCAATCTCACGCCCGAGAGCGTCAATCGGCCGCCGGCGGGCTGCACGCCGGCCATGATTCGCAGCAAGGTCGATTTGCCGCCTCCGGTATCGCCGAACATGAGTGTCACGCCAGAGCCGATCGATGCAGACCAACCACTGGCAAGGGGCGGTTGCTCCGGATAAGTGAAGTTCAAATCCTGTATTTGCAGGAAGGGGGGATTCAACGCGGTGTTCATCTGCGCCACCGTACCTCAATGCCGAAGCCGACCTGCGGAACCGCCGTTCAGCACGCTCTTTGTAGGAAAGTTTCTCGTGTTGAGGCCGACACGTCGACGCGTTGCTCCGATGCGCGTTGAATACGCTCTACAAACACACCAACATCCCCGGAGTCACCATGCGCATCCACGTTCTTGCCATCGCCGTTTTATCTTTTGCCGTCCTGAGCGGTGCCGCCGAAGCCAAGGGCTGTCTGAAGGGCGCTGCAGTCGGTGGCGTCGCGGGCCACGTCGTCGGCAAGCATGGCGTGTTGGGCGCCGCAGCCGGTTGCGCCATCGGCCACCACGAGGCCGCCAAGAAAGACAGCGAGGCCGCGGCCCAGGCGCAAGCTCAGGCAGCCACGCAATCTGCTGCAGCACCAACCCGGCCGCTGAAAAAGTAAGACACCCGCAATCGACCCGCGTTGGCCAGCCGTTCGCTAGTCCGGCACGGACTCGCTGACGGCATCTGTGGGCTGCACGAACAACAACGCGCGCCCGCTTCCGCTCGACTTTGCAAGGTACATCGCCGCATCGGCAGCGCGCAACAGCGCATCTGCGCCCGTACCGGAGGCCGGGTAAAGCCCCACGCCTACGGAAGTGCCAAGGTGGAGCAAGTGCCCTTCGATTTGCATCGGTGTGCGAAAGTCGTCGAGCAAGGTTTGCGCGAACATCATCGCGCCCGCCGGCCCGTCGACCTGACGCCTGAGGATCGCGAACTCATCGCCGCCCAGCCTCCCGACCACGTCGGATACGTCAACCAGTCGCCGCATGCGATCGGCCACCTGCACCAGCACCTTGTCCCCGATCGCGTGACCGAAGTGATCGTTGATCGACTTGAACTTGTCGAGGTCGATGAAGTACACGGCAAAGATTTCACCGGTGCTTTGTGACTCATCCGTCGCGCGGTGCAGTTCTTCGAGAAACACCTCGCGATTGGCCAGAGCGGTGAGACCGTCGTGCTGCGCCATGTGCCGGATACGCTCTTCACTGCGCTTGCGCTCGGTGATGTCGGCATAAGTGCGTACGACGCCGCCGCCTTCGATCGGCACGCTCTGGATTTCCACCACTTGCCCGTTCGGACGCATGCGGTCGTAGCTGTGCGGACGATCGAGAATGCCGCCAGCACGAACAAAATCGAGCACATCCTGCGGCGTGTGCATGAACTCGTCGCTGGCCCATTGATGCGCCAGCACCTGGCTGAACGTCGGTCGAGACGCCATCAATTCCGGCGGCAGGTCGAGCAGTTCCATTGCACGTCGGTTGCAGACTTCGACCACCCGGTCGGCGTTCACCATCATGATGCCCTGCTCCATCCTGTCGAGCGTGGCTTCGAGCAGCATCGACTTGCTCTGCAACTGCGCCTCACTCTCCCTCGCGCGTGCTTCGGCAACGCTCAAGAGGTGGTGCTGGCGCTTGAGCAAGGTGATGTCGACATGCACGAAAAATCCCTTGCCATCGGGGCTGCGCTGCGCGATCACACGACTCCACCGGTCGCGGGGCAGCGGCAGTTCGAAGGGCGCGCCGGCAAAACGCATGTTGTCGACCAGCGTCGCCAGGCCGCGCTCGTACAGGGCCTGCTCTTCGCTTGCGTGCGCATCCCAGGCGGCGCGGTAGACGTCGGCAAACCCAGTGCCGACCGCCGCTGCCCTCGCAGCCACGCCATACATCGAAACGAATGGCTCGTTGACCCAGAGAATGCGGTCGGCAATGTCCGTCACCATCACGCCGTCGGCCACGTGGTCGAGCAGTGTTGCTTCGACAATGACCTGCTCACTTGCCTGTCGGGTGCTGGCCGGTTCGACGTTCATGCCGTCTGCAGAATCCGCGGCTACGCTTACTTCGGGCTCAGCCTTCCACAGGCGGACCCGGCACGCGCCCGGCACGGGAAACGCCGTCACCTGGAGGCGCCTGCCCAAATGCTCGAATGAAAAGGGGCGCTGCTGAGTGCGGTGGCGATCCAGGCCTTCCTGCACGTAACGCTCGATCAGCGGCAGCTCGTCCGGGCCCAGGCGCTCCCGATAGAAGCGGCGCAGATTGTCGACGTAAGGCTCACCCACATGAACGTAGGCTGCGTGCTCCGGAAAGAACTTCAGGAACGTCCGGTTCCAGAGCACGGTGGCATCGGCACTGTCGAAGACGCACATCGCAACGCCCAGCCCATCGAAACCTTCGGCCATCGGACGAAGCATGTTCAAGGTCTCGATCTGCCCCGTCTCGGGCGGCATCGGGTTGTCGGCTGCGTTCATTCCACCATCTCCGCATCGAGCTCGGCATCGAACTGTTCGAAGCTCACAGGCCTGCCGAAGAAGTAGCCCTGGCACAACAGGCAACCGTGTTTCTCCAGAAACTCCAGCTGCTCCTGCGTCTCGACCCCTTCGGCGACGATCGACAGATCCAGGCTTTTCGCCATGCCGATGATGGTCTGGATGATGAGTTCGACCTTGGGGTTGACGCCGATGCCATGCACGAAGAACTTATCGATCTTTACCTGATGCAGCGGCAATTGCGTCATGTACGACAGCGACGAAAAACCGGTGCCGAAATCGTCCATCGAAAACTGGATGCCGATGGCGGCCAGCGATCGCATCTTGCGGATCGTCTCGCTCACTTTGTCTTGCAGCAGGCTCTCGGTCAGTTCGAGCTTGAGCCGCGACGGGTCGGCGCCGGTGCGGATCAGCACGTCGCGAACCTGGTCTGCGAAGTCGTCGCGGCGGAACTGGCGCGCACTCACGTTCACCGCGAGCACCAGATGCGACCGCTTCGGATGGTGGCTCCAGCGTTCCAGCTGCGTGCAGGCCTGCTCCAGCGCCCACAAACCGATGGGCACGATCAAGCCGGTCGTCTCGGACAGCTCGATGAAGCCGGCCGGCGGCACCATGCCGCGATGCGGATGCATCCAGCGGATCAGGACTTCGGCACCTATGACCTCGCCTTCCGAGGTTACCTGCCGCTGGTAGTACAGGACAAACTCTTTGGCCGACATGGCGGTGTGCAGTTCGTTCTCGAGCGTGGCGCGCGCGGTGATGGTGGTCTGCATCGCCGTCTCGAAAAAATGCATGGCGTTGCCGCCCGCCGTCTTGGCGTAGTAGGTGGCGATGTCGGCCTGCTTCAGCAATTCTTCGAGCGACAGGTCCTGCGCGCCGAAGAGCGTGGCGCCGATGCTGCAGGTGATGTGGTGCTGCTGGTTGCCGAGCTCGAACGGCTGCTGCAGTTCCGACAGGATCGCCTCTCCCAATGCCTTGGTCTGCATCGCTGCGACAGCCGGGTCTTCGCTTAGATTCTCCAGCAGCATGACGAATTCGTCGCCGGCCAGCCGGGCCACGGTGTCGCCGTCGCGCATGCTCACCAAAAGCCGGAAGGCAACCTGCTTCAAAAGCAGATCGCCGATGATCTGGCCGCGTGCGTCGTTGAGCGTCTTGAAATGGTCCAGATCCAGAAACAACAAAGCGCCCTGGCGCGGGCGGCGAGCGTTGTTGTCCGTAGCCGCCTGCAACCGATGCAGCAGCAGCCGCCGATTCGGCAGCCCGGTCAGGTTGTCGTAGAACGCCAGATGCTCGATTTCGCGTGCAGCCGATTTGCGCTCGGTGATGTTGCGCAGGATCACGATGAAGCGCGCATCGGCCCCTTCGCCCACGGCCTTGCGCGAGACCGACATTTCGAACCAGGTGGTGCCATGCGCCGCGCGCCGCTCGAACTGGCGTCCGGTCGAAAAGCCCGATACATAAGTCTCTTCGAGCGCCGACATGACTTCGGCTGCGGCATCGGGCGGCAACAGATCCGAGATCAGATTGCCGACCGGGTGCGCCACGTCGATCGCCGGTTCGAGCGTGCGGGGCGAATGAAAGCGATGGCAGCGGCCATCGAGCCCCAGCTCGAGCAGCACGTCGGGCAAGGCATCGAGCGTGGCCTGCAATTGCGCCTTGCCGTCGATCACGTCGGCGATGTGACGCCGCCTCTCCGTGACGTCGCGGTACACGCACACCAGGCCGCCATCCGGTGTGCGGCTCTTGACTGCCAGCACGACCTGCCCGCCTTCGAACGTGAGTTCGCGCTCGCCCTGCCTGGGCCGCTGGCGCCGGTCCGACTCTGTGCGCACGTCGTCGTCCTGATTGACGATCTCGGCGCGCACATGGGGCGCGCCCGCGTCGATGATCCGGTCGAACGGCAACAGCGGCGCCATCATGTTCCGTGCCCATGGGAAGGTGTCGACGAAACGGCGGTTCCATGCGAGCACGCGATCTTCGGAGTCGAGCAGCACGAAACCGTCGACCATCGACTCGAGCGCCTGGTCGAGCGTGGCCCGCGAATGCCATTGCCGCCGAAAGTGCAGCTGCGTCAGGTAGGCCACCCCCAGGATCATGAGCATGAAAACCGCTGCTGCGCCCAGAATGAAAGTGCGCTGCCGTCGCCATTCGTACAAGGCCGAACTCAACGGGATGCTCGCGACGATCAGCAGGTTGCGATGCAGCGTCGGCCGCGCCACCACCAAGGCAGGCTCGCCGCTCAGGCGCGCCGGCAGACGCTGCACCTGGCCGGCGCTGCCGCGCTCGCTCAGCGCCGGGAGGATAGGCCGACCCGAAAGGTCGTCGCGCGGCGGCATGCTGGCGAGCATCGGACCTGCATCCTGCTCGAGCGTTACTTCAAGACCCCTGATGTCCGCGCCCTGGGTCAGGATGGTGGTCAACAGGGACAACTGCACTTCGGCAATGGCCACGATGTGGTTGCCGTCCGCCAGCTGCAGATCGCGTGCGAAATAGACGACTCGTTGCGATGTCAAAGAACTCACCGACGGCGTGCTGATCTCCAGCGACGATGCAGGCTGCGCGAGCACTTGCTGCAGGAAGCCGGTCGGCAGCCGGACCACGAGCCGGGTGCCGCGCCGCTCCGACGTCGCCACCACGTCGCCCCTGGCATCGACGAAGGCGATGTACCTGACCAGCAAGTTCTGCCGCACGATCTTCTGCATCAGCTGTGCCACGTCGGTCCGCGATGCATCGGCTGTGACTGTCGCGAGCGTGGAGGTTTGCAAAGGCTCGCTCAAATTTGCCAACAACAAGTCGACGCCCAGCAAGCTGCGATTGAGCGCGGCCTCCGAGCCTCTGACGAAGCGCACGGCCTGGCTCTCGCTGTCAGCCAGCGCCTTGTCGCGCATCTCGGATGTCAGGATCACCGCAGTGCCCAGGACGGCCAGCAGGAACAGGGCTGCGACGCCGTAGATGAAGGCGATGAATCGGCGAGGCAGCAGGTTGTTCACTGTACCGAGGGCGCCTTGATGCCCACTGCCGGCCCGATGGTTTGCTGCCATAGTTGGGCGCAGGCGAAGCCACACCGTTGCACCCAGGGGCCGAGAACGTTCGCGGTGAAGATGTCGCGCCGACGGCGCTCGTCGGCGGCTGACGGCTGCGCCACCGACATCGCGCCACGCGTACCGCGGATGCAGCTGTCGGCGCCGGTATTGCAGGCCACACCGTCTCCGGTTTCACGCTCCGATTCGGCCCACACCGTGGCTTCGAGTTTCGGCAACTCCGTCTTCAGGAGCACCTTCAAATCCGGCGGCAGCGTGTTCCACATGTCCTTGTTGGCGCCGAACACGGCCAGCCCCCAGCTCAACGGCATCGTGTACAGCGAGCCGGTGATCTTGTGAAGCCCCATGGTGTTGCCCGACATCGCGCCGGTGATTGCGCATTCGGTGTTGTCCGAGTTCATGTTGGACATCAGCGACTCGAACTCGATGAGCACGGGCGTTGCCTTGAGGGCACCGACGAAGTCCGCCTGGCTCACGCTTGAAACGCGAATGCGCCGACCGGCGAGATCGGACAACTGAGTGGCCGGGCGCTTGCAGAAGATGACCTGCGCCGGATAGACGTAGACCGCGAGCAACTCGACATTGAATCGATCTCGCAAGATCTTCTCCAGCGTGGGGCGAAACGCGCCGATGACGCGGCGCATCGTTGCCATGTCCGGGTTGAGGCCGGCCAGATCCGCGGCGCCAAGTTCGGGTTCTTCGCTCGACACCTGGCTGAGCAACGCGGTACCGAACGGAATCACGCCCAGCTTCATGAGGTTGAGCATTTCCTGCCCCGGGACGCCAGCCTGGTTGAAGGGCACGATGCTCGCGCTGTATTTGCCGCCGCTCAGACGCGCCAGGTCTTGCGCCCAGAAGCGCTCTTCATGCAGCGTGTACTGGTTGAGCGTTGCCAGTCCACCGACGATTCGCAGCCGACGTTCAGCGCCTGGTTCGCCCGCGCGCACGAATCCCGTGCCGAGCACGAGTGTTGCGACGTAAGCCAAAAGCATGCATCGCCGCACCGAGGCGAAACAACCGGAATTCATGGTCTCGATCATGGCCTCTAACTGGCCAAAGACACATCAAATTACAACCAATCGACGCACATTTTTCACGCGACGTGGTCTTCACGCGCCAGGTAATGCCGCGCCTTGTCTGCATACATGGCCTTGTCGGCGCGCTGAAGTGCCGAATCGAGGTGCTCGCGTGCTTCGCAAGTCGCTGTGCCGATGGCGAAGCTCAACACATGACCGCTCTGCCCGGAATAGAACTGGTTGTTGAGTTCGAGCAACGAGAGGATCCGGTCGCGCATCGCTTCGGCACCCCGCTCGTCGGTCTTGGGCATCAGCACCGCGAATTCGTCGCCACCGATGCGCGCAGGCCAGGCCGGCGCATCCACCGCCATGCTCAACACCTCGCCCGCGCGTCGCAGCAACACGTCGCCGGCGGCGTGGCCGGCATCGTCGTTGACGTGCTTCAAGCCGTTCAGGTCGATGGCCAGCATCGACACCGGCCACGGGCCTTTGCGTGAAAGCCGGTTGAGCTCTTCGGAATAAAAAGTGCGGTTGTTCAACTGGGTTAGCACGTCGTGCTTTCCGAGGTATTCGAGGTAGGCCTCGGCCTTCTTGCGGGCGGTGATGTCGACCAGCGACACCAGCACCAGATCCCATGTGGCAAGTCGGTCTTCAAGCACGGCGAACTGCATGTGGATGTTGATGGTGTCGCCCGCCAGCGAGTAGTTGACGACCTCGCGCTGCTGCAGCGTCTTGCCATTCCACAGGTCTTGCAACTGGTCGGCGAAAGACTCCGTCATTTCGTCGCGAAAAACGCGCGAGAGGTTGTGCAGCAGCATGTCCTTGTCAGTGGCCACGAACATTCGCAATGTTTCGCGGTTGACGTCGATGACGCGGATCTCCTGCATGCAGCGCGTGACGAACTCGGGGTGCACCTTGATGAAGGTCGCAAAGTCGTTGATGCCACGCTCGCGGATGTCGTCCAGCAACAGCTTGACTGCGCTGAAGTCTTCGACCCACAGCGAGACCGGCGAGTGCTCGAACAGGCCGCGCGCATAGCGCTCGCTCTCGATGCGCTCCCGCTCCGCGCGGACGCGTTCGGTGATGTCGTCGAGCGACACCAGCACGCGATCCCATGTGGTCTCGTGACCCGGCAGCACCCGCACGCGCACCTGCACGTCGAGGCGGCGGCCGTCCAGCGCGTAGTTCACCGTCTGGTTGTCGAAGCACAGATGGCCTTGCCACAGTTGCGTCAGTTCGTGGACGACCGGCGCGGCCATGTCGCCGCGAAACACCTTGTCGAGTTGCGACAGCAAATGCTCCTGCGAGTCGGCTGAAAAGAGCGAAAGCGTGCTTTGGTTGACACGCAGCACGCGCCACTGCGCCATGCATTCGCGCACCCGTTCAGGGTCTGCTTCAAGATGCGTTGCAATGTCCTCGACGCCCTCGGCGCGCCAGCGGTCGAACAACTGCTTCAACCCGCTGTAATCCTCCAGCCAGAGGGACACGGGGGCCAGGTCGAACATCGATTCAAAATCGGTCATGGACTCCATCGGTCGGCAATTCCTCTGTCTTGATGACAGACGTTAAACGTTGCTGGTCGCGCGCACTTCGTCGATCGTGGTCTGGCCCGCCAGCACCTTGTCGATGCCGTCTTGCCGCAGCGTTCGCATGCCTTCACGCATGGCGGTCTCTTGCAGCTCTTCGGCGCGCGCGCCGTTTTGCACCAGGCGGCGCAGCGGGCGCGACATGACCATCAGTTCATGAATGCCGACGCGCCCCTTGAATCCGGTGTCGCCGCACTGCTTGCAGCCCACGCTTTGGTACATCTGCAGCGCGCCGTCACGGGCAGAACGCGTGAGCCAGCCGCTTCGTACGGTCTCGTGTTCGGCCGCCATCTCGGTCGCTCCGAAGGAGTGCATGTAATCGGACAGCAACTCGTCGACCTCGGCCCCGGTCGCCGGTCGGCTGGTCACGCAATGCGTGCACAGGCGGCGCACCAGACGCTGCGCCAGCACCGCCAGCAACGAGTCCGCGAAGTTGAACGGGTCCATGCCCATGTCGAGCAGCCGCGTCACGGTCTCGGGCGCGCTGTTGGTGTGCAGCGTAGACAGCACCAGGTGGCCGGTAAGCGACGCTTCGATGGCGGTCTTGGCGGTTTCTTCGTCGCGGATTTCGCCGACCATGATCACGTCGGGATCGGCCCGCACGAAAGCCCGCAGCGCCTTCGCAAAGGTCCAGTCGATGCGCGGATTGATCTGCACTTGCCGCAACCCGACCTGCGTGATCTCGATCGGGTCTTCGGCGGTCCATATCTTTCGCTCGGGCGTGTTGATGTGCATCAGAGCCGAGTGCAGCGTCGTGGTCTTGCCGGAGCCCGTAGGTCCCACGCAAAGCACCATGCCGTAAGGCCGTTCGATTGCCGCCTTGAGCTGCGCCAGGTTGCGCTCCGACAAGCCCAGCGCGTCGAGCGCGATCGGCTTGGCAGAGGCCAGCAACCGCATCACGACGTCTTCCAGGCCGTTGTTGGTCGGCACGGTTGCCACCCGCAGTTCAAGCCGATGCTGTGGTGAAAACTTCGAGAAATTGATCTTGCCGTCTTGCGGCTTGCGCTTCTCGCTGATGTCGAGATCGCACATGATCTTGATGCGGGCGATGAGCGCGTTGCGGTAGTTTGGCGGCAGTTCCAGGTACGTGTAGAGCCGGCCGTCGCGCCTGAAACGGATGCGGATCTTTTCGCGGCCCGGATAGCTCTCGATATGAATGTCGGACACGCCCTCGCGATGCGCTTCCAGGATCATGCGGTTGATCATCCGCACCAGCGAGTTGTCGGACTGCTCGATCGGCGCGTCTTCGTCGGACGAAGGCTGGCCCTCTTTTTCGAGCGTCTCCAGCAGCTCGTTGGTGCCGGTGATGTCGAACTCGATCGGCCGGTCGAGGTCGGCGCTCGCCGGTCCCACTTCGGTCGCACCGATCTTCTCGTAGGCCTTGAACAGGATCGCGTTGAGGTCGGCGTATTGCCCGAGCACCGGCACCACCTTGATGCCGGCGATGAATTCCGCCTCGTCGATGGCCGCGTGCCGGTTGGCCGGATCGTCGAGCGCCACGATCAGACGCCCTTCGTTCACCATCAGCGGCATGACCTGAAGGCGTCGTGCGGCACCGTGGCTGATCTTTCGCAGGGCCTCCGCCGCGGGCGTAAAGAGCTGCAGATTGACCAGTGGATATCCCATCTTGCGGGCCAGTGCAGTCTGCAGGTCCAGCCGCTTGATGACGCCCATGCGAATCAGCGTTTCGCCGAGCGGCACGGTACGGTCGAACTGTTGCTGGGCCAGGCCGTCGCGCAACTGCTCTTCGGTGATGAGGCCGAGCGAGATCAGCGCCTGGCCGATGCGCACCATCGGCATGCGGCTCTGTGCTTCGAGTTGCGCCACCAGTTGCTCCGGTGTAACGACTTCGGCTGACAGCACGGACTCGCTCTCGCGATCCGGCGAT
Source organism: Variovorax sp. GrIS 2.14 (assembly GCF_046115955.1). Taxonomy (NCBI): domain Bacteria; kingdom Pseudomonadati; phylum Pseudomonadota; class Betaproteobacteria; order Burkholderiales; family Comamonadaceae; genus Variovorax; species Variovorax sp. GrIS 2.14. The sequence goes on from NZ_JBJXIA010000002.1 coordinate 407,507, forward strand.
GCCGCACCGGACGCCTGGTCCTCGGCTGGTTCCACGTCGAGCGGCTGCAAGCTCAAGGAAGGTTCGGCAGGCGCGTCTGGCGCCGATGCATCCGGCTCGGACAACAACACTTCCTTGAAGCTGCTGCGCGGCACGAAAAGCCGCACCACCGAGTTCTTGTCTTCACCGGCGACAAAAAGAAAAAGCCCTGGAGCGGTCTTGCGCTGGCCCAGCGATTCGCCCTCTAAAACACTGCCGTCGTTCCAGGTGATCTTGAAGGACGACCACTTCGCGGTGCCGGCGGCGGTCCCGATGGAAAGTGGCCGCGTCAGGCGCAGCATGCGGAACTGATTGAAGCGCACGGTGGTCGCTCGGCTCGACTGATTGAGCTGCACATGAACCGCTTCTTCTTTCGGCAAGAAGCGCGTCAGCTTGCCAACCACGCGCTGGTTGTTCGCGCCAAAGAACTCGCAGGCCGGCGCGTCATTGATGACGGCGTTCGGTGCGAAGCCCGGCGCGACCGGGTTCGGCCACGTGAAGCCACTGGCTTGGGCAGACTCGTCGGCGGGGCTTTCCAGTGCGGCCGCCCCGGCTGAAGATGACTTTTCAACTTGCATCCCGGCGATGCTACGCCTGCTGAAACGCAGTCCGAGTCGGTCCCGGCATTTTTTGAAAGTCAAAGGGAGTCAAAACGCCGCAAGCATGTCGCTCGCAAGTTCCTCGAAGAGCTGCATGTGCAGTTCGAAGGCGCGGCGTGCCTCGGCCACGATGGCTCGCGCAGTCGCTTCGGCAGGCTGCAGTTGTTCGAGCCCTTCCCGGTAGGCACGCTTCAACTGCACCGTTTCTTCCGATGTGCCGAACTCATAGAACGCTGTCCCTTGTCCGGGCGGCAGCGCCATGCTGTCGCGCACGATGCGTCGCAGCATCTGCCCGCCGCTCAGGTCGCCGAGGTAGCGCACGTAGCTGTGCGCGGCCAGCAATTCGGGCTGTGCTTCGTCCAGCGCGCAAAGTCGCGCCACGTAGTCCACGGTGGCCGGCTGCATGGCGTAGGCATCGGCCCAACCGGCGCCGTGCAGTGCGTCGAGGTCGGCTTGCAGCGGCCCTTCGCGCCGCAACTGGGAAAAGGACAAAGGAGACAGAAGCGGATCGCTCGCATGCCGCTCGAGCGCCGGCTCCAGCGCGGCATAGATCGCGTGCAAGTTGCGCAGCATGGCGCAGTAGGCCTGTCGTTCCATCCGCCCACGGAGCAACGCGCCCATGAAGGCGCTGCGCTCGGCTTGTGTATGCAATTCGCGGGTTTCGGTTCTGAGGGATTCGGAAAGACTGGGCTTCAAGCCGGACTCCCCGTGGCCGACATGGCCACGCATCCCTTCGATCATAGGCAGCGGAACGACCCGCATGCGCGAACCGCAACAAGCGAGCGATGTCACTTCGCGCCGATCCGATCGAGCTTCGCGACCGCATCGCTGTCCAGCGTCAGATCGACCGCTGCCAGGTTCTCGTGCAGATGCCCCACAGACGATGTGCCGGGAATCAGCAGGATGTTCGGTGCGCGTTGCAGCAGCCACGCCAGAGCGACCTGCATCGGCGTCGCGCCCAGCGAACTGGCAACGTCGGACAGAGCCGTCGACTGCAATGGGGTGAAGCCGCCGAGCGGAAAGAACGGCACGTAGGCGGTGCCGTGTTTCGCGAGGTCGTCGATCAACGCGTCGTCGTCTCGATGCGCCAGGTTGTACAGGTTCTGCACGCAGGCGATCTTGCAGATGCGGCGTCCATCGGCGATCTGCGTGGGCGTCACGTTGCTCAGGCCGATGTGATGCACCAGGCCTTGCCGTTGCAGTTCGGCCAGGGTGGCGAGCGGCTCTTCCAGCGAGCCCTCGGCTGGCCCATGCACGTCGAGCATGCTGCGCAGGTTGACGACTTCCAGCACGTCGAGCCCGAGGTTGCGCAGGTTGTCGTGCACGGCCTGCGTCAGCTCCTTGGGCGACATGGCCGGAATCCACGAGCCGTCTTCGCCGCGGCGGGCACTGATCTTCGTGACGATGACCAGATCGTCGCGGTAGGGGTGCAGCGCCTCGCGGATGATCTGGTTGGTGATGTGCGGGCCGTAGAAGTCGCTGGTATCGATGTGGTCGACGCCGCTTTCGACAGCAGCACGCAGCACCGCGACAGCGCCTGCGCGGTCCTTCGGCGGCCCGAAGACGCCCGGGCCTGCGAGCTGCATCGCGCCGTAGCCGACGCGCTTGACGGTGCGGACACCGAGAGTGAATGTTCCTGCTTTTCCGATATCGATCACGATGGTTCCTTTGCGGTTTGACTTGGCGTCTGGCGATCAATGTAGGTCGCATCGACTCGGGCGATAAGATGCCGCGCTCGGCACAGGCTGTACGGAATCTCGAACAATGGCGGCAGACCTCGGTGATCTCACGGCGCTGGTCGCGGTCGCGCGTGCAGGCGGCTTTCGCGAAGCGGCCCGCCTCACCGGCAGCAGTGCCTCCAGCCTCAGCGAAGCGGTTCGCCGACTCGAAACCCGGCTCGGCGTGCGGCTGCTCAACCGCACCACCCGCAGCGTCGCGCCGACCGAAGCCGGTGCGCGGCTCATCGACCGGCTCGGCCCGGCGCTGCTCGAGGTGGAGGCCGCACTCGACGTCGTCAACGGCTTCAGGGATCGCCCCGCGGGCACGCTCAGGCTCAACGTGCCGATCAGCGCCGTGCGCCTCGTGTTGCCACGCATCGTGCCGCCGTTTCTGGCGGCCTACCCCGACATCGTTCTCGACATCGTGGCCGATGACAGCTTCGTCGACATGCTCGCGGCCGGCTGCGACGCTGGCATCCGTTACGACGAACGGCTAGAGCAGGACATGATCGCCATCCCCATCGGCCCGCGCGAACAGCGCTACGCGACAGCGGCATCCCCGACGTATTTCGACCGCCGCGGCCGCCCCGAGCATCCGCGCGACTTGCTCGACCACGACTGCTTGCGCGGCCGCTTCGCCAGCGGTGCGATGCCGGTCTGGGAGTTCGAGCGCGACGGCGAGGTCGTGAAGGTCGACCCCACCGGACCGCTCATCGTGCGCATTGGTGCGGCCGTCGACCTCGCCGTCGATGCCGCGATCGCGGGCACAGGCGTAATCCAGCTGTTCGACGACTGGTTGAAACCGCACCTCGACAGCGGCGCGCTGGAGCCGGTGCTGCAGTCATGGTGGCCACGGTTCTCAGGCCCGTTCCTCTACTACCCTGGCCGCCGATATCTGCCGGCGCCGCTGCGGGCGTTTGTCGATTTCATCCGGGTTTCGTAGATCAAGATTGAACAAAACCGGCATTTTGCAAAGCAATAGGGAAGCACTGGCCGCGCCGGCGAATCCGGCCCACGACCTCGCGGCGCTCGAAGGTGAAGTTCAGGCGGCTTCGCGCAGGGGAGCCAAGAGCCATGCCTGAAGGCGCCGTGCCTGGACCTAGTTTCTACCGCCTAAAAGTCCGTTGTCGAGATCTCCGGACATCCATGGCTGGTCAAGTTCGGTGAGGGGGAAGACGAAGACACGCCTCTCATCGAGCAGGCCACGATGACGGAGATCGCCTCGGTGGTCGAAGACTGGCACAGGTGATCTGATGGCCGACGGCATACCGCCGACGCCGAACGTCAAGCGCCCGCTCGCACGCTGCCGAAATCGGTGAAGGCGTCGATGACGCCATCGGCATCGACATCGCGCACCGGCTCCCCGTGGTTGTAGCCATAGGTCACCAGCACGACGGGGCAACCGGCCGCGCGCGCGGCGCGCGCATCGTTGCTGGAGTCACCGAGCATCAGCGTGCGGGCTGGTGACGTTCCGAGGTATTCGCAAGTCTTCACCAACGGCATTGGATCGGGTTTTTTGCGCTCGAACGCATCGCCACCGAACACCACCTCGAAGAAGCCGTCGAGTCCTTTTGCCGCCAGCAGCGGACGCGCGAAATCGGTCGGTTTGTTGGTGATGCAGGCCAGGCGCAACCCGCGGGACCGAAACAGTTCCAGGCCCTCGCGCACGCCCGGAAAAACGGCTGACTGCCGCCCATTGACGAGGCGGTAGTGATACTGGTAAGACGTCCAGGCCCGATCGAAGAGCGACGCTGTTCGCACGGCTACGGTTGGCGCGAGCACATGGTCGAGTACCGAACTGATCAGGTGTTCGGAACCCTTGCCGACCATCGGCTCGACGGTCTCGGCGGTGATGCCGGGCAGACCGAGTTCGTTCAGCATGAGGCCGAGAGCGGCCACGAAATCGCCCAGCGTGTCGACCATCGTTCCGTCGAGGTCGATGATCGCGGCGTCGTAGCGAGACAGGTCGAAGACAAGTGGTTTCACGACGCCGATTTTATTTGCGCTCGGCGACGACCCTGGCGGCTGTTACCGCTTGGCTGCGCGCAGCGCGGCGCGCAAGGCCAGATAGCCTGCCACCCACGCGGCGGCAGTGTCGGTTTCCGGCTCGCCGATCCGCCTCGGCTTGAAGCTGAATCCATCCTCCAACGAGCCGTCTTCCTCGAGCAACATCCAGTGGAATTCCCCTGGCTCGAGCTCCTTGACAGCGAGAGCCAACGATGTGGCGGCGTTCATATGTACTTCCCGTGCTTACGTGAAGTCGACAGTTTCTGGCTGAGAAGTTACATCTCATAGGAAGCTGTGCACAGAATCCGGCCTCAATTTCGGGCCAGCTGCATCATTCGTCCAACAGTGTCGAATGTTTCTCATTGTTCGATAACGGACATACCGAATGTGCTTCAAGTGAGCTATCTGCAGCTATTTGCGCCGTAACTGCAGGGGCACATCCGGCGCGGTCGGTACGTGTTCTTCCAGGTCGTCGACGATCCAGTTCGGCACTGAAGAAACCCCTTGGGCAACCACCTCGCTGTATTGCTGATCTCCAGACACAAAACGCATCGCACATCCACCGAGGTCAACGACGTCGCCGTCGGCCAGAGTCTGCGTCACCACGCGCTGGCCATTGACGAAAGTGCCGTTACGGCTGTTGGTATCACGGATGGTCACGAAGGCTGCATCGACAGTGATCACCGCATGTCGACGGCTCGCAGCGATGTCGTGGAGCACGATGTCGTTATGCAGGCTTCGGCCGAGGGTGGTTTCCGGGGCGGTCAACTCGACCGATTCAAGGTCGCCACCGGATCTCGTCAGTATCAGTTTGGGCATGGTGTCCAACGCCGGGTTGGCAACCGAAAAGTCCGCCGCGACCTGCGAGCTTCATGATAACCACGCGGCCCGCACCGGCGCAGCAGCTTGCGCGATCAGTGTCCTGCGCGGGAGCGGTGTAGCGCCTCGGAGCGCGACTCGATCACCGCGTAGTCAGCGACCGCAGCCAGCAGCAAATCCGCGTCGACACGGTGCTTTCTTGCACTCGCACGCACGTCGTCTGCCAGTGCGGTCGACGGATCGCCTTGCGCGCTGCCGAGCCGTGTCGTGGACGCCGAGAAGGTCTCGGCGAGATCGCGAATTTGCTGCGTATACCGGGCGGCATAGCCTTCCAGCAGCTGCTCGATGCTGGAATCCTGCACTGCACTCCCGGTGACAGCGGATTTTTCAGATTTGTCGAACGTCATGCGACGCACTCTACGGTCAATCCAAAGGCGCTCGTGTCAGCCAACGCCACGAACTTCAGGGCGCAGCGCACTCGAAACTTGCAGCGCGCCTGGGGTCACCCTGCCCTCGGTATTTGACCAGTGTCGGCCAACGGCACATCGGCCGCGCCAGGGTTTCGGCAAACGGTGCAACGGCCTGCAGGTCGACTTGCACCAGATCTTGCGGCGCGTGTGCGCGCTCGACCCAGTTGGTCAGCGTCTGCAGCATGTCGACGCTCACCGGCGCCCCGGTGCCGACATGGTCGGCGCCGGGCGTGGTGTAGAGCCGCACAAAGGAATCTGCGCTCTCTTGACCCATGCGCGCCACCACCGAGCGGTAGTAGTCGATTCCCGCATACGGGTTTTGCGCGTAGTCGGCCAAGTGCTCGCTGATCACCAGCTTGCCGCCGCGTGCGCGAAAAGCCGACAGATCCGGATCTGTCGAGTCCATCAGTGCAGAAACTTCGCGCACGCGGGGTGCGAAATCCTCGGGCCGGAATCGGCTCGGATCGAACGCCGGATCACGCGCGTAGAAATATTGAATTGCGCCACTGCCATAGAGCCAGGCACGGCTGCTGGTCGGCCCGACCGGCAACGACTGTCGCGCGGTACCGGTCTGCCAGCTGACATAGCCACCCACCGGCCCGGTGCCAGAAGCTGCCTCGCCGCCCCATCCCCAACCCGGATAGCTGCGAATGCCGTTGGCCAGCGGGAAGCTGAATTCATACGGTGCATGCAGCGTTCGCACCGCCTGAACCTGCGCATCGCTGAGGCAGTCGGTCGTGGCTGAACCCGTGCAGCGCAATGTCGCAGGATCGAACAGCTCGCCGCACCCCATCGGGTTGCCGACGATGCCATCGACCAACCCGTCGAGCGCATCGCAACGGGCCAGCACCGCGCTCGCCAGCAGCTTGACGAGCGGAGGCGGCAGCCAGCCGTCGCCGGTTTGCGTGACGCCCATGCGCGTGCCGGCCGCCTGCAGGCCGGTCCAGTTGATGACCGGCACGCGGCTGAAGATGCCGTCGAAATCCTGCGGATAGCGCTGGGCCAGCGTCAGCCCTTCGCGGCCGCCCTCGGAGCTGCCCATGAAGTAGAGCTTGGCCGGACCTTGCCCGTAGCGGCGCTTCATCAGATCCACCGAAACGTCGCGCACTTTCTTGTACGACGCGTGCGCGAAATTGACGAGCGCCTCGTCGTTGAGCGCGAAGGCCTGGAGCGCGACACCGGGTGCGTTCTGGTGGCCCGAGTCGGTACCGACGGTGACGAATCCGCGCGCCAGCGGCGACGGCTGATCGATGCGCGCGGAAGGTGGCAGCCCGACCGCGTTGATCAACACGCCATTGAAACCACCGCCGCCGTACTGCAAAGAGCGGCCGTTCCACTGGCTCGGCAGATTCACCTGAAAGCGGATCAGCGGCGCCGCCGGATCGACAGGCTGCACGGCACCCAGGACCCTGCAGTACTGCGGCGTGGCAGGCACCACCACCACTTCGGGTGGTGGCGGAACAAAGGGCAATGGATTCGTCAATGAGAGTTCGCTGGCTGACACCAGCGTCGCCGATTCGATCACCGCGCCCGAGCTCGGCAGGCCGATGGCCGCGGCTGGAATCGGCTGCATCATTGCAGCGCACGCAGCCGCCGGATCGGCCACGGCGCGGACCGAGCCGGTGCCTGCGCAGCCGGCCAGCAGCGCGACGGTGAGGGTTGCCAGCGCAGCCAGCGGCGCAGTGCCGGCACGCGCCCACGCGGTTGTCGATTGCTTCATATGTCTCCTGTTGTTTTTTGAAATCGGGTGCCAGTATGAAGCAGCGCGATGTGTCACGTCGGGCGGCATTGCGCCATGTGCGAGCCACTTGTTGCAACGAAAATAGACGCAATGCAAATGCCTCCGTCGACCCCTTTCCAGATCCGGCAATTCGATGTCTTCGTGTTTCGCGCGCCGGCCGACCCGCCGGTGCAGACCTCGTTCGGAATCATGCGCGACCGCCCTGCCGTTCTGGTGCGCCTGACCGATGCCGACGGCCATGTCGGCTGGGGCGAGATTTGGTGCAACTTCCCCACCGTGGGCGCAGAGCATCGCGCGCGGATGGCGTTGGCTTACTGCAAGCCGGTGGTCATGGCGCACGCCTGGACACACCCGCGCGAGGGTTTCGAAGAACTCACGCGCCGCTTCGCCGTGCTGGCGATTCAGACTGGCGAATACGGTCCGTTGCATCAGATCGTCGCCGGCGTCGACACGGCGATGTGGGACCTCTTTGCGCGCCGCGCCGGCAAGCCGCTCTGGCAACTGCTGGGAGATACCGATGGCGCAGAAGACGGTGCGCATGCCCCACCGATCCAGGTCTACGCCTCCGGCATCAACCCGACCGAGCCCGACCGACTGGCGCTGCAAAAACGTGACGAAGGCTATCGTGCGTTCAAGCTCAAGGTCGGCTTCGGCGCCGAGCGCGACCTCGCCAATCTGCGCCTGTTGCGCGACGCACTGGGCAACGAAGCGACGCTGATGGTCGATGCCAACCAGGCCTGGGATTTCGACGAGGCGCGCCTTGCCGGCCAGCGCATGGCGGGCTTCGATCTGGTATGGATGGAAGAGCCGATGCGTGCCGACCAACCGGCACCACGCTGGACCGAGCTCGCGCAGACGCAACCGCTGACCCTGGCCGGCGGCGAGAACCTCACCGGCCTGTCGCAGTTCCGCGAGTTCATCGCGGTGGAAGGGCTGTCGATCATCCAGCCCGACCTCGGAAAGTGGGGTGGCATTACCGCGTGCCTCGACGTCGCCCTCCAAACGGTGGCAGCCGGCAAGTGGTACTGCCCGCACTGGCTGGGTGGCGGCATCGGCCTCGCCGCGTCGATGCATCTGAAAACCGCTGTCGGCGGTCCGGGCTATGTCGAAGTCGACGCCAATCCGAACCCGCTGCGCGAACTGACTGCGCTGCCGAACTTCGTCGTGCGCGACGGCGCCGTCACGCTGTCCAACGCACCCGGCCTGGGCGTCGTGCCCGACCTGGAGGCATGCCACCGATACCTGATCGAGATCTCGCTGACCGGTGTCTGAGACACCAGTCGCTCCTCAGTAAATGGCTGGCTCCGGCGTCGGCCCGTTGCCCGACAGGCTTTCGAAGTCGCAACCCAGATGCGCCTGCGTGACCTCGCGCTGGAACATGCGCGTGTAGCCGCGTGTGAATGGCTGCACCGGCGCGACCCAGGCCCGGCGCCGTTCGGCCAGTTCTTCATCAGGCACCAGCATGTCGAGCCGGCGTTCGCCGATGTCGAAGCGGATCATGTCGCCGGTTTTCAGCAGCGCGAGCGGCCCGCCGATCGCCGATTCTGGCGACACATGCAGGATGCAGGTGCCGTAGTGGGTGCCGCTCATGCGCGCGTCGGAGATGCGCAGCATGTCGCGCACGCCCTGGCGCAACAGCTTCTTAGGGATCGGCAGGTTGCCCCACTCGGGCATGCCGGGCCCACCGACCGGGCCACCGTTGCGCAGCACGAGCACGGTCGACTCGTCGACGTCCAGTGCTTCGTCGGCCATCGCCGCGAGCATCTCGGCGTTCGACTCGAAAACAAGCGCGCGGCCGGTGTGGCGCAGCAATTTCGGCGTGGCGGCGGCCGGCTTGATGACGGCACCGTCCGGGCACAGGTTGCCGCGCAGCACGGCCAGCGCCATGCCGGCTTCGGGACAGTCGGCATCGCCCTTCTTCAGCGGCGTCTCTGGGTCGAGGATGGTGCCGTCGTCGGTCGACGGCCAGTTGGCGATGTTGTCACCCAAGGTGCAGCCAGTGACGGTCATGGCCGACAGGTCGAGGTGCCTGGCGATCTTGTTCAGCACCGCCGGCAAGCCGCCGGCGAAGTGAAAGTCTTCCATCAGCTTCTCGCCCGAGGGGTAGAGGTTGGCGATGACCGGCACCTTGCGCGCGATTTCATCCAGGTCGTCTATGGTGATTTCGATGCCGGCGCGCCCGGCCATCGCCGGAAGGTGCACGGCCGCATTGGTCGAGCCACCCAGCGCCATGTAAGCCGCGATGGCATTCATGAACGACGCTTTGCTCACGATGCGCGAAGGCTTCAGGTCTTCCCACACCATGCCGACGATGCGCTCGCCGCAGCGCCACGCCATGCGGCTGTGCTCTGCATCGACGGCGGGAATGCTCATGGCGCCCGGCAGCGAAAGCCCCAGCGCCTCGGCGATGGCGGTCATGGTGCTGGCCGTTCCCATGGTGTTGCAGGTGCCGGTGGTGCGCGTCATGCGCGCCTCGAGCCCGACCCATTCGGCCTTGTCGATGTTGCCGATGGTGTACTCGGCCCAGAACTTCTTGGTGTGCGTGCCGGCGCCGACCGCCTGGCCCTTGTAGCGATCGTTCAGCATCGGGCCGGCGGGCATGAAGATGGCCGGGATGTCCATCGACAGCGCGCCCATGATGAGTCCGGGCGTCGTCTTGTCGCAGCCGCCCATCAGCACCGCACCGTCGATCGGCAGGCTGCGCAGCAGTTCCTCGCACTCGATCGACAACAGGTTGCGGTAGATCATGGTGGTCGGCTTGACCATCACTTCGCCGAGGCTCAACGCCGGCAGTTCGAGCGGGTAGCCACCGGCCTGCAGCACGCCGCGCTTGACCGCCTCGGCCCGCTCGCGGAAGTGCGCATGGCAGGGCGAAAGGTCGCTCCATGTGTTGATGACGCCGATCACGGGCCTGCCCATGAACGCTTCACGCGCCAGCCCTTGCGCCTGCATGCGCTGACGATGCGCGAAGCCGCGAATGTCGTCGCTGGCGAACCAGCGCTGGCTGCGCAGCTCTTCGATGGATCGGGTCGGCTTGGCGGTGTGAGTCACCGAAACATCAACGGACATACGAGGAAGACGCTTTCATTCAGTAGGTGGCGGGCGCTTTGGCCGCCGCATTCACTGGCGCACCGGGCACCGACGCCGACTTGAAGCGCGCAGCCACGTCGTCGGCAGCCTTGCGCAGCAGCACTTGGTCTGTGGCGACCGCAACGAACAGCGCACCGAGGTTCAGGCACTCGCGGGCGCGCGGCTCGTCGATCATCAAAATGCCCGGCGCCTTGCCGCACGCCAGGATGCGGCGGATGGCGGCGTCGATGGCGGCGCGCACCGTCGGGTGATTGACCTGGCCGGCCACGCCCATGCTGGCGGACAGGTCACCGGGGCCGATGAACACGCCATCGACACCGTCCACGTTGGCGATTTCTTCGAGTTGCTCCAGCGCTTCCGCCGTTTCAACCTGCACCAGCACGCACAGCTCGCGCTCGGCCTCTTTCACATAGCCGGTGTCGCGACCGAAGCGCGAGGCGCGCATGGTGCCGCCCATGCCGCGGATCCCGCCCGGCGGATAGCGCGTGGCCGCGACGGCAGCTTCAGCCTCCGCTCGGTTCTGCACGAAGGGCAGCAGCAGCGTTTGCGCACCGATGTCGAGGTACTGCTTGATGAGCACCGGATCGTTCCACGGCGGCCGCACCACGGCCGACGTCGGCTTGTCTTTTTCAGCCTGCACCGCTTGCAGCTGTTGAAGCATGAGCACCGGATCGCTCGGCGCGTGTTCGGTGTCCAGCAGGATCCAGTCGAAGCCGGCACCGGCCAGCAACTCGGAGATGTAGGGATACGGCAGCGTCGACCAGATGCCGATTTGTGGCTGCTTGGCGGCGAGTGCGTGTTTGAAGAGGTTGACGGCAGGCATAAGCACTTTCGGTTCGGTTCGAGTGGATCGGGTGGCGTTCAGTCGATCTGCACGTTGCCGGCTTTGATGACCTCGCCCATGGTGGCGTAGTCGGCCTTGATGCGTGCTTCGAATTCCTGCGGCGTCGACGACAGCACGTCGAAGCCCTGATCTTCCATCGACTTGCGGAACGCCGGTTCCTTGAGGACTTCGCGCATCTCCTTGTTCAGCCGATCGACGATCGGCGCTGGCGTGCCGCTGCGCACGAGCATGCCGCTCCAGGCAAGCTGCACCACGCCGGGCGCACCGGCCTCGGCCATCGTCGGCACGTTAGGCAACAACCTGGAACGATGCGTGTCGGCGACCGCGAGCACCCGCACCTTGCCGGCCTTCTCGAAGGCGAGCACCGCCGAAAGGTTGTGAAACATCATCGGGATTTGCCCGGCGATGACATCGTTGAGCGCGGCCGGACCGCCCTTGTAAGGGACGTGGATCAGCGACGTGCCGGTCCTGGCCTCGAACTGCAGCCCGGTCAGATGCATGGTGTTGCCGTTGCCGGCCGAGCCGAAGGTCAGCGTGCCCGGCCTGGCCTTGGCGTCGCCGACCACGTCGGCCACCGTTTTGTAGGGCGTTGCGGCACCGACGATCAGCACATTGGGCGTCTGGTTGGTCAGCGTGATCGGCTGAAAATCCTTGAACGAGTCGAAACCCGGCGTCTTGTACAGATGCGGGTTGACTGCCATCGTGCTGACCGAGCCGAAGAAGATCGTGTAGCCATCGGCCGACTGTTGCCGCGCCACATAAGCAGCCGCGATGTTGCCGTTGGCGCCGGGTTTGTTCTCGATGACGATCGGCTGATTCAGGCGCTTGGCCAGTGCCTGCGCGAACGGCCGCGCGAACTGATCCGCTGCGCCACCGGCCGGCTGCGGCACGACCATCATGATCGGCTTCTGCGGATAGTCGGCGGCGGACTGCGCATGGGCGGGGGCGGCGCACAGCGCCAGGGTGGCGGCGAGAACCGGCAAGGCCCGTCGCGTCATCTTGAACTTGGGCACGTATCTCTTCGGCATCTCGATCTCTTCGTTAGATCACTTGGGCAAGGCGTGATGGTCGCCGCGCCAGAACGCGATCTGGTGTGCCACTTGGTGCTCGACCATCGGGCGCCCGCCGAGCACGCGCAGCCCGCGTGCTGTGGCGGCGGTCATCAGTTCGGTGTCGCGCGCGGCAATGATGTCGAACAGCGCGGCATCGGCCGGCAGCAGCGCCACATCGAAGGGCATCGGATCGTCGTCGTGCAGGCCCATCGGCGTGGCGTTCACGGCCAGCCCGGCGTGGGCCAGGGCTTCGCGGCGATGGCCGATGACGAGGTCGGGAAACTTCCGCTGCAGCGCGTGTCGCAGGGCTGCGGCGCGGTTGGCGTCGGTGTCCAGCACGTCGATCTCTCGCACACCGGCTGCGGCCAGCGCGAAAGCGATCGCGGTGCCGGCGCCGCCCGAGCCTGCGATCACCACCGGCCTGCCCGTATCGAGCAGCCCGTTCGCGCGTGCGGCGCCGAGAAAGCCGATGCCATCGGAGTTGGCGCCGGCCCAGTGGCCATCGGCTTCGAGTCGAAGCGTGTTCGCCATGCCGGTGTCACGCGCCTCGGCCGTGGCCCGGCTGCACAGTGCGAAAGCCGCCGCCTTGTGCGGAATGGTGAGGTTGACGCCTTGCAGGTTAGTCACGCGCGCCAGCTGCGCCAGCGTCGCGCTCAGGTCGGCCGGCAAGACGCCCATCGGCACCATGTGCCAGTCGAGCCCGGCGGCGGCGAACGCGGGGTTGTAGGTGCGCGGCGCGCGCACATGGTCGACCGGATGGGCAAGGATAGGGACGATGCGCGTCGCGCCGGTAAGGTGTGGGTGGGACACGCTCAACCCTTCACCGCGCCGGCCGTCAAACCGCTGACCAGATAGCGCCGCACCAGCATCGAGAACACCAGCACCGGCGCCATCACCAAGGAGCCGCCGGCAGCGATCTTGCCCCACTCCCAGCCTTCGTAATTCATGAAGTTGACAACTGCCACCGGCGCCGTGCGCGCATCCGTGCGGGTCAGGATGAGCGCGAAGAAGAAGTCGTTCCAGGCGTACAGAAAACACAGGATGGAAGTGGCTGCGATGCCCGCCGTCGCCATCGGCATGACGATCTCGAAGAACACCGTCGGAAAGCCGGCGCCGTCCATCAATGCCGCCTCTTCGAGCGATTCCGGCACCGCGTCGAAGAAGGGTTGCATCATCCATATGACCAGCGGCAGGTTGAAGGTCATGTAGATCAGGATGAGGCCGGTGCGCGTGTCGAGCAGGCCGAGCCAGCGGTACGCCAGAAAGAACGGAATGGTGAAGGCGATGGGCGGCGCCATGCGCGTCAGCAAAATGCCGAGCCCCAGGCCGAAGCGCCCTCTTCCGGTCCAGCGCGACAGCGCATACGCCGCCGGAATACCGAGAAGCAGCGCGAGCACCGTCGACACGACGCTGGTGATCAGGCTGTTGACGAACGACTCCGGAAAGCCCGCTTGCCAGAGCCCGACGTAGTGCTCCAGCGTCGGCGTGAAGAACATGCGGGGCGGAAATTCGAGGATGAGCGGTGTCGGCTTGAACGACATCTGCAACAGCCACAGGAAAGGCAACAGCATCGCCAGCAGGATGATCGGCACGGCCCAGCGCGCCAGCGGCCAGCGGCGGCGCAAAGCCAGCATGCGTTGCGATGTCATGAGTCGATTCCCCGGTTGCGGCTGACCCGCATCGCGGCCCAGCTGATGAGCACCGTGGCGACCAGCAGCACCACGGTGATGGCGCTCGAATAGCCCAGCTCGCCGAAGTTGAAAGCCACCAGGTAGGCGTAGTAGTTGGTCACCTCGGTCACCGAACCGGGCCCGCCGCCGGTCAGCAGAAAGATCAGTGGAAAAGCCTTGATGCTGTCGATCAGCCGGAACAGCGTGCACACCAGCAGCACCGGCGCGATGTACGGCAGCACGATGTGGCCGAACACGCGCCACACATCGGCACCGTCCATGCGCGCGGCCTCGACATATTCGGCGGGCAGCGTCTGCAGTGACGCCAGCACCATCAGGAAGGTGAACGGTGCCCACTCCCAGGTGTCGGCGATGACAATTGCCCACAGCGCGAAGTCGACATGCGTCGTCATCGCCGGCAGCGCGATGCCGAGCATCCGCGCGGCCTGGTAGATCGGGCTGATGTCGGGCGTGTAGATCAGCTTCCAGATCACCGCCACGACAATGGGCGGCAGCACCATCGGGATCACGAACAGGTGCCGCAACGACTTCCAGCGGTCTTGTCCCGAGTGCACCAGAAGCGCCAGCCCGGTGCCGAGCAGCACCTGCAGCACCACCGTGTAGACCGACAGCCGCGCCTGCACCCAGAGCGAGCCGACGAAGCGCTCGTCGCTGCCGAGCAGCCTGTAGTTGCGCAGCGGCTCGGTGAAGTCGGTGAGCGAACCGGGGTTGACCAGCGCCCCCGGCGTCAGGCTGGTGACCAGCAGAAACAACGTCGGCAAGCCCGCCACCAGCAGCAGGAACAGCAGGCTCGGCGCGATGGCCATCCGCACGAAACTGCGGCGTTGACGTTCGTAGGATGCAGCGGCCATCGGCGGTGCGGGCTCAGACTTTCGCGCCAGCGCGGCGCAGGCTGCCGAGTGCGGCCTCTTGCGCCGACTTCATCGACTCGGCTGGAGGCATCTGGCCCGACACCACGCGCTCGACCGCCTTGTTCACCACGTCGCCGATCAGCGGGAATTCCTTCACCGTGCGGTAGGCCATGTAGTTGTGCGTCTTGCTCGGCATGTCGAGCACTTCGAGGTAGAGCTTGCCGATGTCCTGGCCGTTGACCGTATTGATGCGCTTGTACTCGGCGCTCTCGATCACCGAGCGGCGGCAGATCGACGGATGGCCGGTGTCCTTCACGATGCGTGCGGTCAGCTCGGGGCTGAGCGTCCACTTGATGAACTCCCAGGCGGCTTCCTTGTTCTTGGCGTTCTTCGGAATGCCCAGGCCCTGGCTGTTCGCTGCGGGAAAGTCGCCCTTCGGCCCGGCCGGCATGCGCATCACGCGGGCCGTGTCCTTCACTTTGCTGTCGGGCGAGGTGAGCATCGCGGTGACCCACGAACTGGAGTGGATGAAGATGTTGGAACGGCCGCTGATGAGTGCGGCGCGGGCCTGGTCTTCGGTATAGCCGAGCACGCCTTGCGGCCCGTATTTCGACAACAGCGTCGTGTAGAAAGCGGTGGCCTCGATGGACGCCGGCGTGTCGAGTGCCGGCTTGATGTCGGTGGGCGGGTTGACGAACAGATCACCGCCGTAGCCCTGGATGTAGGGTGGCAAAAACCAGTGATGCAGGTTCGAGCTGACGAAGCCGGTGACCGGCCCGCTGCCGCCGTCCTGCCCATTGACCGCGTCGCACACCTTCATGAGTTCGTCGAAAGTGCGCGGTGCTTCCACGCCGCGCTTTTTCATGAGGTCGGTGCGGCTGATTCCCATCAACATGGCGCCGCCTTCCCATGAATAGCCAAAGGTCTTGCCGGCCTTGTCGAGGTACGGCAATTGCGCACCCTTGACGAAGTCGTCCGGGTTCCAGCTGGCCGGCGTGAGCTTGCGGTCGTTGCTGAAATCGTCGAGGTTGGCGAGCAGCCCGGCCGCTACCCAGCGCGCTGCCAGGATGAAGGTGACGTTGCAGAAATCCCAGGCGCTGCCGCCCGACGACAGCTCCAGGTCGGCCTGCTGGTTGTAGACCGGAAAGGCCGACAACTGCAGGTCGACCATCATGCCGGTCTGCGCCTCGAACTCGGGAATGTATTTGCGCAGGATGTTGAAGAAGCCGTGCTGGTAAGCAGCGCCGCGCAGCTTCACGCCAGCGAAGGGCTTGGCCTGCGCGAGGGCCGGAAATGCCAGCGTGCTGCCGGCACTCACCGCCACGGTGGCGGCGGCGGCCTTGATCAGGCGGCGACGCTGGGCGTCGATTCGAAGCGGTTCGGTGGTGCGCATGGTGTGTGTCCTGGAGGCTCTGCCGGGGATGGACCGCAGGCAGGCTCGACATGCTCCTTGCCTTTGGCAGTCAGGAATATGACAGACAATTTAAATTCTTACCGTCGTGGAAAACCCGGAGATCAGACGCAATTCGACTCGTATAACCTCCATCAGCCAAATTATTATGTCTGACCAGAATATCTCCTCCATGACTTCGGCCAGCCCCGCTGCGCGGCGTGGGCCGCTGGCCGTCACCGAGGCGCTGGCGCGGCGAGTGATGGGCGGCGAGTGGGGGGACGGCACCTCGCTGCCGACCGAAGTCGAGTTGGCCGAACAGTTGGGCGTGGCCCGCACCTCGGTGCGCGAAGCCTTGAGCCGGCTCAAGGCCAAGGGCCTGCTGGTGTCGCGGCAAAAGGCCGGCACCCGCGTGCTGCCGCGCATGCAATGGAACATGCTGGACGAAGACGTGTTGCGCTGGGCCTGGTCGGGCAACGACCGCGTGCAGATGGCGCAACACCTGATGCAGTTGCGGCGCATCGTCGAGCCGGCCGCGTGCGAACTCGCGGCCACCTCGGCGCCCGATGCCGCCATTGCCGCCATCGAGCGTGCCTACCGTGCGATGGATGCTGCGGGCATGGACCCGGTCGCCTATGCGGGGCCCGACCTGGAGTTCCATCACGCCATCCTGAGCGCCACCGGTAACCCGTTTTTAGTGGCCTTCGGTGCCACCATCGAGGCCGCGCTGCGCACCTCGTTCGAGCTGTCGACGCGGCAACCCGGCGCGCCGCGCAAGAGCCTGCCGCTGCACCGCGCAGTGCTCGACCAGATCTGGGCGCGCAAGCCAGCCGAGGCGCGCAAGGCGATGGAGGAACTGCTCGGACTGACCGAATCCAACATCCAGCGCGGGGTCGCGCAGGCGGCCAATACGCCCACGGGCTGACACCTTTTTCAACGCAACGCAGCAAAGAAATTCATGGCCGAGATCCAACTCAAATCCATCAGCAAGCGCTTCGGCGACGTCGAGGTGATTCCCGACATCGACCTCACCATGCCCGACGGCCAGGTGACCGTGCTGCTCGGTCCGTCGGGCTGTGGCAAATCGACCTTGTTGCGCATGATCGCCGGCCTCGAAACGCCGAGCGGCGGCGAGGTGCGCATCGCCGGCCGATTGATGAACGACGTGCCGCCCTCCGACCGCGGCTGTGCGCTGGTGTTCCAGAACTACGCGCTGTACCCGCACAAGACCGTACGGCAGAACCTGGCCTTCCCGCTGCGCATGGCCAAGGTGTCGGCCGCCGAACAGCAGCGCAGCGTCGACGAGATCGCCGGCACGCTCGAACTCACGCCTCTGCTCGACCGCTTTCCGCGCCAGCTCTCGGGCGGCCAGCGGCAGCGCGTGGCCATGGGCCGCGCGATGATCCGCCGGCCCGAGGTTTTTCTGTACGACGAGCCGCTGTCGAACCTCGACCTCGAGCTGCGAGTGCGGCTGCGCCTCGAGATCGCGCGCATGCAGCGCACGTTGAAAGCGACCGCGGTGTACGTGACGCACGACCAGACCGAAGCCATGACGCTGGCCGACCAGATCGTGGTGTTGCGCAAGGGTCGCATCGAGCAGGTCGGCTCGCCGCTGACGCTGTACCGGTCGCCTGCCAACCTGTTCGTCGCCGGCTTCATCGGCACGCCGCGCATCAACCTCTTCAAGGTCCAGCGCTGCGAGCCGGATGCGCGCGGCACCTTCTTGAGGCTGGGCGACGAGACGCAGCAGGTGCCGCTCCATGTCCCGCTTCGGCTGCACGGCGAAGCCGCCACGATCGGCTTCAGAGCCGAGCAGGCCCGCATCGGCGAACCGGCGCCCGGCGAGGTCGTGTTGGAACTGCGCGACTGCGAAACGCTGGCCGTCGAGCAGCTCGGCGATCGCGCCTTCTGCTACCTGCGTTCGGCCCTCGGCGAGCTGGTGTTGCTCGCGCCGACCGTCAACCCGCAGCTCAGCGGCACGCTGCGCCTGTCGATTGCGCCCGAGTCATTGCACTTTTTCAGCGCCGACGAGCGCGCGGTGCAAAGCGAGGCGATTCGCGCCGTCGCCTGAGTTCGCCGACTTCGAGGCACTACGTCGGCACGAAGGTCCCGTGCAGGCCCAATGGCAGCGCGTACGGCAAGGTGGCTTGCGCAACCGGTCCATCGGTCAAGGCGTCGGCGGCAAAACAGGAGAGCACCGTCTTTTTCTGCGCATAGTCGAACACGGTGCCCAGCACCCAACCCGGGCCTCGACCGTCCGGCACGAACAGGTGTTCCTCGACCACCGATTCCTTTCCATAGCTGAAGACCTGGGACGATCCCGACTCGACGTTGGTGTTGGCGATCGCACTCAACATCGGCAGGCCGACAAGCGGATTCGTCGCATGAATCACGTGGCCATGTCGCAGTCCGACCGAGCGTGGATCGATGCGCGGAAACTCGGCTTCTGCTGCCAGGTCGACCTGCGTCGCCTTGCCGCTTCCAAGGTCGAGGCTGGCGACTGCGAGCGTCGGGCTCGAAGTGCGTACCAGCTGGCCGCGCATGACGTCGCGCGTGCTTACGAAGAGGGTCGACGCATCGGCGGAGCGCGCATAGTCGACATGGACCACGGTGCCGCTTGCGGTCTCTTCTTCCCAGGCATTTCCGAGGTGAAACAGAAAGCCGACTGGCAGCATGAATGTTTGCTGCCGCTTCCAGTCTTTCTTGTCGATGACCAGCGCGCGCATGCCGAGTTCGGGCCGCCACACATGCGAGTCGAGAACGCTGGCGCCGGCCATCCTTCGCCTGACGTCGTACACCAGCGGCGGCAGCAAAAAGACGAGGTGCCTGGCGGTCACTGCGAAGTCGTGAATCATCGGCAGGTCGACGAGCGGCAGCGCATCGGCACGTCGCAGCACGCCGTCGGGCGCGATCTCGTAAAGCAGCAACAGGCCGCTGTTCGAGCTCACGCCGAAGTTCCAGACCGTCCCGTCGGGCTCGACCCTCGGATGGGCGGAGAACGGGACGCCCGCAAGATCGGCGCGCCAGGTCTTGATGCCGCGCGTCTCCAGTGTTTGCGGATCGAGGCGCGTGGCCGAGCCGCCTTCCCAAAGCGCCAGCAGTTCGCCGCCCACGTGCAGCATGCTGATGTTGGCGACGTTCATGCTGTCGGGAGAGGTCACTTCGTCGGTGCCCTTGAACACGGTGCCGAAGCCCTCCGTCAGCCGCCGCCCGGCGCGCATTTCAGCCGCGCGCTTGGCGGTCGCCACATAGCGGCCCTGGTGGTGAACCTCGCTGCCGGCGATCACGAAACGATGCGCCATGCCGTCGCCGTCGAACCAGTGGTGGTAGCGCTCACCGCCCAGGTCATGGCCGGCCGGGCCGATGCGATAGAGCGTGCCGGCGACGGCATCGGGGAAACGCCCGCGCACCCTGGCGGCAGTCAGCGGCAGGTCGCCCCTCGGCGTAGCGAAGGCCGACTTCCAGGGCATGGTCGAGGCATCGAACTGCGCCTGCCAGGCGTCCGGCGCGTCGAGCGTGTCGGCGTGGGCCGACATCGACGGAATGAGCTGCAAAAGCGGCGACACACTGCCTGCGGCAAGCAGGCGACGCAGAAGTTCACGGCGGTCCATGGCCTGGCTCCTCGCTCAGTGCAGGCGGAAGGCGATGGTGCTGTCGGCATCCACCTTGACCGCAGCCGCGTCGAACGACGGCGGACCCATGCGCCCCTTGGCATCGTTCGAATACCCGTAACGCTCGGTCGGCAATCCCACCAGATTCGTGTCGAGCTTTTCATTGCCGTTCTCGTCGGCGAAAGACTTGATCACATAGCGCCCCGCTGCCAGACCGGCAAAAGCGAACTGCGCTGTGCCGTCCCGCATTGGAACCTTCTGCGATACCAGCGGCTTGTCGGCGGCAAAGGCTTCGGCCGAGTCGAACAGCGCCACGAAGAGCGTGGCCGGAACCGTCGGTCCATCGGTGACCGTGACTTTGAGGTCGGCTGCACTGGCGGCGTAAGGGAGCAGCAATGCAAAGACGGTCGCACTCAGCGGTCGGAAAAAATTCATGTCGAAGCCCCTTGGGAAGTGGAACTCCGACCATCGCGCGAAGTGTTCTCGACGGCCATCGGTATGCGACGAGATGCTGCCGGCTGGCGCGAAGCGTTCGGAGGCTTCGCGGTGAATGCCGACGGCGTCTTGCACCGGCCGATCCGGGAAGCTGAACAAGACGACTTCCACTTCGGCCTCGAGCCGCAGCGTGGGCCACGACGGCACCACGAAAGTATCAGCTCGCGCGTTACAACACCCGTGCCCGTGCCGATTGCATGAACGCCGTATCGGTCGTGGTCACGCCGACGATCTTGGCACGCTGCCGGCTGACGGTGACATACGCGTGGCCGATGCGACCTTCGAAATACAGCGAATCGCCACGGGCCAGGTGCACCACCTCACCATCCTCGAAGTGCACGTCGATCGCACCCGAAAGCACATAGGCGAACTCTTCGCCGGCATGCCGTGCGAAATCTTCCGGGCCGTTCAGGGTGCGCGAATGGACTGTCCCGACCACCGGGCTCATCTGCTTGCCGGCCGCTGTGGTGCCGAGAAACTCATACGCGAAAGACAGGCCGCGGTACACCACGCCCTTGCCCGCGCGCGTGACCACCGGCCCGTCGAGCAAGGCCGGCTCGACACCGTCGCTGGCGAACATGGCGTTCATGTCCATCCGCAGTGCGCGCCCGAGTGCCGCGAAGTTTTCGTAGCCGAGGGCGAGCTGCCCACGCTCGGCACGCGAGATGGTCGTGATCGACACGCCCGACAGCGCCGACAGTTGCGACAGGGTCCAGCCAAACGCTTTGCGAGCCGTCCGCAAACGCTTGCCGAAGGTCTCGCGGTCGAGCGTGGTGGGCTCGACCGCGGGGGCGCTGCGTGGATGTGCTTTCAAGGCTTGCCGTCCAGTCGTTTTCGTTGCCGAATTCTGCCAGCCAGAACAATGTTCATACGTACGCCGCCCCGCGAACTGGCCTGAAATTTGCGTATCCGCAAATTGTGATTTACGCTGCGCCAACTTTCGGTCCTCCTTTGCCCTGCTTCTTCCCCTCAATGCACCACTTGCGCGCGGTCCGCACCATCTTCCAATGAGCGTCACGGCTTCATCACCTTCCGCAGTCCAGGCGGACTTTCTCGTCATCGGTGCCGGCATCGCCGGCGCCTCGGTTGCGCACTGGCTCGCACCGCACGGCCGGGTCGTCGTGCTCGAGCGCGAAGACCAGCCCGGCTATCACTCGACCGGCCGCTCTGCCGCGCTCTTCATGGAAAGCTACGGCACGCAACAGGTGCGCGCGCTCACGATGGCGAGCCGCGCTTTCTTCGAGAACCCGCCGCCCGGCTTCACCGCCCATCCGCTGCTGACGCCACGCGGCGCCATGATGATCGCGGCGGCGGGCCAAGAGGCGCATCTCGATGAGCACTGGGAGGTGTTGCGCGGCATGGGCAAGGGCGCGCAACGACTCGATACCGCCGGCGCCCTCGCGCTGGTGCCGGTGCTGCGCGCGGAGCAGGTCATCGGCGCCGTCTACGAACCCGACGCGGCCGACATGGACGTACACGCCATTCACCAGGGTTATCTGCGCGGCATGCGACAAGCCGGCGGCAAGTTGGTTTGCAACGCGCCCGTCGATGCGATGGAGCGCACCGCGCAAGGCTGGCGCGTGCAGGCTGGCGGTGTCACGTATGAAGCGCCTGTCGTGCTCAACGCAGCCGGTGCCTGGGTCGACACCATCGCGAAATTGGCCGGCGTGCAGCCGATCGGCATCGAGCCACGGCGGCGCTCGGCCTTCATCTTCGCGCCGCCCGAGGGCGTCGACGCATCGCGTTGGCCGATGGCTTTCGGCGCGACCGAAGACTGGTACATCAAGCCCGATGCCGGCATGCTGCTCGGTTCGCCGGCCAACGCCGACCCGGTCGAG
Organism: Variovorax sp. GrIS 2.14; assembly: GCF_046115955.1. Taxonomy (NCBI): domain Bacteria; kingdom Pseudomonadati; phylum Pseudomonadota; class Betaproteobacteria; order Burkholderiales; family Comamonadaceae; genus Variovorax; species Variovorax sp. GrIS 2.14. The sequence continues at coordinate 429,741 of NZ_JBJXIA010000002.1, forward strand.
CCGCAAGACATCCAGCCAGAAGAGTTCGACATCGCGCTGGCGATTCACCGCATCGAAGAGAACACCACGCTCGCGATCCGCCGGCCGACTCGCACCTGGGCCGGGCTGCGCTCTTTCGTGGCCGACGGCGATCTGGTGGGCGGCTTCGACGACGCAGTGCCCGGCTTCTTCTGGGTCGCGGCGCAAGGCGGCTACGGCATCCAGACCTCGCCCGCGATGGGCGAAACCTGCGCGGCACTGGCGCGCGGGCTGCCGGTGCCGGCGCACGCCGCGTCGTTTGGTCTCACCGCGGAGATGCTCGGCCCACAGCGGTTGCGCAAGGCCGCAGCCCTTTCACCCACCTCTTAAGGAGCCCGCCATGCGTGTCTTCAGCGGATCTCTCGCCACCGAAACCAACACCTTCGGACCGATGCCGACCGGCCTCGCGTCGTTCAAGGACCGCGGCTACTACGCCGCGGGCAAGCACCCCGATGCGATGACCTTCTTCTCGGGGCCGCTGTGGGCGGCCCGCCTTCGCGGCAAGGAACTCGGCTGGGACCTGGTCGAGGGCATGGTTGCCGGCGCGCAGCCCAGTGGCACCACCACGCGGCACGCTTACGAAACGCTGCGTGAAGAGTTGCTGGCCGACCTCGCCGCTGCATTGCCGGTCGACATGGTGGTGCTCGGCCTGCACGGCGCAATGGTCGCCGACGGCTACGACGATTGCGAGGGCGACCTGCTCACCCGCGTGCGCGCACTCGTCGGGCCCAAGGTCGTGGTCGGCGCCGAGCTCGATCCGCACTGCCACCTCACACCGGAAATGATCGCGCAGGCCGACCTGCTGATCGCCTTCAAGGAGTACCCGCACACCGACGTGCTGGAGCGCGGCATCGAGCTGGTCGACCTCTGCGCAGCCATGGTCGAAGGCAAGATCAAGCCGGTGGCCTCGGTGGTCGACTGCGACATGATCGTGACCGTCCACACCTCGCGCAATCCGGCGCGCGCTTTCGTCGATCGCCTGCAGTCGCTCGAAGGCAAAGACGGCGTGCTGTCGATTTCGGTCGCACACGGTTTCTCGTGGGGCGACGTGCCCGAGATGGGCACCAAGCTGCTCGTCTACACCGACGACAACCAGGCCAAGGCCGATGCCCTCGCGCGCCAGCTGGCCGACGAACTGATCGGCATGCGCGAGGCGCTGGCGGTGCGCTATCCGGACATCGACAGCGCGCTCGACGAAGCGCTGGCTTTCGCTGGCGGCCCGGTCGTGTTGGCGGACGGTGCCGACAACCCCGGCGGCGGCGCGGCGGGCGACTCGACCTTCATCCTCCGACGCATGATCGAACGTGGCATCGACAACGCTGCGGTCGGTCCGATGTGGGACCCGATCGCTGCACGCATCGCATTCGAGGCCGGAGAAGGCGCACGGCTCGCGCTGCGCATCGGCGGCAAGATCGGCCCGATGTCGGGCGACCCGCTCGACCTGATGTGCACGGTCAAGGCACTGCGCCACGACATGGTGATGACCGGCCTGGCGAATACACCGGTGGCGCTTGGCGACTGCGCGCTGGTCGAGGCCAACGGCATAGAGGTCGTGCTGATCACGCTGCGCAATCAGGCGATGGGCACGGATGTGTTCACGCAGCTCGGCTGTGACCTGGCTTCTAAAAAGATCATCGTGGTGAAGTCGTCGCAACACTTCTACGCATCGTTCTCCAAGGTCGCGAAGCACGTCATCTACGCGGGCGCGCCGGGCGCCGTGACCATCGATTTGTCGACCTTGCCGTACCGCAAGGCGCGCATGCCGAAGTGGCCGCTGGTGGCCACCGTCGCCGCTGCCTGATTCCCTTCTTTGTTTTCAGCCCAACTCACCACCGGAGTACCGACGATGAAACGACGCACGCTTGCCACCCTCGCTGCATGGGGCAGCCTGGGCCTCTCTCTGGCGCTTGCCGGCCCGCCCGCGCAGGCGCAGACCAAGACATTGAAAGTCGTCGCGCATGCCGACGTGAAGATCCTCGACCCGACCTTCACCACCGCCTATATCTCGCGCAACTTCGGCTACATGGTCTACGACACGCTCTTCGCGCAAGACGCTACCGGCAAGCCGCAGCCGCAGATGGTCGACAAGTACGCCATGTCGAAAGACGGCAAGCAGTGGAGCTTCTCGCTGCGGCCCGGATTGAAGTTTTCCGACGGCAACCCGGTGACCTCGGCCGACGTGGTCGCATCGCTGCAGCGCTGGGGTGCGCGCGACAGCCTGGGCCGTGCCATGGGCGCGGTCGGCGCCGAGTGGAAAGCCGTCGATGCCAACAACTTTTCGCTGACACTCAAGGAGCCTTTCGGCATGGTGCTCGACGCGCTGGCCAAGCCTTCGGGATTTCCGCCGGTGATCCTGCCGGAGCGGCTCGCCAAGATGCCGGCGACTTCGCCACTGACCGAAGTGCTCGGCTCCGGCCCCTTCATCTTCAAGCGCGACGAGTGGGTGCCGGGCAACAAGGCGGTGTTCGTGCGCAACCCCAACTACGTGGCGCGCAGCGAACCCCCGAGCGGCCTCGCCGGCAGCAAGAAGAGCAACTTCGATCGCGTCGAATGGCTCTATCTGCCAGACGCGAACAGCGCCATCGCGGCGCTGAAGAACGGCGAGGTCGATCTGGTCGAGCAGGTACCGCCGGACTACATCACGCCGCTGCGCACCGACAAGAACGTGAAGATCGGCGCCGGTGGCTCGTACCAAGGCTTTCTGGTGCTCAACCACATGTACCCGCCGTTCAACAACCCGAAGGCGCGACAAGCGCTCGCGATGGCGGTCAATCAGGAGAAGTTCACCGCGGCGATGGGTTATCCGCTCGATATGCGCGTGACCTACTGCGCGACGTATTTCATTTGCGGTGGCCCCAATGAAACCAGCGCCGGCGCAGAGCCCTATCGCAAGACCGATCTGGCAAAGGCCAAGCAGCTGCTCGCCGAGTCGGGTTACAAGGGCGAGAAGGTCGTGCTGCTGGTGCCGACCGACGTCACCTACCTGAACGCCGAAGCGCTGATGGCTGCGCAGACGATGCGCAACATGGGCATGAACGTCGACATGCAGAACATGGACTGGGCCTCGATCGGCGCGCGCCGTGCCAAGAAGGATGCGCCCGACGCTGGCGGCTGGAACATGTACGTGACGGTGGCCGGCGAGTTCGACGTCAACTCGCCCATTACCAACGCCTATCTCAGCGCGGCCTGCGGCAACTCGCTACCCGGCTGGCCTTGCGACAAGGAACTGGACGAACTGCGCACCGCCTGGATCAAGGAAACCGTGCCGGCCAAGCGCAAGGAGCTGCTCGACGCCTTCCAGAAGCGCGCCTACGAAGCGATCCCGTATGTGAACGCAGGCCAGTATTCAGCAGCCTTCGCGGCACGCTCCAACATCAAGGGCATCGACAAGCTGTGGTCTGGCATGCCGGCGGTGTGGGTGCTCGACAAGTAAGCAGTCGAACCAGAGACCCGAGACTTTCGCCATGGGCTACATCCTTCGCCGCCTGCTCGCCACCTTGCCCGTGATGGCGGTGGTCGCCGTCGTGGTGTTCCTGCTGATTCACCTGTCGCCCGGCGACCCGGCGGCGCTCATCGCCGGCGACCTGGCGACCGGTGAAGACATCGAGAAACTGCGCACCGCGCTGGGCCTCGATCAACCGTTGTGGCAGCAGTTCGCGCTGTGGCTAGGGCGCCTCGCGACCGGCGACCTCGGAATCTCGATCTTCACGCAGGTGCCAGTGACGCGACTGCTGGCGCAGCGGCTGGAGCCGACGGCATCCATCGCGGCACTCACCATGCTGCTCACCTTGCTCATCGCCGTGCCGCTCGGCACGCTGGCGGCCTACCGCGCCGGCAGCTGGATTGATCGGCTGGTCATGCTCTTCGCGGTGCTGGCCTTCTCGGTGCCGGTCTTCATGATCGGCTATCTGCTGGTCTACGTCTTCGCGATCCAGTTGCCGTGGTTCCCGGTTCAGGGCTACTCGCGCATCGCGGACGGCGTCGGCCCGTGGCTGCGCAGCCTGGTGCTGCCTTGCGTGAACCTCGCGCTGGTCTATATCGCACTGGTCACTCGCATGACGCGCGCGACCGTGCTCGAAGTGCTGCACGAGGACTACATCCGAACCGCGCGCGCCAAAGGTCTCGGTGTGCTGCCGGTGCTGGGGCATGCGCTGCGCAATGCGGCGATCCCGATCGCCACCACCATCGGCGTCGGCATCGCGTTGCTGATCGGCGGCGTGGTCGTCACCGAGACCGTGTTCGCCATTCCCGGCGTCGGCCGGCTCGTGATCGATTCGGTGCAGCGCCACGACTATCCGGTGATCCAGAGCGTGCTGCTGATTTCGGCCGGCGTGTATGTGCTGATCAATCTGCTGATCGATTTGAGCTACCGCCTGTTCGACCCGCGCATCCAGTACTGAACGCCACGGCCTCATGTCTACCGCTCTGCCTCCTGTCGTGCCCGATTCAATCGCTGCAGCAGACGTCCCCTTCGTGCTGCCACGTTGGCACTGGGCGCGCAAGCACCCGACGCTGATCATCGGCGCGCTGCTGCTGATCGCGATCGCGGCGCTGTCGATCGCGGCACCCTGGATTGCTAATTTCGACCCGCAGGACATCGACCCGCTGGCGCGCATGCAGCCGCCTTCGGCCGAGCACTACTTCGGCACCGACGCGCTCGGGCGCGACGTCTTCAGCCGCGCCGTGTGGGGTGGGCGCGTGTCGATGATCGTTGGCCTGTGGGTCGGCGTGCTGGCGACCGTGCTGGGCGTGCTGCTCGGCCTGCTCGCGGGCTTCGTGCGGTGGGCCGACACGCTGGTGATGCGCATCATGGACGGGCTGATGGCGATCCCCGGCATCCTGCTGGCGATTGCGCTGATGGCGGTGACGCGCGCCAGCCTGACGACCGTGATCGTCGCGATCACCATCCCCGAGATCCCGCGCGTCGTACGCCTCGTGCGCTCGCTGTCGCTGACGTTGCGCGAACAGCTCTATGTCGAAGCGGCGCATGCCGTCGGCACCCGGCTGCCGGTGATCCTGGCGCGCCACGTGCTGCCCAACATGGTTGCGCCCCTGATCGTGCAGGCGACCTTCGTGGCAGCGGCCGCGGTGCTGACCGAGGCCGCGCTGTCGTTCCTCGGTGTCGGCATCCCGGCGCAGACGCCGAGCTGGGGAAACATGATGGCCGAGGGTCGCAACTTCGTCGCGGTGGCGTTCCACATCATCCTGTACCCCGGCATCCTGCTGGCCATCACGGTGCTGGCAATCAACCTGCTGGGCGATGGCTTGCGCGATGCGCTGGACCCGCGTCTGGCACGTCAGCTATGAACGCGCAGCGCACAGGAACACCCACCCGATGAAAGCCCTGTCCCGCATCGCATTGCCCACCGGCGAGCCATTGCTCGAGGTCGACAACCTGCGAACCCACTTCGACACGCTCACCGGCCCGGCCCGCTCGGTCGACGGCGTCTCCTACACCGTGCGCGCCGGCCAGACGCTGGGCGTGGTCGGCGAGTCCGGCTGCGGCAAGAGCGTGACTGCGCTGTCGATCATGCGGCTGCTGGCCACACCACCAGCGCGCATCAGCGGTTCGGTGCGCTTGCGCGGCATCGACCTGCTGAAGCTGAGCGAACGCGAGATGCGGCAGATCCGCGGCAACCGCATCTCGATGATTTTCCAGGAGCCGATGACCTCGCTCAACCCGGTGCTGACCATCGGTCGGCAGATCGCCGAGACGGTGCAGGTGCACCAGAAGGCGACCCGATCCGAAGCCTTGGCGCGCGCGGTCGAGATGCTGCGCGTCGTGCAGATTCCGGAGCCGGAGCGGCGGGTTCATGAGTACCCGCATCTACTCTCCGGCGGCATGCGACAGCGCGTGATGATCGCGCTCGCCCTTGCTTGCAACCCCGAGGTGCTGATCGCCGACGAGCCGACCACCGCGCTCGACGTGACGATCCAGGCGCAGATCCTCGACCTGATCCGCCGGCTGCAGAAGGAACTCGGCATGGGCGTCGTGATGATCACGCATGACCTGGGCGTGGTGGCCGAGAGCTGCGACCGCGTGGTCGTCATGTACGCCGGCCGCACGGTCGAGGAGGCCGACGTGATCGACCTGTTCGAGCGGCCACTGCATCCGTACACGCGCGCGCTGATGGCGTCGATGCCTTCGATGAACACGCACAGCGCGCGGCTGACCGAGATCCCCGGACTGGTGCCGTCACCGCAATCGCCGCGTCATGGCTGTGCCTTTGCGCCGCGCTGTACGTATGCCAATGCGCGCTGCGTGGCAGAAGTGCCTGGCCTGACGAATCATGGCGATCCCCGACAACCCGGCGAACGTCACACCGCTGCCTGCTTCGCGGTCGAAGAAGGTCGCATCGACCATGAAGAAGGTGCCATCGCATGAACGCGGCTGTCCTCGATCCGGTGACGCCTCTCGCAGCGGCTTCAACGACCTTGCTCGAGGTCACGAACCTGAAGAAGCACTACGCCGCACCCAAACGCTGGCTCGCCAAGCAGAAGCCCCCGGTGCAAGCGGTCGATGGCGTCTCCTTCACCGTCGCGCGCGGCGAGACGTTGTCGCTGGTGGGAGAGTCGGGCTGCGGCAAGACTACGACCGCCAAGTCGGTGATGCGGCTGATCGAGCCGACCTCGGGCTCCGTGCAGCTCGATGGCGAAGAGCTGACCACGCTGAGCCCCAAGCACATGCGGCTGCGCCGGCGAGATGTGCAGATCATTTTTCAGGACCCTTATGCGTCGCTGAGTCCGCGGCTGGCAGCGGGCGAAATCGTGGGCGAGCCACTGCGCAACTTCGGCATGTCACGCGCGGAGCGGCACGAGCGCGTGACCTGGTTGTTCGGCAAGGTGGGGCTGCGACCCGAATCCGTCAGCAGGTTCCCACACGAGTTTTCTGGCGGCCAGCGACAGCGCCTGGGCATCGCGCGGGCACTGGCGCTCAACCCCAAGCTGATCGTCTGCGACGAGCCGGTGTCGGCGTTGGACGTGTCGGTGCAGGCGCAGGTGGTCAACCTGCTGATGGACCTGCAGGCGGAGTTCGGCATCGCCTACCTCTTCGTCGCGCACGACCTGGCTGTCGTGCGCCACATCAGTCATCGGGTGGCGGTGATGTACCTCGGACGCATCGTGGAGGTGGCCGATCGCGACACGCTGTTCTCGGCACCGCGGCATCCGTACACGGAGATTTTGTTGTCGGCGGTGCCGGTGCCGAACCCGCGTACGCCGGCCAAGCGGATGCTGCTGCAGGGCGATCCGCCGAGCCCGGCGAACCCGCCGTCGGGCTGCCGGTTTCATACGCGCTGCCCGATCGCCAAGGACATCTGCAAGCAACAAGACCCGACGTTGAGCGAGCGCGATTCCGCTTCCACCGGCGGGCACTGGGTGGCTTGCCATTTCCGCTAGCCGCATAAGACAGACGCTACAGCCGACCGCCAACTTCGCACCCACGCCGTAACCCAACAAAGGATTTCCCATGACGCCAGCGCCAAGCCATTACGACCTGCTCATCCACGGCGGCACCGTCATCGACGGCACCAAGGCGCCTCGTTTCATCGCCGATATCGGCGTGATCGACGGTCACATCGCAGCCATCGGCAAGCTCGACGGTTGCACGGCAGACCGCACGCTCGACGCGACCGGCCGCATCGTGGCGCCGGGCTTCATCGACTCGCACACGCACGACGACCAGGCAGTGCTGTCGCAAGCGGCCATGCCCTTCAAGGTGTCGCAAGGCGTGACCACGGTGGTGGCCGGCAACTGCGGCATCAGCGCCGCACCGCTGCGCGCCGACATGGAACTGCCGATGCCGCTGAGCCTCATCGACTCGCCCGCCGAAGGTCGCTTCACGACGTTCAAGGCGTACCTGGATGCGCTGCGCGCGACGCCGTCGTCAGTGAACGTGGCGGCGATGATCGGCCACTCGACCTTGCGCGCGTTGACCATGGGCGACCTGGATCGGCCAGCCAACGCAGCGGAAATCGCGGCCATGCGGGCGCATGTCGAAGAGGCGATGCAGGCGGGTGCGATCGGCCTGTCGACCGGCACCTTCTATCCGCCGGCGGTCAAGGCCACGACCGAGGAAATCATCGAGGTAAGCCGTCCGCTGAGCAAGCGCAGCGCGGTCTACGCGACCCACATGCGCGACGAGGGCGATCACGTGATGGAGGCACTCGAAGAGACCTTTGCGATCGGCCGTGCGCTCGACATCGCGGTGGTCGTGTCGCATCACAAGGTGCAGAACACGCACAACTTCGGCCGTACCAAGGTCACGCTGCCCTTCATCAAGGAAACGATGAAGCACCAGTGCGTGTCGCTCGACTGCTACCCGTACACGGCCGGCTCGACCATGATCCGCACCGACCGCGGCATGCTCGAAGGCCGTGTGCTCATCGCCAGCAGCGAGCCACACCCCGAGTGCGCCGGCCGCGACCTGGCGGACATCGCCAAGGAATGGGGCATCCCCAACGACGCGGCCGCTCGCAAGCTGCAGCCGGGCAGCGCGATCTATTTCATGATGGACGAAGACGATGTGCAGCGCGTGCTGGCGTTCGACGAGACGATGATCGGCTCTGACGGCATCCCGCTCGGCGACAAGCCGCATCCGCGCTTGTGGGGCACCTTCCCGCGAGTGCTAGGCCACTACAGCCGCGACATCGGTTTGTTCCCACTGGAGACCGCGGTGTGGAAGATGACCGGGCTCACTGCGCGCAACTTCGGCCTGCATGGCCGCGGCACATTGAAGGTCGGACAGCACGCCGACATCGTGATCTTCGATGCGGTCACCGTTCGTGATGCTGCAAATTACGAGACGCCGACAAAGCCGGCGGAAGGCATCGATACCGTGATCGTCAATGGGACCATCACCTGGCATCACGGCGTGCACAGTGGTGCGCGCAGCGGCCAGGTGATTACGCGCCGGGACAAGGTGACGGCGGAAGCGTCGTAAGCCCTCTTCAGGCGCGGCGCGCGGGCGCGGGCTCGATATGGCGTTGCATCGCAGCGATTCCGGCCTGAACGGCCTGGCTACGCGTCGGTTGCGGCGTGGCCGCTTTTTCGAGCGTAGCGCGAGGCAAGCCGAAGACTTCACGCCCCAGCACCGCCCACAAGAAACGTCCGCTGATGGGTTCGTCCACAACCAATTCCAATCCTCTTCGCACGTCGATACCTCTGAGTTCCATTGATGAGGACTCGATTGGACTTGGGCTGTGCATGGCTGCGATGTGCGGATTTCACGCTTTCGCAAAGTAGGTAACAAAACGCGTGTCGGCGATGCTTTTTGCCAACGTCGCAGACAACGTTTTGCACGGCAGGACCGGGGGCCTGGCCTGAGCAACAGGACCGATCGGTGCATGGAGCGCGCGCGTTATCGGCGTTTTCGCGCGCAGTCGATCAATGGGACGTCTTGCCTTCGACAATATCAGCGCGCCAGACGACCACTGCACCGTGGCTGCACCTCAATGGCAGCCCTCGAACGGGCTGGCCGGATCGCAGGCGACGGTTCCCACCGGTCTGCTCGTTGGGAGCACCGCGACAGCGTGATGCTGCACACCCTGGCATCTCCCGTCCGCAATATCGGCAGGGTCGCAGGTGCATTCGCCGGAACCCACGCGCGCGCCTTTCATGACGCCCGATCCTCTCGGAAAAGCGCAGTGCGCGACCCGCGCCGCGCAGTACCACGCAACCTTTTCTCCACCTTTTCGAACCGCCTCGGAGGCGGGTCCCGGATCGCATGAATTCGATGCGCACCGGGCGTCGCGTGCGCCCCATTCGCTCATGGGCCCAGGGTCGGCACCTGCCGCCAAGCAGATACCCCCCAATGGAATCTTGCCGGGAAACAGCGTGTCCGCTTGCGAGGCACCTCCGGCCAGCCACAGAAGCAGCGCAAAAACAGCAGTCGTGAAACGCATGGTCGTCCTCGTATCCATGACAGACGTCACGGTCAAGAAAAGTCTCGCGTTTTCGCAGCCTTAGCGAAATATCTCGAAGGGCGACCATGGGCCCGCTACTCGATCTATCCCCTGGTCAATTTGGCTAAATGGTCATCGGCCACCGTTCATCGGCAGACGACCGTCGTGCCCACAGGCTGGCACCTCTGGCCGTTGAGACCTTGATAGCTCTGCAGTTTGCCGTTCGGGTTGTAGCGATTGCCGAGCGTGTCGTTGCAGCCGCCGGCATCGCACGAGCGGAGTTGCGGTCGCATGTCTTGCGGCGGGCCGGGTTGGCGGTACCTGCTGTCGGGATACGCGTAAGGGTATGGATATGGCGTGCCCGCGCTGTCGTCCGCGTATTCAGCGGCACGACGTTGGCGTTCCAGCGCGCGTCGCTCTGCTTCGGCACGTTCTTCGGCGAAGCGATCGGCCGGTGGCGATTGCGGCGTTCGCGTTGCCGATGGCGGCACGGACGATGACGGCGGCCGCTCCGGCGGAGCCAGCCGCGGGTCGGTGGCCTCGGGGCCCATCACCTGTTCTGCGCTGCGCGTATCGGCCGGACACTTCTGATCGGTGTAGCTCACGTTGCCGGCACTATCGACGCAACGAATGACCTGGGCGTGCGCCGCTCCGCATGCCAGGGCGCCGGCGTTCAGACAGAGCGCTAAGACGAAGAGGTGTCGCATGGGCTTCCATTGTCCTCAGTTCGAGCGCGGAGTGAATTGCGTGAATCGCATCACACCATCGTCGACGGCACCGAAGCGCATCGCCACCCTGTCGCTCAGGTAGTTCTGGTTCAGCTTGAATGGCCGGGTCACGCCCTGCCGAGGCAACTGGCCAGCGGCACGCTCAAAGTAGCCCGATGAAAAATCGGTCCATGGACGCAGGGTCGCGTCGGGAGCCAGCGCGGGAACCAAGCACTGTCGTGCGCCGGTCTTTCGCATGTGATTGAGCAACCTGCAAACGTAGCGCGCGGTGAGGTCCGCCTTGAGCGTCCACGACGCGTTGGTGTAGCCGAAAGTGTTGGCCATGTTGGGGACGCCGGTCAACATAAGACCCTTGTAGTTGACACTGCGCGAAGGCTCCACACGCTGGCCGTCCACATACAAGGCGGTGTTGCCCAGCACCGCCAGCTTCAGTCCGGTAGCCGTCACGATGATGTCGGCATCGAGCAAGGCGCCCGACGCGAGGCGCAAACCGGTCTCGGTGAAGGACGCGATGCGGTCTGTCATCACGGAGGCTCGCCCGGACTTGATCGCTTCGAAAAAATCACCATCGGGCACGAGGCACAGGCGCTGCTCCCAAGGGTTGTAGCGCGGCGTGAAGTGGGTGGCGATGTCGACGCCCGGCCCGAGCGCCCGGTGCACCCCACCGAGCAACAGCTTGCGCATGCGCTGCGGACGGTGCTTGCAGAGGGCGACCACGAACTGGCTCAAAAGCACGTTCTTCCAGCGCGCAATGCCGAGCGCCACACGCTGAGGCAAGTAGCGCCGCAGCCGGACGTCCAGTGCGTCGACCGACGGACGCGCCGCCATCCAGGTCGGAGAGCGCTGCAGCATCGTCACGTGCGCTGCCTTGTCAGCCATGGCCGGCACCAGCGTCACGGCGGTGGCGCCACTGCCGATCACCACCACGCGCTTGCCCGCACAGTCCAGATCGGCAGGCCAGTGCTGCGGATGCACGATCCGCCCTTTGAAGCGGGCCTCACCGGGGAACTCGGGCCGGTAACCTTGGGCGTAATCGTAGTAGCCACTGCACATGAAAAGGAAGCCGCAGCGAATGGACAACGCGTTACCCCCTGCAGCGCGGCCAACTTCCACACGCCACTCCGACTTGGACGAGGACCATTCCGCGCGCAGCACCTTGTGGCCGAAGCGAACCTTGCTGTCGATGCCATGCTCTTGCATGGTGTCGCGCAGATAGTCGAGGATGGCGGGCCCTTGCGCTATGGCTTTGGCATCGGTCCACGGACGGAACGAGAAGCCGAGTGTGTGCATGTCGGAATCGGAGCGCACGCCGGGATAGCGAAACAGATCCCATGTGCCGCCGCTCGAGGGCCGCGCCTCCAAGATTGCAAAGCTCCGGTCGGGGCAGTGCTTCTGCAGGTGGTACGCCGCGCTGATGCCGGAAATGCCGGCACCCGCGATCAATACGTCAACGAATTCATCCGCCATCGAGTGTCCTTTTCAGGTCGTCCGCGGCCGAGTTTCACGCGAAGCTGGCGAAGGGCGCAATCAGGTCGATCACCGCCCTCGTGGCGGAGCACCGCCTCAGGAAGCGCAGCTCAACTTCAGCGCCTCGATACGACCGCCGAAACCCAGCTTGCGCACCAGGCCGCCTTCACGGCTGTTGGCTGGAAAGTCCACCACGCGGTCCTTGAACATCGCGTGCTCGTAGACCTGCAGCGTCGCTTTGGGGCCGACCGACACACTGTCGATTTCGCGCTTGAGCGCGCGTGCGGTGCCTTTGTCCATGCTCTCGGCTTCCGCCGGCCCGACGAGGGTGACCATGTCGCCTTCGAAGTTGCGCTGCGAGTAGAACTGCGCCCAGCAGCCGGACTGTAATGCCGGATCGGTGATCTGCACCGGCACCAGCAGGATCGTCGGATCCGGGCTGTTTACCGCGGTTGTCGTGGTCGACGGCGCGGTGCTGCAAGCACCGAGGGCCAATGCGAACGTGAGCGCGATGGCTGAAGCGAAGGGAGTGGTTTTCATGGGGTGCGCAACGGTGTGAAAGTAAGAAACACGGAGGTTAGACGCCCTCCCGTGCAGTCGCCACGGAAGCGCAGGCCGTGACCCTGTAGGCGCACTTCTTCAGCGCCGTCAGGGTGGCGTCGCACCGCCACACCCTCTTGTTGAAGGACGTTTTCAAGTCGGTCGCGTCAGAAAGCGCACTAAGTCACGATCGAAAACAAATGTTTCCTCACAACCTTTTGCGAGCCCCACTTGCGTCCGAATGTAACTAAAATGGATTACATGAACGACGATACAGATACCAATTTCGGCTGGTGGACCGACAAGCCGGAACGAGCCACCCGCACCGCGGCGCTGGAGCGAAGCCGGCGCGAATACCGCAACAGCGGCGGCTCGCGCGTGTGGCTGCACGCGGGGCTGGTGATCGCATTGATGGTCGCTTTTGGCGTGTCGATCGTTTCTCTGGCAACCCGCTGATCGAACCCCATGGCCAACCAAAAAAACACTCGCTCCGGCAACGACACAGGCTTTGCCGATTTGAGCAAGGCCGATGGAACCGGAGATCCCGCGCGCCGCGTATCGTGGCTGTGGATCGCGGCGGCGGTCGTCGCAGTCCTCGTCATTCTGGCCGTGGTCGTCCTTCGCTGAACCGCCCTATCGCTCGGCCGCTGAACTCCCAACCGCTCAACGCTCGATCGTCTTGTTCCAGCGCGCGTTCCAAGAGGGACGGTTCGCGTTGATGCTTTCCCAGTCAACTGTGATCGCAGTCTTCATGTAGCCGTTGATTGCAGCGACCTGCCCCACCCCTTCGCCAACGGCCGGCGCCTTCGGATTGGTCGGGATCTGGCTGCCGTACTGCAGCACATTCGCTTGAGCCAGCGGCGACAACAGGAACTCGGCGAGCTTTTGTGCGAGTTCGGGCTCGCTGTTGTTGGCGATCACGCACTGGCCGACCATCAACACGACAGAGCCTTCTTTCGGGTTCGCGTACTCGACCGGAATGCCCTTTACCTTGAGCGCGGCCACGGCGGTTGGCGTCAGCGGAAAGATAGCCGCTTCATTCGTCTGCACCATCTCGGAAATCTTGGCCGAGCTCGGGATGTACTCCAGCACGTTCGGCCCGATGGTCGTGGGCCAGGCCTTGAAGCCAGGCTCGACGTTCTTGTCGTTGCCACCCTGGATGCGGTTGAACATCAGAAAGCCGTGCAGTCCGAACGACGATGCCGACACCGACTGGAACACGACCTTGCCCTTGAACTTGGGGTCGGCCAGGTCCATCCACGAGGTCGGCGCGGCCCAGCCCTTTTCCTTGAACATCTTCGCGTTGTAGGCGAGGCCCGTCACGCCCAGGCTCACGCCGCTGGCCATGTCGTCCTTGAAGCGCGCGGCCGGATAGATGTCGTTGAGCGCAGCACTCGGGCGCTGCTTTTCGCAGAGACCCATGCCGATGGCGCGCACCATGATGCCGTCGTCCAGGAACATCACGTGCATCTGCGGCTTGTCCTTGTTGGCCTGCGCCTTGGCCAGGATGTCCGACGAGGTGCCCGGCACCACGACGACCTTCGCGCCGTAGAGTTTTTCGAAGGCAGGGAAGACGTACTGCGAATACGCCTTCTCCATCGTGCCGCCGTTCATGCCGATGTAGATCGTCTTGGTCTGGGCGTTTGCCATGCCGCACGCGGCAAGGGCGGCGACCGCGGTCACGGTGAAGAGGGCGCGGCGCGACGCGATGGGCTGTTGGGTGGAGCGGATGGAGCGGAACATGGGCTTTCCTTTCGAGGGTGGGGACGAGGAACGGGAAACGAAATGACTTACGAGGCAAGCGCCGGCGTTGCTTCCGGCAAGGATGAAAAACGGTCGACCGCGAAGGCACCGATGGGTGTGCGGGTGCGGCCGTCGCGCGCCAGATCGGCGAGCACCTCGCCGACGGCCGGTCCGATCTGGAAGCCACCGCCGGAAAAGCCGAAACCATGGAACAGACCCGGCGTCGTGCGACTCGGGCCGATCACCGGCTGACGGTCGGGCAGATAGCCTTCGATGCCGCCCCACGTGCGAATGAAGTGAGCATTGCGCAACATCGGCAGCAGCTCGATTGCCTGCTTCGAAAGCAGGGCGATGGTGTCGCGATCCGAGCGCGAGCGGTCGGCATCGAGCAGGCGACCCGGACCGCCGCCCAGCACCAGATTGCCCCGCGCGACCTGGCGGCAATACACACCGCCACCTTCCACGCCAAGGCTCCACTGCATGAAAAACGGCAACGGCTCGGTGACGGCCATGGCGGGGCTGCGCGAAACCATCGGCACCACATCGCCGAACTGTTCAGCGATGGTGATGGCCCACGCGCCAGCGCAGTTGAGCAGGACCGGCGCCTCGACGTGGATCGCGTTGCCTGATTCCAGATTCAAAGCCCGCAGATGAAAGCGCTGGCCGTCGTGCGCGATCTCATCGACGCGCGTGCGCTCATGGACTACCGCACCGGCGCGCCGCGCGGCCATCGCGAAGGCGGGCGACACCAGCCGCGGATTGGCCTGGCCGTCTTCGGCGCAGAGCGATCCGCCGACCGCCTTGCCGCCGAGCCACGGACACTGCACACGAAGCGTGGCGCCCGACAAGATTTCAATGCCGAGATCGAAATCGCGCGCCCTGTCGCGATAGCTTTCGAGCGCTGCCAGGTCGGCCTCGCTGCGTGCGATCTTGAAGTGGCCGGAGCGCAGGTATTCGCCATCGGTGCCGATGAGTTCGGGCAAGCGCCCCCACATTTCGTGCGCGCGCTGTGCCAACGGCAACTGGCTGAGCGGCCGACCCTGGCGGCGCACGCCACCATAGTTGATGCCGCTCGACCGCGAGCCGCACAGGTCACGCTCCAGCAGCAACACGCCAAGCCCCATGCGGCGCAAAGCGAGCGCGGCCGAACTGCCGACGATGCCGCCGCCGACGATGGCCACATCGGTGGCGTTGCGCTGCGTCATGCGCTGGCTCCTTCGCTCGCTACATGCATCAGGTGAATCGGGATCGGCTTGATGGGTGCCTGCCCACGCAGGCGACCGACCAGTTGCAGCGGCTTGCCGACGGCGTGCGCAAGAATTTCCGCCGCCGCCACGCCGCACATGCGACCCTGGCAACGACCCATGCCGACTCGGCTCAAGGCCTTGAGGCGATTGAGTTCATCGGCACCGCTGTCATGGATGGTCTGGCGCAGCTCGCCTGCCGTCACGTTCTCGCAGCGGCACACCACGAGCTCGTCAGGTGCGTGCGCTGCCCAATCTTGTGGAAACGGAAAGGCGCGTTCGAGGCCCTCGCGAAAACGCGACAGCTTTGCAAGCTTGCGCTCGAGTTTTCGCGCACGGTCGGCGTCGATGTGCACGCCTTGGTCGGCGAGCAGTGACAGCGCTGCGAGTTCACCGGCCCACTCTGCGGCATCGGCGCCCATGATGCCGGCGCCATCGCCCGCCAGGTACACGCCGGCCACGCTGGAGCGGCCCACCGCATCGCGCTCGGGCAGGTGTGCCCGCTGCGTCGGTGCGAAGGCGAAGCGGCAGCCGAGCAGGTCTGCCAATTGCGTCTCGGAGCGCAGCGCGTAGCCGAAGCCGATGGCGTCGCAATCGAGCGTGTGCTCGCGGCCGTCTTGCTCCCACACGACAGCGCTCGTGCGCTGGTCGCCAAGCACGCGCACGGGCCGCACGCCGCTGTGCAACGCCACGCCATGCGCACGCAACCAGCCGACGTAGTACACGCCCTTCATGAAGACAGCAGGCTGCGTCAGCAAGGCCGGGACCGCGGCCAGTTGGTCGGCGAAGCGCGCGGTGTCGAGCACCGCCGCCACGTCGACACCCGCCTTCGCGTACTGGTACGCCACCAGATACAACAACGGCCCGGTGCCCATGAACACCACGCGGGAGCCTATCGTGCAACCCTGAAATTTGAGCGCCACCTGCGCACCACCGAGCGTGTACACGCCGGGCAAGGTCCATCCCGGCACGGGCAGCACACGGTCGGTCGCACCTGACGCGACGATGAGCAGGCGATAGGGCACGGTGTGCGTGGTTTGCGTCGGTCCGTGCAGCACGTCGAGCCGCCCGTCCTGCACGTTCCAGACCAGGCTGTCGGGTTGGTAGTCGATTGCATCGACCACGGCATCGATCGCGCCATGCAGCGCTGTCGCGCGGGACGCTTCCATGCCGTAGAGCGATTCAGGCGCACGCTTGAAGTGCACCGGCGGGCGGCGATAGATCTGGCCGCCGGCGCGAGATGCTTCATCAATGAGCACGGGCCTGATGCCGTAGCCGGCCAGCGTCTGCGCGGCACGGATGCCGGCCGGTCCGGCGCCGACGATCACCGGCAGCAACGCGAGGGTCGTCTTCATGCAAGCGCTCCATCCGTAGCGCCTGATCTGCCTGTAGTGAGCGCCATGCCCGACTCGATGAACGTAGAGCAGGCACGCAGCCGCGCGCCATCGGCCGTCTCGACCCAGCAGTCCTGACATGCACCCATCATGCAGAAGCCGGCCCGCGCCTCACCGCTGAACTCGTTGCGCCGCAGCCGGCCGACCTGCGTGAGCATGGCCGTCAGCACCGTGTCGCCTACCAGCGCGCTCGCGGCCACACCGTCGATGCTGAAGGCCACGGCTTCGCGATCTTGTTCAGCGACGCGGCGCAGCAGGGGTTGGGATGAAGACATGGCTAGCGGCGCCCCACCAGCACGCGGTCGAGCCCATACACGCGGTCGAGCAGGATCATCGCGACAGCAGTCACCGCCACCATCAGTGCCGACACCGCTGCCATCAGCGGATCGATCGATTCGGTCGCGTACATGTACATGCGCACCGGCAAGGTCACGGTGCTGGGCGAGGTGACGAAGATCGACATCGTCACTTCGTCGAAGCTGTTGATGAACGCCAGCATCCAGCCACCCGTCACGCCCGGCAGGATCATCGGCAGCGTGATGCGCGTGAAGACGGTGGCTTGCGTCGCACCGAGCGACAGTGCCGCCTGTTCGGCGCTGCGGTCGAAGCCGACGAGCGCCGCGACGACCAGCCGCAGCGTGTACGGCGTGACGATCAACGCATGCGCCATCACCAGAAAGCCGAAGCTGCCGGTGCCGCCGACCAGCGCGAAGAGGCGCAGCAATGCCACGCCGAGCACCAGATGCGGAATGATCAGCGGCGACAAGAACAGCGCGTTGAGGAAGTCGCGCCCCGGAAATTCATAGCGCGTGATCGCCATGCCCGCGGGCACCGCCAGCAACGTCGCGATGGTGGCCGACGCCAGCGCCAGCCACAGGCTGTTCCAGAACGACTGCATGAAGTCCGGGTGCGCGAACACCGCGCGAAACCACCGCAGCGAGAACTCGGTCGTCGGCAGCGTGAGCGTGTTTTCGGGCGTGAAGGCGACGACGCACACCACCACCAGCGGCGCCAGCATGAAGGCGATGACCAGCGCGTTGAACGCGAGGGCGAAGGGTCCGTTCTTGGTCATGAGCGCGTGGAGTTCATATCAGCCCAAGGACTTCTTGTACCGGCCTTCGACCAGCCGGTTGTAGCTCAGCATGACCACCAGGTTGGCGACCAGCAGCACCAACGCGACGGCGGCGCCGAGTGGCCAGTTGAGTTCGTGCAGGTACTCGTCGTAGACGACCGTCGCGACCATCTTCAGCCGGCGCCCGCCGAGCAGACCAGGGATCGCGAAGGAACTGGCAGACAACCCGAACACGATCAGGCTCCCCGACAGGATGCCCGGCATCACCTGTGGCAGCACGATGCGGCGCAGTGTGGTGAAGGGCGACGCCTTGAGCGACAGCGCAGCGTTTTCGACGCCCGGATCCAGCTTCTGCAGCGAGGTCCACACCGGGATGACCATGAAGGGCAGCATCACGTGCACCAGCGCGATGACGACCGCCGTCTCCGTGTAGAGCATCTTGATAGGCCCGATGCCGACAAGGCCGAGCAACCCGTTCACCAGGCCTTCGGGGCCGAGCAGCATGCTCCAGGCGAACGCGCGCACCACGACCGACACGAGCAGCGGCGCCAGCACCACCAGCAGCAGGACCGAGCGCCACGGGTTGCGCATGCGGCTGAGCACGTAGGCTTCCGGCGTGCCGATCGCCACGCAGATCAGCGCCACCAGCCCGGAAATCCAGAAGGTGCGCCAGAAGATGCCGTAGTAATAGCTGTCGGTAAAAATCAGTGCGTAGTGCTCCAGCGTGAACTCGCCGGCCTTCGGTCCAGTGACCGGGTCGTAGACGTTGAACGACAGCACCGCGGTGAGCACCAGCGGCACCACGAGCAGCGCGGCGAACAGCAGCAGCGCCGGGCCCGACAGCCACCACGGCGTGGCTTTGCTGCGCCCCTTGTTCGGCAGGCTCATCGTCTGGCTCACGCTGCGACCTCGGCGACCACCGTTTCGTCATCGGCCGGCAGCAGCCGCGTGCAGTGGTCCGGCCAGTCGACAGCGGCGCGCGCGCCCTCTTCCAATGCGTCGCGGCCATCGTTCGGGCACAGCACCATCAGGTCACCGATGGGCGTGGCGACGCGATAGAGCCATTGGCTGCCGAGAAAGAAGCGCTCGCCGACTTCGCCATCGAGACGGCCGCTGCCCGACGCCACCAGTTGCAGCTTTTCCGGACGCACGCTGAGCAGAACGGACGCACCGGCGCGGAACCCGGCGTCGGCCACATCGACGCTCAATGTGCCGATCCGCACGGTTTGCCTCGGGCTGTCGCCGCTGATTCGGCCTTCAAGCAGGTTGGCCTTGCCGACGAAAGTCGAGATGAAGCGCGTGCGCGGATGCTCGTAGACGTTGTGCGGATGGTCGATCTGCGTGGCGCGGCCGCCTTCCATGACGACGACGCGATCGCTGATCGACATCGCTTCGCTCTGGTCGTGCGTGACCATGACGGTGGTGGTGCCGACCTTGCGCTGGATCTGGCGCAGTTCGAACTGCATTTCTTCACGCAACTTCGCGTCGAGGTTAGACAGCGGCTCGTCGAGCAGCAGGACAGGCGGTTCGATCACCAGGGCACGCGCCAGCGCCACGCGCTGCCGTTGTCCGCCGGACAACTCGCGCGGGTACTTGTCGGCATGCGCTTCGAGATGGACCAGGCCCAGCGCATCGCGAACCCGCTCGCGCCTTTCGGCCTTCGGCAATTTGCGCATCTCCAGCCCGAAGCTGACGTTGTCGCGCACCGTCATGTGCGGAAAGAGCGCGTAAGTCTGGAACACGATGCCGAGGCCGCGCGTGTTGGCCTTGGCATGGGTGATGTCGCGGCCGTCGAGTTCGATGCGGCCTTGCGTCACCGCCTCGAAGCCGGCGACCATCTGGAGCGTGGTGGTCTTGCCGCAACCGGACGGTCCGAGCAGCGAGACGAACTCGCCCTTCTCGACCGACAGGTTCATCGAAGACACGGCGCAGGTATCGCCGTAGAACTTGGTGACGCCCGTGAGTTGCAGGAAAGACATGCCGACCTCTTTTTCATCTACTTCCACCGTCGTGGCGGAAGTCAGGCAATCTATTGCAAGGAATGCGCCCTGAGCGCTCGGGTATTCCATAGAATAGAATCTTTCTTTTATTTATTCCATTAAATGGAATAAATAAAGCATTAAAAGATAAGACTATTCCGCGCAACGACATGACAGAACCCATAGCCTCGACGGCTGCAGTGCCTAGGCTGTTTTCGGTGATCCGCGCGCTCACCGAAGTGCACCCGGATGGGGGCCGCGTGACCCAGATCGCGCGCAGCGTCGGGCTGACCCAGGCCACGGCGCACCGTTTGCTGCAGTCGCTGGTCGCAGAGGGCATCGTCGAGCAAGACGCGCGCAGCAAGCTGTATCGGCTCGGCATCGAGTTCTTTGCGATGGCGGCGCACGCCGGCAATCCGGGCGACCTTCGCACGCTGTGCCGACCTGCCCTGTTGCGCCTGTGCGCAAGCCTCGGCGACAGCATCTTTCTGCTGGCACGCAGCAACTTCGACGCGATCTGCCTGGATCGAAGCGAAGGGCCGTTTCCCATTCGCTCTTTTTCCGGCGACATCGGTGGGCGCGTGGCACTCGGCGTCGGCCAGGGCGCGATGGCCATCCTTGCGTTCTTGCCCGAGGCTGAGCGTGAAGAAGTCATCCGCTTCAACCTGTCGCGGCTGCGCGAGTACGGCATCCACGACGAGGTCTATCTGCGCACCGAGATCGATCGCGTTCGGCAAGCCGGTTTCGCCGCTCGCAACGCAGGGCTGCTCGACGGCATGGCCGGTGTCGCGGTGCCGATCCTCGATCGCGAAGGCCGCGCCGTCGCCGCGCTGGCCGTCGGCACGATCGCCGACCGACTGAATGCCGACCGCTTGCCGACCGTGGTCGAACTGCTCAAGCGCGAGGCGGTCGCGATCGGGCCGAAGATCAATCCGTTCGATCCCACCCTGCGCCGGCCCTCGCAGATCCTGGCCAATGCGTCTGCTTGATGTCGCGAATGCAGCCGATGCGCCTTTCTCACGTGTCTTCGTCCTCCACCTATGCCTCCACTTTTTGACGCCATGACCCAAGCCCAAAGCTCCCCTGCATCCGCTCTTTCCGAAGAAGTCGCAGCCCTGCTGGAGCGTCTCGGCGTGCCGCGCGCCGCAACCGTCGGCGGCGATCTGCCGGCACGTTCGCCCGTTACCGGCGAGACCATCGCCGCGGTCACGCAAAGCTCGTCAGCCGAGGCGACTGCCGCCATCGGGCGCGCCCACGCGGCGTTCCTCGAATGGCGCAAGGTGCCGGCACCGCGCCGCGGTGAACTGGTCCGCCTGCTGGGCGAAGAACTGCGCGTGGCCAAGGCCGATCTCGGGCGGCTCGTGACCATCGAGGTCGGCAAGGTGCCGTCCGAAGGGGCGGGCGAAGTGCAGGAAATGATCGACATCTGCGACTTCGCGGTCGGCCTGTCGCGCCAGCTCTACGGCCTGACGATCGCCACCGAGCGAGCGCAGCACCGCATGATGGAAACGTGGCATCCGCTGGGTGTCTGCGGCGTCATTTCCGCCTTCAACTTTCCTGTGGCCGTGTGGTCGTGGAACGCAGCTCTGGCGCTGGTATGCGGTGATTCGGTGGTGTGGAAGCCTTCGGAGAAAACCCCGCTGACCGCGCTGGCCGTGCATGCCATCGCGCAGCGCGCGCTCGCACGCTTCGGTGACGCACCTGCCGGCCTGCTCGAGTTGCTGATCGGGCAGCGCGACATCGGCGAGACACTGGTCGAAGATGCGCGCGTGGCGGTGCTTTCCGCCACCGGCTCGACCGCCATGGGGCGCCAGGTCGGTCCACGCGTGGCCGCCCGATTCGCTCGCGCCATCCTCGAACTCGGCGGCAACAACGCCGCCATCGTCGCGCCTTCCGCCGACCTCGACCTCACGCTGCGCGGCGTCGCTTTTTCGGCCATGGGCACGGCCGGCCAGCGCTGCACTTCGCTGCGCCGCCTGTTCGTGCACGACAGCATCTACGACGCCTTCGTGCCGCGCCTGGCCAAGGTGTATGCAAGCGTGCAGGTCGGCGACCCGCGCGAGCCCGGCACGCTGGTCGGTCCGCTGATCGACGCTGCGGCCTTTGCCGGCATGCAGACCGCGCTGCACGAGAGCCGCGCTGCCGGCGCCACCGTACATGGCGGCGAGCGCGTGACGGTCATCGGCAGCGCCGACGCTTTTTATGCGCGGCCTGCGTTGGTCGAGTTGAAAGCACACGAAGGCGCGGTGCTGCGCGAAACGTTCGCGCCGATCCTCTACGTGGTGCGCTACGAAAACATGTACGAGGCCATTGCCTGGCACAACGCGGTCGGCGCCGGCCTGTCGTCTTCCATCTTCACGCTCGACATGCGCGAGGCCGAGCGCTTCATGTCGAGCGCCGGTTCCGACTGCGGCATCGCCAACGTCAACATCGGACCGAGCGGTGCCGAAATCGGCGGCGCTTTCGGCGGTGAAAAGGAAACCGGTGGCGGCCGCGAGGCCGGCGGCGACAGCTGGAAGGCGTACATGCGGCGTGCCACCAACACGATCAACTATTCGACCGAATTGCCGCTCGCGCAGGGCGTGACCTTCGACATCGGCTGAGCCCATGGCAGCAGGTTACGAAGCGAATCGCGTCCTCGTCGTCAAGTCCGGCGGCGAAGCAGCGGTAGCCGAATGGCGCAGGCACTTTCAAGCCGTTGCGCCGCACATCGACGTGCGCTGGTGGGACGACGCATCGGTGTCGCCGGAGCAAGTCGACTACGCGCTGGTCTGGGAGCCGGAGCCGGGCCGCCTGGCTGCGATGCCCAAGCTGCGGCTGGCGCTCAGTAGCGCCGCCGGCGTCGAGCACATCACCGCCGACCCTGCCTGGCCACGCCACTTGCCGCTGCTCCGCGCTGCCACGCCCGAGGCCTCGCAGCGCATGAGCGAATACGTTTGCATGGCCGTGCTGGCGTTGCTGCGCGACTTGAAGCGCATGGTGCGGCAGCAGGCAGAGCATCGATGGGACATGTTTGCGACCGAGCGCACCGCGACCGACACCTGCGTCGGCATCCTCGGGCTCGGCGCGATGGGCGCGCACTCGGCGCAAATGGTGCGGGGGTTGGGCTTCGAGGTGATCGGCTGGTCACGCAGCCGCAAGGTGCTCGACGGCATCGAATGCCATGCGGGTGAAGATGAGCTGCCAGCCTTTCTCGAGCGCTGCGATGTGCTGGTCTGCCTGCTGCCGGCGACGCCCGAAACCGAAGGCATCCTCAGCGCGAAAACGTTCGCCCTGTTGCCCAAGGGTGCGGGCTTGGTGCATGTCGGCCGCGGGTCGCATCTGCGCTACGACGATCTGGCCGCGGCGCTCGATGCGTCGCACCTGTGCGGCGCCTTCATCGACGTGTTCGAAGAGGAGCCGTTGCGATCAGACCATCCGGCCTGGGCGCACGAAAAAATCTTCGTCACGCCGCATGTCGGCGCCATGGCTTCACGGCGCGCACGCGCTGTTTTCTTTGCGAAGCAGATTGCGAAGTTCGAGCGGGGAGAGACGCCCGATGGGCTGTACGAGCCAGTCCGGGGCTACTGAAAAACAGTCCGGCGCCGGTATGCGGCCACACAGCGCCAGACGAACCAGAGCAGCGCCACGTTCAGGCAGACACCGCCCACCACGAAGAAGCCGGCGCGTTCGGCAAAGCCGGGGGCTTGGTCCAGTGTCAACAGCACCAGCGACCACGGCAGGGCGCAAAGAATCGCAGCGCTCAGCAACCAGCTTTCTTCGTTCGGCGTCAGCAGTGCAGCAACCACCAGCACGCCGGCCAGTGCCGTGACAGTGACGCCGAGAGCCACGGTCAGCCACCAGTTACGACGCTGCCAAAAGGGTGATTGCGCAAGAACCATGAACAGAATTCTGCCCCGCGCTGCATGCCGTGTCTGCGTAATTTGACACGTCTGGACGGAGTTGCGTGCGAGCGTTTTCAGGGCACCACAGTTTTGCCGGCAGCCGCATGGGCAACGGCGTCGCCGGGCCGCTTCGCCTCTGCGTTTTCGGCGTTCTGCGCGTCTCTTGCTTCCTTCAGTCGCCGCAGTTCCTGCATCTCCTGCTCGGTATGCTCCAGCACCGGCTCTGCCACGAAAAAGACGTTGGCGATGTCGGAACTGGTCAAGAACAGGAAGCTCAGGCCGGCATCCAACTCGGCCGGCGGGATGTCTTGCACGGCGATCGCTTCCATCGAGCCCGCGTCACCGATCCTGATGTGCCCCTTCTTCGGGTACCGGAGCACCAGCTGGCTGATCGTTCCGTCGGTCTTGACGAAAAAATCCTCGACCACGCCGGTGTAGGTGAGCACGGCTCCGCTCGTGTCGCTGGACTTGGTCAACACGTTGGCCCGGACCCGCTTCGCCTTCTTCGAGCCGCCTGCATGACGCCGCCCCTCGTTGAGCGAATACATCCAGCGATGGCGCGCGAAGCGCCGCATCGCCCGCAGTTGCATGACCATGCCGGCGGCCAGCCCGAGCAGCGCGCCGGTCACGGTGACGACGAAGAAATACGCCGTGATCTGGACAGCGTTGTCGTCAACCATCTTGCTGGTGGAAGCGAGCGTGCCGCGAATGGCCGACGACGTCTGCGGCGTGTCGCTTAGCCGGGGCGGCGCCGGCAGGCTGTCGATGCGCAGCAGCGGAATGAACTCGTCGAGCGCGACACAGCGGGCACCGAGGATTTCAGACCGGCACAGCCAGCCATTGATGGCGACATACCAGCCAGCGTGCACGAGAAAAGCCACGCCGACGACGATTGCGAGCTGCCCGAGCGGGCTGATGGGCGTCGCCTCGCGCGTGACCTGGTCGGGCAGATAGAACCCGAAGAAGAACGCGAAGCCCGGCAACAGAAGCACGACGACAACGACGGTTGCCCAGGCAAGGGACATGAGCAGAGGCCGGGTGCGGAGGCTAAAAGGAAACGGGGCGCGCGAGCCGGTCGAAAAGCTGGACGGCTAGACCGGTGCGACTGCCATCGCGCCGGCCACCGTTGCGGCCGAGCCAGCCATCGCAAGCGGCACGTCGAGCACTCGCGAGCGAAGTGCTGCCTGGCTTTTGCGCGCTGCTAGCAGCTCGTCGATTTCCTTGATGACCTGTGGCAGCCTCACGCTGTCGCGCCCCGGGCGGGCCATCACCTCGGACACGATCTCGCTGCTGCCGGCATAGCCGATCAACAGGTCGAAAACTTCGTCGTCGGTGTCAGTGAGAAATCTCATCGAATGCGCTCCCCGGTTCGTACATGCCCGGAATGTAGAGCCTCGGGCGCATGAGTTCAAGAGCGCTGTTTGTGGTGCGCTCGGCGTCGCCTCATGGATTCAGAGCTTTAGAGCTTTAGAGCTTTTTCTTGACGAAGCCGGCCGCGTTTTCGTCAGCGCCGGGCTCACCCTCGTCCGAGTGAGGATTCGTCGGATCCTCGTCCGTCGGGAACTCCGGCTGCACGGGGAGCTGCGCCGGATCGTCTTCGGAAGGCACTTTGGGCATGTTCATTTGAGGGGGCTCCTTTGTTGCGACAGGTCCGACCCAGTCGGCGTGACGGGGGTCTTCGGCGCCATTGGCGCTACAGGCCGTGGGTCGGTCGAAGCGGGTCCGACGTACTGCTGCGGCGGCGGTTCCGCGCTCGACGCGGCGCCGCACACGCGCTGCACGTCGCGCCAGGCCAGTTCGACGCGGCGCGGTTCGCGAACCGGCGCGCCGTTGGCTGCCTGGTAGTTGCTATTGGCCTGCTCGCAGGACAAGGCGGGCCCTGCCGCTGGCGCGGGTTGCGCGGTGGCCGGCTGCACCATCGCGATAAAGAGCAGACCGCCGAGCAGTGAGCCTGGTGCAAAGATGCAGCGCCAATGCTGCCTGGAGATAGAAGAATAAGGAGAAGAAGACACAACGCACACGGTAAGCCCGACACGCCAGCGGGCATGTAAGGAGATCGCTTTTCCTCGACATCGGGGCACTCGGTCCTGCAGCCGCACAAGAAAACGCCAAGTGACCGCCGCCAGCGCATGACTTGCCGATGCGTCATGGTCAATAAATCTCCGCCTCGATGCTGAGTTTTTTGCTGTTCGCGCCGCGGGCATCTCACTAACATGCCGAGAGATTCCCAACCCGCTGCCGAGCCCGCCATGTCATCGCCCACCTCCACTGTCGCGCCCACTGCCACCACGGCCACGGCCGCCCGCTTCAACCAGCCGCTCGGCGGCGACGTCGTGCCACGCTTCGCCGGCATCGCGTCGATGATGCGATTACCGATTCAGGAAACCAGCGATGGGCTGGACGCCTGCTTCGTGGGTGTGCCGTTCGATCTCGGCACCTCCAA
The DNA here is from genome assembly GCF_046115955.1 of Variovorax sp. GrIS 2.14. Taxonomy (NCBI): domain Bacteria; kingdom Pseudomonadati; phylum Pseudomonadota; class Betaproteobacteria; order Burkholderiales; family Comamonadaceae; genus Variovorax; species Variovorax sp. GrIS 2.14. The sequence goes on from NZ_JBJXIA010000002.1 coordinate 456,155, forward strand.
CCGGTCAGGCGCCCGTTTCGGGCCGCGCCAGGTGCGCAGCGAGTCCGTGCTGCTGCGCCCTTACAACATGGCGACGCGCGCCGCGCCCTTCGACTCGCTGCAGGTGGCGGACATAGGCGACGTGGCGACCAACGCTTACAACATCTTCGATTCGATCGACCGTATCGAAGCTGCCTACGACCGCATCATCGCCAACGGCTGCCGGCCCATCACCATCGGCGGCGACCACACCATCGCCTGGCCGATCCTGCGCGCGATGCACAAGAAGTACGGCCCGATCGGCGTGGTGCATGTCGATGCGCATGCAGACGTCAATGACACGATGGGTGGCGAAAAGATCGCGCATGGCACACCCTTTCGTCGTGCGGTCGAAGAAGGCCTGCTCGACTGCGACCGCGTGGTGCAGATCGGCCTGCGCGGCACCGGCTACCACGCCGACGATTTCGACTGGTGCCGCAAACAGGGCTTTCGCGTGGTGCAGGCCGAAGAGTGCTGGCACAAGAGCCTGACGCCGTTGATGAAGGAAGTGAAGGAACGCGTTGCGGGCTTGGCAGGCCAAGGTCCGGTGTACCTGAGTTTCGACATCGACGGGCTCGACCCCGCCTTCGCACCCGGCACCGGCACGCCGGAAATCGGTGGCCTGAGCGTGCACCAGGGCATGGAAATCATCCGCGGCCTGCGCGGGTTGAATATCGTCGGTGCCGATCTGGTCGAAATTTCCCCGCCTTACGACCCGCACGGCACGACCGCTTTGGTCGGCGCCAACCTGGCGTTCGAAATGCTGTGCGTGTTGCCGGGCGTGCAGTATCGGGATTGATACCGCCCACAACTTCAGGTCGTCAGGTCAGCGCTCGACTTCATCGACTAATTGAACTCGGGCGTCCAGCTCTACACACTGGCTTCGACTGCCGACGTGAGCGCGCCGATCGACCTCTGCGGCAAGACCATCGGCACCAGCCAACTGAAGCAAGGACGCTTCGCCGGGGGCGCGCAGGGCAGCGAAACCGTGCCTTACACGATGACACTCGAACCCAATACCTACAAGCCGGTCGGCATGCCATTTGGTGGTGCCCAGCAAGGCATGGCTTTTGCCAAGGCCGACGCGCAATTGCGCGACGCCGTGCTCGGTGCGTTCAAGAAGGTGGCGGCCGACGGTACTTATGCATCGATCATTGCCAAGTGGAACCTGCAGTCGAGCGCCATCAAGCAAATCGCGGTCAACGGCACGCCTGAGCCCTGATGCCGGGCTACGAGGGCTAGCATGGGGCGATCGCTGAAACCATTCGATTCAGCAAACCTCAGAAAGCTTTCATGCCGCGTCCCGTCTTAGATGAAGCCCATATCCATCCCGCTGTGCGCACCGCGATTTCGGAGAGCCGGCAAGGGATCGTGCGCGAAGTGATGGGCGCCATGGCAGCCAATGACATCGTGGTGGTCGGCATGGCGATCAACCCCTATCCGAAGAAGGCACGCAAGCTGCTGGACGAGGCCAGGCAGGCATTCAAGTACCTCGAATACGGCAGCTACCTGAGCGGGTGGCGCGACCGCAACGCGCTCAAAATGTGGACCGGCTGGCCGACCTTTCCGCTGGTGTTCGTCAAGGGCGTGCTCGTCGGCGGCGCCGATGAGTTGAAGGCCTTGATCGACAGCGGTGAGTTGAAGGGCATGCTGGACAGCCGGGTCTGAGCCTCAGGCTGCCCCTCGAGCCCGGGCCGCCCAACTATTTGCAGGCGAACACAATCCCGTTTTCCGCTTGTGCTCTGCCCAGAATGGAAGCGGTTAAGCCGTCCTTCTGGCAATAACTGATGGCTTGGTCGTAAAACGGTGCCCGGAACGTGCCGTCACGGAGCGAGATGACCTGGTTGGGCGGTGTACCGCAGCCCGCGATCAGCAGGACGAAAAGAAAGAGTGCGAGCCGGTTCATCGCGGCATTCTGGCGCACTGGGCCATGGCACGCAGGCCACAACCGACGTTCCATGCTGGAGCAAATAGCCGCGGGCCTCTGAATATCAAGCAACACCGCGCGTTGATTGTTCCGGCGATTGCTGCTTCTTGAACGCCTCGGCGCATGCAATGAGTGTGTGTCTACTTGATCCGCGCCGGATTGCCGATCACCGCCTCACATCGGCTGGGTAGGCGGGTCGTACCTGCATGGGTCGGCGGACGATCAGCGCTGCCGCATCGGCATGCGATCGATCGTTGCAAATACTTGATCCAGATCGACGTCGTTGCCCTTGACCAGCTTCACGCCGCCGTCCTTGCCGACCAGCACGAAGGTCGGTGGGCCGTCCGGATTGAGCTCGAGCGCGCGTAGCAGGGAACGGGTCTGCTCGCGCGTCATCACCAAGCCGTTTCGTCGACCCTGACCCGCTTCGACGGTGTAGAGAACCATCTCGCGCTCGACGAACGCTGCGCGCGTCGTGGGGCGTTCCAGCGCTGATTCGACGCGCCGCACCAGAGCACGATCGGACGCCGGAACGACAACCACGATCGGCCGCGTCTGCCATCGTTCGGCGGCCAGCGGGTTATCGGTGGGCGATGCGGCGTGCGACGGAACAATGGGCAAGACCATTGCAAACGCAATGGCTCGCCACATGGCACCTCCTGGAAGCGGCGAGAAACATGTCGGTTTCATGATGGTGATGTGTAGCGCGCAAGGGTCAAGGCCAGAGTCGGACTATCGCGCGAGTACGCGCGAACGAGAAACAACACGACGGCAGGCACCGTCATACTCGCCCACATGAACGAACCCGTCAGCCTCCGCACAAAAATCCAGTCCATCCGGGATGCTTCCCTGAAAGAGCCTCCCTTTCCGTACAGCCAGGTGCCGCCCCACTTCGACATTGGTGACGTGGCGAGGCTCACGCACAAACCTGCGGGTGATCAGCGGGTTCGCCAGCAACGCATCGAAGCCTGGGTGCGGGACGTGGATGCGACTTGGAAGCGGGTTGCCATCAACCAAGCGGCGGCAGCGAAAACACCGGGCAAAGTGGACTAGAGCCACGGTGATCGGAAACCATCCCGGACTCTTATTCCACGCTCCGGACATGGCCTCGATCAGATTGCTCCTTACGAAAAATCCTTCTGCAATCTACCCGGCTGTATGGGTGAGATGAGGAAGGCCGCCTGAGTTCTTTTGGCGATGCGCTGTCGATATGAACGAACGCTCAATGGCGTTCCTCAATCGAGCAAGCCGTGTTTTAAAGCGAAGTAAGTCAGGTCGCTATTGGTCGACAGCTCCAGCTTTCTCACCAATCGCGACCGGTAAAGCGTGACGGTTCTGGCCGAAAGATGAAGCTTCTTTGCGATCACGGCCGGCTTGTCTCCCGCCGCCAGAAGCAGAAGAATCTGGAACTCCCGTTTGGAAAGGCGTTGATGGAGTGGCAGGGCTCCCTCGCACAGTTCACGCGCAAAATGCTGTGCCAGCGTCGCACTCAGGTATCTGCGACCGCTGGCGAGGCGGCGGATCGCAACGATGAGCTGATCCGGATCGCAGGATTTGTGAAGGTATCCATGGGCCCCTTCCTCGAGCAGCTTGCGGGCGTACTGCGCTTCCGGATGGCCACTGAACACCAGGATGGCCATTCCCGGCGCCCTGGACCGAAGCGATCCGATGATGTCGAAGCCATCCCTTCCTGGCATCGTGAGATCCAGCACCAGCACGTCCAGTGTGTTGCGCGTGGCGAGTTCAATCGCTTCGAAACCATCGGCGGCTTCACCTCCAACGCAGAGATCCGAGTGTTCCAGCAACCAGTGCCGAAGTGCAGTTCGCACAATCGGGTGGTCGTCCGCGATGCCGATCCTGATCGGGACGCGGACAACTGGGTCAGCTGCGGCGACGAAACTGTCATTCACCGCGCATCCCACTGTGCAAGATTGTCATTGGGCTGAGCAGGCTCGTCATTGCGCGACGCATGCCGTTCGCATTTCAGTTCGCAAGAACCGGGTTGCGGCGCTTTTCGTCGAGGCGACGCTGCGCCACCGCTGCCGCGCACTGCAGCTGCCGGGCATGGTTCGGTAAAGCGCACATGTTGTTCATGCAAACGGCGCGCATCAGCACATTGCGACCTGCGCAAAGACCAGCTGAGGGTTCGCCACCGGAAGGTCTGTAGGAAGTCGATCTGCGAGAGGCGGACGGCGCGGGCGCCACAAGGGGAGCGACATAGCCTTGAGGGCTTCGGGCTTTCACATTGACGGGCTCCTGGGCCATGGACACCGGCGCTGCCGACTGAGCCTGCTGCGAGTCGTAGCTTTGCGACCGGTGGTGCAGCGCGTACCAAACGCAAAACGCGGTGAACAGCAGCAACGGCACGATCAGCAAGCGTGCCATCACCCGGACGATCGGTACCAACGGCACGGCGCCCTGCCCTTCATCGCCCGTGATGGGAGAAGTAGTCGACGACGTTTCGTGAGGCATGTGCACGGTTCCACAAACATCGCACCGCGCCTTGCGAGAACCTGCTGTTCGACAGAATGCGCACACCTGGATTGGCGACCGATCGCGCAGCCACAGCAGTCCAACGAAATCATTCGGTGCGATGTAAGCGCGCAGCGGGTCTGCAAATGCCGGAAAGGGCCACGTATGTTCCATGGAATCACTTGGCTCAGGCCGAAAAGATGCCCTGGAACCCCGAGCGCACGGGGACACGCTTCACTGCGCAGGCGTTCATGACCGGCCGCGCTGATAAAGAGGCCGACTGTCATCCACTCGACGCTCCGCTTCTAGTTCCCCGATGACTGTCTTGCTCCGCGCTACCGCTGCGCGTGTTGCAAGGTCGGGCTCGAACGCGGCCAGCGCCAGTAGTTGTTGCGCTCCGTACACCAGCCGTGCGATGGCGCTCGCTATTGCATCCGTCGCGCTGTCCAGTAATGCGTTCAGATTGGGTCGTTCAAACAGCGCATGCTTCATCGTGGCCTCCGAAGTAAGGTGGGAAATGTGAGGAAGTCACATACTATTGCGATACTTTGGTACTCCATTTGTGAGACATTACGCCGTTGCTTGTAGGTTTTGGGAATTGTTTCGGGCTGATTTACAACAATGTGACAATGTCACATAATTGTTGGTGAATCACGCTTCTGCTAACTCCGGAGACGCCATGAGGGATGACAGTCTGTCGATGGGCGTTGCCTTTTCACACTGGCAACAACTCACCGATGAATATGCGCAATCGCTACAAGCGCTGGCGCGGGGCGACCGCCATTGCGTCGAGAACCTTGATCGCATCGCGCGTACGTTGCTTCAAAGTCAGGTCGCGCGCGCACCGAAGTTGGCATCATCTCCGCCGGATGAGCCGTCAGGTCGGTGGAAGTGTTGGCGCAACGCGTTCGCATCTCTGTACAGGCTGTCGCGCGCGGCGGTTCGTCACTGACATGTGCGTGATGTGCATGAAGGCACGTTGACCGCCGCCAACACCCAGGAAGCAGGCGTGGTCGCGCTGGACGCTTGCAGGCGTGTTTTGCGTCCAGTCATCCGGCTTGCACTTTCGCTTGGCCTGAAACACTCGCACTTGCAACGCCTGCTCACAGAGCTTCTGCTGGACGAGGGGACGCATCTGTGGCGCGAACAAGCTGTGGAACCCAACATTAGCCAGCTGTCTGTAACCACCGGACTCAATCGCAAAGCCATCACGCTCAGAGTACGAACGCCTGCCAAGGATGCTCCGCATACCGAACTGTCGGCGGCGGCCAAGACACTCACGCTCTGGGCCCAACTGCGCGAAGATGACCCCGCGCTCCAGTCGCTTCCAGTCTCCGCGGATGATGGTTCATTGACGTTTGAAGTCATTGCCCGTCGCGCCAGTCGAGGCAACCTGCACCACCGCGCCATTCTCGAAGAACTTATCCGGCTGGATTTGGTAGCGGTGCAAGGCGGCCGGGCGAGCTTGAAGACTTCGAGTTTTGTGCCGCTGGCCGATCTGCGCAGCATGCTTGTCGTGCTCGGAGACAACGCCCACGATCATCTGGCAGCGGCCGTCTCGAATGTGCTGCACGACAACCCGCCCATGCTTGAGCGCGCAATCTATGCGCGCGGACTGACGCCTGAGGCCTGCGAGGCGATCCAACAGTTGGTGCGCACGCGATGGTCTGTGCTTCACCGTGAGCTTGCAGCCACAATGACGCGCGCGGTCGACGCAGACAGCGACGACAAGAGCGCCCGCATTCGTGTCGGCATCTATGCGTTCACCGAAAATAGCGGAGAAGATCCAGTAGCGAATGCAATCCGGCCCACGAGCCGACAGCTTGGAGCACCCCGCGATGAATAAAAAGATTTGGCAGCCCGTTGTGCTTTTCGCGCTGAGCCTTCTCATCGGCTCGTGTGGCGGAGGTGGCAGCGGGGGCTCAGGCGGCATTGGCATTGCGGGCACTGGCACAGCCGTGAACGTAGGCGCTTCAGGCGCTGCGCAAGGCGATGGCGCGGCAAACGCCGGAGGCGCCTCGTCTTCCGGCACCGCCGGAGGAGTTGCTGCCGCAGCCGGTGGCGATGATGGCTCCGGGGTCGGGTCAGGAGGAACCGGCGTGAGCTCTGCGTCGGCCGCGGGCATCGGTTCGACCGACGGCTTGGGCAGCGTGATCCTCAATGGCGTGCGCTACAACACCGACAGCGCCGTGTTCAACTTGCAGGATGCGCCAGAGCTGCTGCTCGGCATGAGCGTCAAGGTCACAGGTCCGGTCAACAGCAACTTCACCGCGGGCACGGCAACGACGGTCGAGTCAGCTGCCGACTTGCGCGGAACGGTGTCTAACATCGACTTGGCAAGCGGCACCTTCAGCCTGCTTGGCACCACGGTTTCCACGGACGGGGAGACGGTCTGGGCAGATGCGAGCGGGCTGTCCGGCATCGCGGACGGATCGACCTTGCAGGTCTGGGGCTTGCCCGCAGCGCCCGGCATGCTGCGCGCCACGCGTATCGCTCGAGTCGCTTCCGGAGTCGCGCCCATCCTGACGGGCACCGTGCAAAATCTGGATAAAGTTGCCGGCGTCTTCTCGATCGGCACGTTGAACGTGAACTTCGCCAATGCCTTGTTTGCCGGTGGTCTCGATTCCGCGACGCTGGCGAATGGAACGATCGTCCGGGTTCGCGGGGTCGGATTTGCCAGCGCCGGTGCGCTGAATGCAACCGCCATCCAATCGTGGTATTCGCTTGCGCAGGCAACGGGACAGACGGCGACCCTTGACGGCGTGGTGACCGAATACGCCGGACTGGCGTCCTTGAAGGTACTCGGCGTGCCCATCGATGCGGGCGCAGCGCAGATCACCGGCGGGCCGAGTTCGAGCATTGGCAACGGCGTGAAGCTGGAAGTCGCAGGCGTCTTCTCCGCCGGTATGCTGCGGGCGACGAAGGTGAAGATCCGGCACATTCCCGGCACGGGCGGCCCGTCTTCATTCGCACTCATTGGCACGGTAGGCGCGTTCACCAGCACGGCGGACTTCAAGGTCCGCGGACAGCCCATCGATGCAAGCAATCAAAACGTGCTTTTCCAAAACGGGATCGCCGGAAACCTCGGCAACGGCGTCAAGGTGACGGTGACCGGATCACAGGTTCTGAACGGCGTTCTTCTTGCGAACACGGTGACTTTCAACTGAGCAATTCGGGATGAACCAGCGGCCAGCCGCCGGTCATGGCGCAGGCGCCTGCGATCTCAGTCGGTCGCGGCAGGCTTCGCCGCTGCTGCGGCGCGCTCTTCGTGATAGGCATAGACGCCCACGCGAATCCGAGCACCGCCATGGCCTTCGGCCGCATCGACGGCCTGTGTCATCAGCCCGGCAAGTTCGTGATGCAAAGCGTCCCATCGCAGTCGCGCCAGTTGCTGGATCGCACCGCAATCGTCGAGCGTGAGGCCGCCAGCGAAAACCGACCGCTCCAGCATCTGGGGCGCCCGACCAAACGTGTTCGAGACGCCGGCGAGCAGATGATCCCGTGCGTTGTCGCCGAGGAACGCCAGCATGGATCGCACATCGTCGGCGGGCACGAAGCCAGCGACTGCCAGCGTAGCACGGCCATCCTTTTCCTCGACCATATGCAATCGCGTCAACTCGTCCAGCACAGCGCGATGATGGTGGTTCCCGCGGCTCGAGCGTCGGGCCAACAACTCGAAGCTGAGCAGCGGCTCCGCGGCAGTGACCGGGAGTGTTTTGAGATCGGGCAACGTGCTTACGAGCTCAAGCCACGCCGTCAGGGTCTTGGAGGCGGCTGACATGTCGGTGTGCGGCAGTGCGTCCGTTGGTGCCCTGACCTTGAGCGTGACCGCCTTGCGATTAAGCCCGGTGGTGATCGACAACTGGCTGATGTTGGGTTCGACTCCTTTTTCACGCCAGGATGTCCGTGCCTCCTCAAGCAGCAGATCGCGCACCAACTCTTCGAGATCACGATGCTTGACCCCCATATTCAGGGCAAGGCGGATCAAGGGACGCATGACGCGCGCGCAGACCGAAAGCGCCCAGCCTAAGCGTTCATCAATCAACGGTTTCCTCAACGAGCGATCGCAGGACGCGAAAGCGAACAATTCTCATACGCGAGGACTCTATGCGATTTCTACGCAATCGTTAAGGTCCGGTTCAGCAATCACCGCAGCCAGCAGCAGAAGTTCGGCCCAACGTAGCGGGACAAATCGGCTCAGACAGTCTCTGGACAGAAGAACGCGGTGCCGTCCCACATTCGCCCTGAGCACAAGGAATTTAGGCTTGGCCCGACATGTGAATTTTTCACATGAACGTTTTGAGGGATGCAAGTGATGGCCTTATTCGCTGGACAGAAAGTCGTGTGCTCCACAGAGATGATCAAAGCACGCGAGGTCGACGAATGAATACCGTTGCAATTCCAGAGCCTTTGACGGCTCTCAAGCCGCTGGTTGAGTGCCGGTTTTGCGGCAAGCAAAACGCAATCGACTCAACGCATTGCCGAGGATGCGGGAATGAGTTCGCCGAGGTAACGGTCAGCGACACCAGCAAGGGGCAGCGAATCCAAAATTTCAGCGCCTGGCAGCAGGTCAGCGCGCGACCCATAACCGCAGCCAATACCGAACCACCACGCGCTCGCTGGCTGTATTGGATCGGCGGCGTCGCGGTGGCTTCGTTGTGCATCGCGGTGCTGGCTTTTCTTTTGTACCGACTGCCTGTCTAGCTTTACGTAACCGCGCGGCGCCCTCACGGCACGAACCAACTAACCAAGACGCAGTCACGAATGAAGAACCGAGAGTTAAAACCCGCTTTACACACATCCGCTGCGAAAACAAGAAAAAGCAAGGGAGGCGTTGGTGAAAGTGGATGACGACGACTTCTGGAAGCGACCCTCGCAGCTTGAAGAACTTGAAGCCACGCGGCGTGAGACCGAGCAGCTCCACTCACGCGCATGGCGACGTAACGTCGCTGCATTGCTGTTGATGGTGATATTGCTGGGTGTCGTTTGGCTGTTGCGCCGATGAACGCAATACGACACGACACCCTGCCATGAGATCCTTTGCAGGCCTTGCTGCTCAGAAGGCCGATCTTGATGACGATCAAAGCGGTCTGCGAGCAGATCGAAGATCTTCCAGGATTTCAGCGAGCTTCTTTACGGATGACTGTTTCATCACCACTGTCATCGACTTTTCGTCCCTTCAAAGGAATCACCATGCGCCTCAAAGCCGTCTTGTTCTGTCTGGCATTCAGCACTGTGTCTTCAGCAGTACTGTCACAGGTCTCGGTCCAGATCAATGTCCCGGGCATCGTACAGCTCGCTCCGCCGCCGCCCCGGTATGAGCCGGTTCCACGCGCGACGCCGGGCCGGATTTGGATGCCTGGCAGATGGGCCTGGAACGAGCGCGAATATGTTTGGCGCGCGGGCCAATGGCAAACTGCACGACCTGACTACGTGTATGCACCGGGTCGCTGGGTGGCAGGAGACGGAGGCTGGCGCTGGTCGGAAGACCAGTGGCGCCGTCGACCTGACGGCCGCCGCGGGCGTGAGGAGGGTGATGAACGTCGGTCGTGGGACGACGAGCAACGCGGTGGCGGCAACCACTGTCCGCCGGGCCAGGCCAAGAAGGGGCGTTGCTGAAAGGGCACCACCGGTGACGGGTGGACTGTTCGCGCCAGACAGCGATAGCGCAACCTACGACGCGGGCCGTAGGAACCTGGCTTCCTTTGGAAACCCGTGTTTATGGGCTAACTGGCGGAGAGTGTGAGATTCGAACTCACGGACGCTTTCACGTCGGCAGTTTTCAAGACTGCTGGTTTAAACCACTCACCCAACTCTCCGCAGACGTCCGGCGTTGCACCGGACACGTGACCGATTTTAAGCGTTGATTGCGGACATGCCGTCGGGCATCGGATTCGGCGCCAGATCGAGTGCAGATCGAGGCGACCAGCCTTGCAGCACCAGATCGACGATGCCCTCGGCCCAGAGCCGCCGTTCGGCGGACCCGGCCAACGGTTTCGAGACGAAAAAGCGCACGCCGCCAAAGGCCAGTGTCGACAGTTGCACTGCCGCGAGCTCAGGCGACGGCACGTTCAGGCGACCGGAACGATGCGCCTCGGTAAGGTAATCGACCACAGGGCCAAGCACGTAGCTGTTCTCCGCGTAGAGCGACTTGGCCAGCTCAGGAAAGCGGACGGCCTCCGCGATCACCAACCGGAGCAAGGCCAGCGTTTCTGGCTCGGTGGCACCGAGGTACATGCGCTCGACCAGGTCGAGCAACAGCTCGCGCTCATCGGCGCCTTCCCGCACGACGGTGGCGTGCATTGTGTTGCGCGCATTGCCGACCGCCCTGTGCACGACCTCGTGGAACAGCGCCTCCTTGTTCTCGAACTGTCGGTAGATGGTGATCTTGGCAACGCCGGCATCGCGGGCAATGGCCTCGATACTGGTCGCCGCATAGCCCTTGTCTAAAAACGATTGCAACGCGGCGGCCAGGAAAGATTCGCGCAACTCTGCGGCCTGCACGGCGCTGGGTCGGCCGCGGGGTCGCCTTTTGGCGTCCAGAGACTCGAAGTGCAGCATGGCAATCCTCAGGCTGGTGGGAGAAACATTGTCTGCAAATCGCTCAGAAAGTCGAGCCCACGTTCGGTCGGCCATACATGGCGCAGATCGCGCTTGATCAAACCCTTGCGCTCGGCCTCCTCCATTCCACGCTGGATCGCTGTGGTGGCGAGGCCGGTGCGCTCGCCAAACTGCGCCAGCGCAAAGCCTTCGTTCAGGCGCAGTGCGTTCAGCATGAATTCGAATGGCAGGTCGGCAATGGCGACGTCTTCGCTCTGCGCGACTGCAGCGCCGGCCAGCGCACCGTCCATGTAGCGGCGCGGCTCGCGCAGGCGCACTTGACGCACGACGCGATGCGCAAAGCTCAGCTTGCTGTGCGCCCCGGCGCCGATACCGAGGTAGTCACCGAACTGCCAGTAATTGAGGTTGTGGGCGCAGCGGTGACCTTCGCGTGCGTAGGCGGAGACTTCGTAACGCGCCAGGCCGAGTTGGCCGGTGCGCTCGGTGATGCGGTCCAGCATCGCATAGGCATCGTCGTCTTCCGGGATCACCGGCGGAAACTTCGCGAAGTAAGTGTTGGGCTCGATCGTCAGGTGATAGACCGACAGATGCGGCGGCGCAAGGGCCAGCGCCTGCTGCAGATCGGCATCGAGCTGCTCCAGCGTCTGACCCGGGAGCGCGTACATCAGGTCGAGGTTGAAAGTATCGAAGGCGCTGGCGGCCTCCTCGACCGCTGCAATTGCCTGCGCTCCGTCGTGTACTCGGCCGAGCGCCTTAAGGTGCGTGTCGTTGAAGCTCTGCACACCGATCGACAGGCGTGTGACGCCTGCGGCTCGGTAGGCGCGAAAGCGGTCGCGCTCGAAGGTGCCGGGGTTGGCTTCCATCGATATCTCGCAGTCGGGCGCGAGCTTCAGGCGCGCGCGCAGGTCGCCGAGCAGACGGTCGATTGCGTCGGGCGAGAAAAGACTGGGAGTGCCGCCGCCGATAAATATCGTGTGAACGGTACGGCCCCAGATCAGCGGCAGCGCGGCATCCAGGTCTGCGACCAACGCATCCAGGTAGCGCTGCTCGGGGATGTCGGCAGTGCTGTCGGCGCTGCTTTTGCCGACGCGCCACTCGTGCGAGTTGAAGTCGCAATAGGGGCATTTGCGCAGGCACCATGGCAGATGCACGTAGAGCGACAGGGGCGGCAGCGCGGCGAGTTGCAGCGGGCCAGGGCGCATCAGGTGCAGCACATCGTTGGCGTGCGGCGCATTGGCAGACGCTGCGGCTGCTTCGATGGGGATGATCACGGGGTCGTCCGGTGTCGTCGGCGTTAGCGGCGGCGTTGCAGTCACCAACGCTCGCGCATCAATTGAAGCATCGCCCGCGCTGCTTGGCCGCGATGGCTGTGAGCGTTTTTCTGCTCGGCCGTCAACTCGGCGAAGGTCTTGCCGAGCTGCGGCAGAAACATTACCGGGTCGAAGCCGAAGCCGTTGGCGCCGATGGGCGCGCGGGTGATTTCGCCAGGCGCGCGACCGATGGCGATCAGCGGCTCGGGGTCTTCGGCATTGCGCAGCGCCACCAGCGTGCTGACCAGCGCAGCGCGGCGGTCGTCGATGTCGGCCATCTGCTCGAGCAGCGCACGCACGTTGTTGTCGTCGCCCTTGGCGTAGCCGAACTGCGTCGCGTAGAAAGCGGTGTCGACACCTGGAAGGCCGCCGAATGCTTCGACGCAGAGACCGGCATCGTCGGCGACCGCCGGCAACCCGGTCACCGCTGAAGCATGGCGCGCCTTGGCGAGCGCGTTCTCGACGAAGGTGCGAAACGGCTCTTCGGCTTCATCGACACCCAGCTCCGACTGCCGCACCAACGTCACGCTCAGCGGCGCCAGCAGGATTTGAAGTTCGGCGAGCTTTCCTGCGTTATTTGAAGCCAGTACGAGTTTCATATGCAAAGGATCTGCGGCGAATGGGCCGGGATCAGTCAAGCAATCACTTGGACGACAGGGCCTGCTGCTGCATGACGATCAGCTCGCCGATGCCCTTTTCTGCCAGGGCCAGCAGTTGGTTCATCTCGTCGCGCGAAAACGCTGCGCCTTCGGCCGTACCCTGCACTTCGACGAAATGGCCGGCGCCGGTCATCACGACGTTCATGTCGGTATCGCAGGTCGAGTCTTCGATGTATTCCAGATCGAGCAGGGGCGTGCCTTCGACGATGCCGACCGAGATGGCCGCCACGTGTCCCTTGATGGGCGATGCCTTCAGCGCGCCGGACGCCAGCAACTTGTCGACCGCATCCTGCGCGGCGACGAAGGCGCCGGTGATGGCGGCGGTGCGCGTGCCGCCATCGGCCTGCAGCACGTCGCAATCGAGATGGATGGTTCGTTCGCCCAAGGCAGCCAGGTCGAATACCGCGCGCATCGAGCGGCCGATGAGACGCTGGATTTCCTGCGTGCGGCCAGTCTGCTTGCCCTTGGCCGCTTCACGGCTGCTGCGGGTGTGCGTCGCGCGCGGCAGCATGCCGTATTCGGCCGTGACCCAGCCTTCGCCGCTGCCCTTCTTGTGCGGTGGCACGCGCTCTTCGACCGATGCGGTGCAGAGCACGCGCGTCTGGCCGAACTCGATCAGTACCGAGCCTTCGGCATGGATCGTGAAGCCGCGGGTGATGCGCACGGGGCGCAGGGTGTCGGCGGCGCGGCCGCCGCTTCGTGTGAAAGCAGTCATGTGAAACCCGAAAAAAAGTATGGAAAGCCGGCGTGCGCCGACTCAGGTCTTGCGTGAAGCGGAACGGCGGATGGCTTCGTTGATCTCGGCGATGGAACGCTCGATGGCATCGTCATCGAGATCGTCGAGTTCGCTGTCCGACGGCATGCCCGCCTGGATGGTCGAGGCGAAGACGCCGTCGCCGACGCTGTCGGTCGACACCCCGCGCTCGTAGCCCGGGACGTCGGGCAGCTCCCATTCGAGGGCGATGAGAGTGACGTTGTCGCTGTGGCTGCCGCCGTTGCGCAGCGCCATCTCGGCCAGATCAGGAGCAGCATCGGACACCGGCTTGCCGGATGACAGCGTGTGCACGATGACAGCGTCGTCGAGCACACCCCAAACGCCATCGGAGCACAACATGATGCGGTCGCCACGCTGCAATTGCAGGGGCGGCGAGATGTCGAACAGCGGTGCCGTGGGCGAGCCCAGGCAGGTCAACAAGAGGTTGCGATTGACCGGCTCGTTGCCCGCGTTGGCGCGGGGACGCTCGGCATGGGAATGGTCTCGGGTACGCATCAGCAATGTGCCGTCTCGGACCACGTAGAGGCGCGAGTCGCCGCAATGGATCCACGTGGCCGTGGTGCCTTGCAGCACCGCGGCCACCACGGTCGTACGCGGCGTGTCGAGCATTGCCTTGGTGCCTGCGTACCGCATGATTTGCTGGTGCGCGGCCATGACCGACGAGGTCAGGAAGGCCTTGACGTCCTTGACGATGGGCCGTGCCTCGCGCTGATACAACGCCGCGATGGTTTGCAGCGCAAGCTGCGCCGCCACTTCGCCCTCGGGATGGCCGCCCATGCCGTCGGCCAGCACGAACAGGCCGGACTCCCGCGTGTAGCAGTAGCCCATGCGGTCTTCGTTTTTGAGACGGCCGCCCTTGCGGCTAACCTGGAATACAGAGAACTTCATGCGGGTCGCGTGGTTGGCGCGGCCGCCTTCGGCAGCCCCTTCTTGTCGAAGGAGCGCATGTTGTCGATGGAAAGGCGAACCTTTTCGCCCACGGTGAGCTTGGTGTAGTGACGCTCGCCTTCACGGCTCAGCTCTTTTTGCAGCGCGAACACCGACTGCGGGCGCGACAGCGGGTCGAGCGACATGCACCATTCGACAACCTCGATCATGTTGTCTGAATAGATGCCGCGCAGCCGCGAAAGCGAGAGGCCGAGCCGGTCTTTTTCGATGCGCTGCGGCGCGTCGTTCGGCGGGTAGCCCTGCATGCAGGCATAGATACAGGCGCCAATGGCGTAGATGTCGGTCCACGGACCCATCGAAGAGTCGCGGCGGTACATCTCGGGAGCGGCGAAGCCGGGTGTGTACATCGGTCGGATGAAATTGCCTTCTTTGCTGAGCACTTCACGCGCAGCGCCAAAGTCGATCATCACGGCGCGGTCGTCATCGGTCACGAAAATGTTGGCGGGCTTGATGTCCAGATGCAACATTTTGTGCTGATGCACGATGCGCAGACCGCGCAGGATCTCATCGAACAACGACCGGATGGTCGACTCCCTGAATACTTTCTGCTTCTTCAGGTCGCGCGCGGTCACGATGAAGTCCTGGAGGGTCGCGCCCTCCAGGTAGTTCATGACCATGTAAACGGTCTCGTTCTCGCGAAAGAAATTGAGCACGCTGACGACCGACGCGTGGGAAATTTGCGCCAGCGATCGGCCTTCTTCAAAGAAGCTTTTAAGCCCCAGCCGGTACAGCGACAGCTTCTCGGGCGACACCTGCGGCGCCAGCTCGCCCATGCCGCGGGTCGCGAGAGACGACGGCAGGTATTCCTTGATGGCGACTTGCTGGCCGCTGTGGTCGACGGCCAGATAGACCACGCCGAAGCCGCCCGCTGAAAGACGGCGGATCACGCGGTAGCCGCCGATGATGGTGTCGGGCAGCAGGGGCGAAGGTTTGACCTTTGACATAATCCGGGAGTTTCGCCCGAAGGCGATGGTGCGGCAAGCGAACGTCGTGCCGGGCCCTCGATGCAGGCGAACAAATCACAGCGAGGCTCAATGCCAGTTTACAGCATGACCGGCTATGCCAGCGGCCAAAACGGCCCGGTTGGCAGCCACTCCGAAGCCGATCCGCGGCCCCCTGCGACCGGCCGACTCGGAGTAGAAATCCGATCGGTCAACAGCCGCTTTCTCGACCTGACTTTCAAGCTGCCGGAAGAACTGCGCCAGCACGAACCCGCGTTGCGCGACCTGATCATCGGCCGGCTCAAGCGCGGCAAAGTCGAGGTGCGGGCATCTATAGAAAGCACTGCGCAAGCGGGCGTGACCGAGCCTTCGGTCAAGTTGCTGCAGCGCCTGAACGGCGTGCAGGACGGCATCAAGGCCTGGCTCCCCGGCGCACGCGAACTGAGCGTGGCCGACGTACTGCGCCTGGCCGGCGGCGACGGCGCCGCAGTACGCGGCGACTGGGCTGCCGACCTATCAGAAGTCACGAGCAAGGCGCTCGACGCGCTGATGTCCGCGCGGCAACGCGAAGGCACCCGACTGGCCAAGATGCTGGAGGAGCATCTCGGCCAATTGCGCGTGTTGGCAAAGCAAGCCGTTCCGCTGGTGCCGAAGCTCGTCGAACAGCAGCGCGCCAAATTTCTGGAGCGATGGCAAGACGCCATGGGCCTTACCGGCGGCACCTTGCCGGAGGCTGCGCAAGACCGTGCGCTGACCGAAGCAACCGCTTTTGCCATCCGCATCGACGTGGCCGAAGAGCTGACCCGACTCAACTCGCACCTCGACGAGATCGAGCGTCTGGTCAAAAAAGGCGGTGAAATCGGCAAACGGCTCGACTTTTTGATTCAGGAACTGCACCGCGAGGCCAACACGCTGGGTGCGAAATCGGCAGCGCTCGAACTCACTCGCATCGGCGTCGACATGAAAGTGTTGATCGAACAGATGCGCGAGCAGGTGCAAAACATCGAATGAGTGGCGAGCGTATGGACTATCCCGGCAACATTTTCGTGGTCGCGGCGCCGAGTGGTGCCGGCAAATCGAGTCTGGTGAAGGCGTTGATGGAGCTCGATTCGGCCGTGCAGCCATCGGTTTCGCATACGACACGACCTCCGCGAGGCCAGGAAAAGCATGGGCGCGAGTACTTTTTTGCGTCGCATCCCGAGTTCGACGCGATGGTTGCGTCTGATGCTTTCGTCGAGTGGGCGCACGTGCATGGTCAGCGCTACGGGACCTCGAAACGCGCCGTCGAAGAGCGCATCGCCCAAGGCGCGGACGTCATCCTGGAAATCGACTTTCAGGGCGCGATCCAGATTCGCAAGACGTTTGCGAACGCGGTCATGATTTTTATCCTGCCACCCAGTTGGGAAGAGTTGCGATCGCGCCTGGAGCGGCGCGGCGAAGACAGCGCGTCGGTTATCGAGTTGCGCCTGCAGAACGCCGCTGAAGAGATGGCGCGTGCCAATGAATTCGACTTCGTTATAATCAACGAGTTATTTGAGCGTGCGCTTTTTGACCTGAAAGCCATTGTTCACGCGCAACGGCTTCGTTATTCCGCACAGCGCCGAGCCCGTGCCGAAACCTTCGCAGCGCTCAATATTCCCTGATTCGGCTCTCCGAGCCACTCCGCTAAACGACCGAAACGACCGAAAGATCCTCATGGCCCGCATCACCGTCGAAGATTGCCTGTTGCAAATCCCGAACCGCTTTCAACTCGTGCTCGCCGCGACCTACCGCGCCCGTATGTTGAGCCAGGGCCATGCACCCAAGATTGAGAGCAAGAACAAGCCTTGCGTGACCGCATTGCGCGAAATTGCCGAAGGCAAAATCGGCATTGAAATGCTCAAGAAGGTTCCGGGCTGAGTTGACTCGCAACTCCGCACAAAGAAGCACCGCGCGCGGTGCTTTTTTTGTGTCCGATCGCTTCCTTGCAACGTGCACGCTAAAGTGGTGTGCATGAGCGCGGTCGTCAAACCTCATTCCAGTGTTCCCAAAGGCTCGCCACGTCCGAGTCCGGCAGCGCTGAACGCGGCCGCGGCGAGCTTTGCCGCGCTCACCGCCCGCCTCGATTACCTGAACGCAGAAGACACTGAGCAGGTCCGTCGCGCCTACCGTTTCGCGGACGAAGCGCACCTGGGGCAATTGCGCAACAGCGGCGAGCCGTACATCACCCACCCCATCGCGGTCGCGGCGCAATGTGCCGAGTGGAAGCTCGACGCTCAAGCGTTGATGGCCGCCTTGCTGCATGACGCCATCGAAGACTGCGGCGTCACCAAGCCCGAATTGATCGAACGCTTTGGGGCACCCGTCGCAGAGCTGGTCGATGGCCTCACCAAGCTCGACAAGCTGCAATTCAACACGCGGGAAGAGAATCAGGCCGAGTCATTCCGAAAGATGCTGCTGGCGATGGCGCGCGATGTGCGCGTCATTTTGGTGAAGCTGGCCGACCGCACGCACAACATGCGGACGCTGGACGACGCACCGCGCGAAAAATGGGCGCGCATCGCGGGCGAGACGCTCGAGATTTATGCGCCGATCGCACATCGGCTCGGGCTGAACCAGACCTATCGCGAATTGCAGGAGTTGTCGTTTCGGCACCTGCGACCATGGCGCTACGCCATCCTCGCCAAAGCCGTCTCCAAGGCGCGCGGCCGTCGGCGTGACCTGATTCAAAAAGTGCAACGGGAGCTGGAGAGCACATTCACCTCGGCGGGCATGGTGGTGCGAATTGCCGGTCGCGAGAAAACGCTCTACTCGATCTACCAGAAGATGGAAGAAAAGCACCTGAGCTTTGCGCAGGTGACCGACATCTATGGATTCCGGATCATCGTGCCGAATGTCATCGCCTGCTACACCGGCCTCGGCATCCTTCACCAGATGTACAAGCCGCTGCCCGGCAAATTCAAAGACCATATCGCAATCGCCAAGCTGAACGGCTATCAGTCGCTGCACACGACGTTGGTCGGTCCGTCGGGCGTCAGTGTCGAGTTCCAATTGCGAACCGAGGCGATGCACGTGGTCGCCGAATCGGGTGTCGCGGCGCACTGGCTCTACAAAGCTGCGGAGCCGAATGCCACCGGTGCCGATCGCCTGGGCACGAAGTGGCTGCAATCGTTGCTCGACATCCAGCACGAGACGCGCGATGCCGCCGAGTTCTGGGACCACGTCAAGGTCGATCTTTTCCCCGATGCCGTGTACGTTTTCACGCCCAAGAGCCAGATCATGGCGCTTCCGCGCGGCGCGACGGTGGTGGACTTCGCTTACGCCATTCACAGCCGGATCGGCGATCACACGTCTGCAGCGCGGATCAACGGCGACCAGGTTCCGCTGCGCACGGAGCTGAAAAATGGCGACGTGGTCGAAGTCATCACCGCGCCGGTGTCGACCCCGAATCCGGCTTGGCTCGGCTTCGTGCGAACGGGCCGCGCGCGATCCAAGATTCGCCACTATCTCAAGACCCTCGCGCACGCTGAATCCGAAGGTCTTGGCGAGAAACTGCTGGCGCAAGCGCTGCGCGCGGAAGGCCTCGGCACGCTGCCATCCGCGGAGCCGGAAAACCAGGTCATCTGGGAAAAGCTGTTGCGCTTTACCGGAAGCCGCACGCGCGCCGAACTGCTTACCGATATCGGCCTGGGCAAGCGCATCGCCAGCATCGTGGCCAAGCGCTTGATGGCGCTGCTCGCCGAGAGAGGCGAAAAGCCCGATGCGCTGCTACTCAGCCGCGAGCGCTTCACCGCGCAAGAAACCGTGTCGCAAGGCGCGGTGACGCTGGACGGCAGCGAAAACTCTTCGGTGCGCTTCGCCCTGTGTTGCAGACCTATTCCTGGCGACGGGATCGTCGGCTATTTAGGGCACGGCGAAGGTCTAGTGGTGCACACCGATGCCTGCGGTGTTGGCCAGCGCCTGCATTACAAGGACAGCGAACGGTTCTTTGCCGTCGAGTGGGCGGACGATCCTGTGCGTGCATTCGAAACCGGCGTCGTGGTCACGGTTCGCAACGACAAAGGTGTGCTGGCGCGGGTCGCAGCGACCTTGGCGACTGCGGAGGCCGACATCACGCACGTCGAAATGGCCGACGAGACGCCACAGGAATCGACCGATATGCGCTTCGTCATCGCGGTGCGGGACACAACGCACCTGGAATCGGTGTTGCGGGCGGTGAAGCGGACGCCTTCGGTGCTTTCCGCTTCGCGGACAGTGCCCGCGCCCTGAGGCTTATCAGGGCGGCGTACCACTAACTTCCCTGCTGTCTGCCTTGGGGCCCGCTTCGGGATAGGTCACCGACAACACCTCGATCTCACTGACACCCGCCGGCGTCACGAGTTTGACGACATCGCCCTCGCGCGCTTTCAGTAGCGCACGCGCAATCGGCGAAATCCAGCTGACTTGCGCCTGCGTGCTGTCCGCCTCGTCGATTCCCAATATCGTCACAGTCCGTTCGTCACCGGCCTCGTCGGCATAGCGAACCGTCGCCCCAAAATACACTTGGTCGCTCCCGTGGTGGACTGCCGGGTCGGTCGGCACGGCGATCTCCAGGCGCTTGGTCAAAAAGCGGATGCGACCGTCGATTTCGCGCAGGCGCTTCTTGCCGTAGATGTAGTCGCCGTTCTCCGAGCGGTCGCCATTCTTTGCCGCCCAATGAACGGCCTCGACCACCTTGGGCCGTTCGTCGTCCATCAGTTGCAGCAACTCCGCGCGCATTCGGGCGTAGCCCTCCGGCGTGATGTAGTTTTTGCCCCCAGGAGGAAGCGGCACGGACAGCGCAGCAGTGCTGTCGTCCTCGTCGTCCGAGTCGCTTTCCTTGGTGAATGCTTTGCTCATTCAGGATGCTCCAATGAAAAAAGCCCGCAACAGATGTTGCGGGCTTTTCTTGATGGTGGTGCGGCTGGCAGGAATTGAACCCACGACCCCTTGGTTCGTAGCCAAGTACTCTATCCAACTGAGCTACAGCCGCACAGCTTCCGATTATAGCACCGGCAAAAGTGCCTAAGCCCGTGTGTCAAACCGATTTTCGAATGCAACGTGGTAGGCCGTGATGGGCTTGAACCATCGACCAACGGATTATGAGTCCGAAAACACCGCACCGCGTCGCACTTTCTTGCAAGTTAAAATAACATTACACCTTTGATTTATAACGATTTATTGTGCAAGGAAGTGCAGTGCCATCCAACGCGATCGTCAAGCATTCTGGCAACATTCTGGCAATCAGCCCTTCCTCAGCGGCTGACGTCACTGTTCTGCCTTCACTGACCGCTGGTCGGCTACTCAACGCCCTTAAGCCTGGGGTATTCACGACTTTGAACAAGGTAAAACCGAGCGGTGCACTGCAAGCGCGAAAGCGGGTAACGGGCGCGATTTGTTTCTACTGGCGGTACAGCATCGGCGCTACGAGCGAACGCGTTGTCATCGGCCTGTACGACGCGTCAGCGCCCCAAAAAAGTCTGACGACCAGTGCAAAGGGGTTTTCGGTTGCCGCCGCAGTCCGTGCTGCTGAGATCCTGTCGCTGGAACATCATCAACACAAACCTGACGGTGGCCGACCTGCGCTGCTAGAGAAAAAGCGACTTGCCGTTGAAGCTGCAGCAGTAAGCGCAGCCCGAATCGGAAAGCACACATTCGCCAATCTGCTAGGTCATTATGCCGATCATTTGGAGAATCTTGAGCGGCGTTCGCACAGTGATGTGCGCTCGATCTTCCAGCTTCACATCAAGACGCCATGGCCTAAAGTAGCCGCGCTCCCTGCGAATGCGGTTACGGGTGAACAGATCGGGGACATGATGCGCCGCGTCGCGGATGCAGGTAAAGGGCGTACGGCCAATAAGCTGCGCAGTTACGTCCGGGCTGCCTATCAAACAGCGCGCGCCTCTCGGTCTAAGTCATCAATTCCAGTGCACTTCAAGGACTATCAGATAACCTATAACCCGGCGGTCGACACCGAGCCCGACGAGAGCCAAAACCGCGCCAATAAGCAACCGCTATTGGAACAAGACATGCGCGCGTATTGGCGGCAGATCGAGAACATGATGGGCTTGAAGGGAGCCGTGCTCAGGCTGCACCTGCTAACCGGCGGCCAACGCATCGAACAGCTCGTAAAACTCAAGACTATCAACGCTGCGGCAGATCAGATTCTGCTGTTCGATGGTAAGGGTCGCCCAGGAAGGAGCATGCGTGAAAATTTGGTTCCCTTGGTCTCTGCCGCTAGCAAGGCACTTGGCGAGTGCAAGCCCAACGGGGTCTACGCCATCTCGACGGACGAAGGTCAAACGCATTTGGCTGCCACCACGCTCAGCCAATGGGCCAAAGCAGCAGCAGCCGACGCTGGAATTAAGGACTTCCAAGCGAAGCGACTTCGATCCGGTGTGGAAACATTGCTGGCCAAGGCCGGCATTAGCCAAGAAATTCGCGGTCGACTTCAGTCACATGGCATCTCTGGAGTGCAAGCTCGCCACTACGACGGGCACGACTACATAGACGAGCAACGTGTAGCGCTTGAAACGCTCTTTACCGCGCTTAACGCCAAGGCATCGACGAAACGCCGTAGCCGCTGAGGACTCCGGGTTCCTGGCGCGACAGCGCGCTTTCTCACCTCACCCGTTCAATACATTTGGCCGCTCGACAAACAAAGAAGTGACAGGACATATGGTTAGCGATTCATCGAACGACATCAAACCGACCGCAGCAACAACCCGCGTGAATCGGAGACTCTTGGAGCACGAACGAGTACGGCCGCTCTGGGAAGTCGCCGCCATGAGTCTAGGCATCGCTCCCGAATTGAAAGCTGTCAGGGAAGCTCAAGCCAGCGCAACATTCACGGAACAATACAAGGACCGCAGGCGGCTTCTCGGCAGGAAACTCAGCATCGAACCCATACCAGACCACGTTACCTACTTCCCCGATCACCCATACAACCGAGGCAAAGCTGGATCTATGAATCGCATGGTTGATGTTGTTAGTTGCGTGGCCATCCTCGCGGGAGCCGGCCAAAAGATGCCCAAATCGTTTCTGAAACTTCAGCCGAAGCTTCAGGAACTTGCGCTTCCCAATAACTCACAAATCCAAGTCGGTCTTGGGGCCTTCCATGCGCTTGCGCAAGAGGTCATCAAGAAGCCCAAAAAGGATCAGAGTGGCCGAAACGCTTCCGTCGAAATCGACAACCTCAACGCACTTATTTTTGCGATGGCACGTGGCGGCTACGGCTACAAACACGAGGCGGGTGTCAAGGAAAGGGAGAAAGTAGTTGCGGACATACTCGTGGATGTCAAAGCCGCCGGAGTTTCAGGCTATGGACTCAGCACACTCGACTCGATCCACAAGAAGCTGATCGAGGCTGCAAGCGGAAGGAACGGCGAAGGATGAATTCATCATGAATTCGTTTTGCTTAAGGACAAGGCTTTCGTAGCCTGAGTGGGTCATGACGTGCAGGTGAATCCGACGGGATTCATCGAAAGCTTGTTAACCCATCCAGGAGCCCTACGTGGCACAAAAAACGCAAATAGTTTCGGTCAACGAGTCCCCACGCGAAGAAGCTAAAAAACTTCCAGATGCCCAAGGTTTTCAAGGCGTCGTAAAAGCCCCTGAAGTGCTGCTCCGAAAGCCAAAGGTCCTTGAGATTATCGGGCTGTCCAACAGCACTTTCTACGCTCGCATTCGTGACGGCTCGATCAAGCCCGGCGTGCCTTTGGGCCCGCGCATCAAAGCTTGGCCGGTCAGCGAAATCCAGAGTTACATACAAAGCTGCATCGCAGCCCGCAACTCCGGAGGTCTTCAATGACAACGCCTGCCATCAAGCCCACTGATTGCTACGCAGAATTGCCGCTCGGCTTCATCGCGATGTTGACTCACGAAGCCGTTGCCATTCATGTGTGGACGACGATCGTCAAGGAGGCTGCGACAGGTGGCGCAAACCTGAGCGTCAAATTCCCGAAACGCATGGCAGTCAAGCTGTTGGTCTCCGGTACCGAACGGCAAGTGGAACAACAACGCGCCCTGCTTGCGGGCAACGACCTGCCAACCGATGCAGCCACCATCGAACTGGTCCCGGTTGGGCTGTACAAGGGCTTCAATTTCTTCGGCCAAGAGGGAATTTTTCTCCTGCAAAGTCGGTGGCGCAAACCACCTTCAGATCCGGAACTATGGATTTTCACGTCAAAGGTCGAGGACTTTGCGGACCCGTTCTTTGTCTCCGCCCTTGGCCGCTTGAGTGCCTTGGCAAAAAGCTCGAACCGCCGGCTCATAGCGATCATTGAGGGGGAGTGCAGCGAGACGATCGACCTTGCCAACTTCGTAGACGAGTTGATAGAGGTCCGCGGGTGCGAAGCTGATGTGGACGGTGGAATTGCTTTTTCAGTCGACTGCCATAGCTATCAAGGTCTGGCATCGTTCGGGCTCGGCAAGGTGATGTGCATTTTGAAGTACGGGCAGGACTACCGCTATGAGCGGAGCTATGCACCCTTCGTCGCAAAAACACTGCGCACGCGCGCCATTCGCATCCTTTCGGGCAATGGCCATCTCGGTTCCGAGATCGCTGCCATCGTCGGCTTGGACAAGTCCAATGTCTCTCGCCATCTAAGCCACTGGCAGCCACGTCGCATCGAAATGCCAGAAGGTTGGATCGACCGCCTCAGAGAACACTTCGCCACGGACGGGCAAGTTGTGAAGCCCAAGGCCAAAGCTAAGTCACGGGAGATAACGACGGCTGAATTCCGCGTTGACCGCGAGAAGGCTCAACGCGCAATGGACGAAGACGAAGACGAAGGCGAAATCGAATAGTGGCCGATTGGCGTGGTGCGTGTCTTACCGCATCACCCGTGCTGATTTTCAATCCCGCCCGTTGCGCAGTCCCCGGACTAGGCCGCAACCAGCGCAACGGGCGCAATCAACAACCGGCCAACCATCAGCCGTAACGGCTGACTAATTTCATCGTGTACGCCGGCTCGTCGGCGAATCTCGAAGGCCTCCCCATGTTCATCAAAGTCGGCACCCACGTGTTCCGCATCGTCTACGGTTTTGACCGCGTCACCATCTGGTTCGACCGTTCCCATTTGCCCGTGCCGCTGACGCTGCTTAGCCGGTACTGCCGAGATCTGAAGATCGAAGTCCGGCAGATGCGCAAGAACCCCCTGTGGAAGCTGAAGATGGAAGTGTTCCAGCCATCCCCACGCTTCTTCAAACAACTGCTGGAGCACCTCCACGGCATGCGGGTCCTGATTACGTACATCGAGCCCGCACGCGACATCCTGCCCTCAGACCCCGAAGATCTCGACGAGTTGGAAAGAGCATGTCTTGCGTCCGTCACTTTTCCGCGAGCGCACTTTCCGAAGGTCGGCGTCTATAAAAAAACGTACTACTTCAACCGAGCAAAAAAGGGCGGCAAGAAGACGCGCGACATCCCGGTGATGTACGCCGATCGGTCTTCAAAGCAGCCGCGTCGTGACGTCGAGGTGCGCCGCAAGATTCGCCATGAAACCGATCCGAAATGTCTGCACCAGGAATGGCGGCGTCACGGCTCGGCCGCGATCGGCGAATTCGGTATCTCCTCCATCGCAGACCTTCAAGCGTTCGACTTCTCGGCCTTCTTCGAGCGCCAAATGCCGTTTCGCAAGCTGCCCAGCAGTCAGACAGAACTCGGTGGCTTGCTGCCCGGCAAGCGCCACGTGACCGACGACAGCAAGCGCAAGCGTGCCAGGCAGTTCATGGCGGCAGCGACCCTCAAAAACGGCCGATTCATCCTGCACAACGCGATCCGAACAGCACATCCGAAGTTCGCCGCCAAGTTGGCGCCGATGACCCTCGAAGAATGGTTGCAAAACACGTTTTCCGGCAAGCCTGGCGCCGACTGAATCCCCGTCAAAAAACAATCGACGCACGACTTTGCCGACGATGGGCAACACCGCTCTGATACAGATACCAACTAACGCCAATCTTGATCAACTTTCCATCAAGTTCATCGTCTGCAAGATCAGTCGACATACGCAAAAACACCGCGGATTTGATGACTTTCGCGCCTTTCACACCCTTCTCACCATGCCTAAAAACAGCCTGAAACGACGCGACTTTGCAGCCCGTCAAACCGGTGACCGACGCGCCACCAATCGTGCCGATTCCATCGACCACCAGCAGGCCAATCCAAGCTGTGCAACCAACTTCGGCGCCAGCAACAGCAAGCCGTCTTTCAAGCTGTCGATCCAAGCCCTGGCCATCGTCGAAGCGGTGCACCGCCATATCGAAGTGTTCGCTTGTGCCGGCAGCGGCAAGACGACCGTGCTGTGCCACCGCGTCATGCATTTGCTCAGCCTCGGTGTGTCGCTCGCTTCCATCATGATCGTGAGCTTTTCTAACACCGCAGCTTCCGAGATCCGTGTGCGGCTGTCCCACCTAGTTCAGCAGCCTCGGCTTGATGATCCCGGTTTCACCGCCGACTGCGACGCCTCTTCTGGTGGCACTGGTGCCAATCGCGAATCGGACTCCGCGGTCTCGTTCACCAAGCGCAGCGTCGCTACATGTCATGCGTTCGCCAACCGGCTGGTGCGTGTTTCCCGGTCTCATTTGAAGAAAGACCAGCCTAAGCTCGTGCTGCTCAAACCCGCGGACGTGCCGCTGTTCATGGCCCGGTCCATTCAACGTGCTCGCGCCCAGCTAAAAGCCAAACGGTCGCTTTCCAAAATTGAGCGCAATAAACTGCGTGCTGTCCTCGCCTCGTGGCTTTCACCGGCCGCCGCATCGGATGACGCATCCCCGACCACTCCGTCGATGCCATCCCCAAAGATCAAACTCAACACCATCGCCGCGCTCTTCGACTTTGCTACGGCTTCAGATCAATCGTTCGAGCAAGTGGTGTCCAACCCTCGGTTTTCCCAGTTCGATCAAACGTCTGCCATTTCGGCGCTCACGCTGGTGCGCGCCCAGTACCGAAAGCTCAAGACCGAGCGGAATCGCATCGACTACGCCGACATGGTGACGCTCGCCACCGCCGCTGTTACTAACGTGCATGCGCAAGGCGGCAAAGCGGTTGGCAAGGCGCTTCAGATCACGCATCTGATCGTTGACGAATATCAGGACAGCAGCGCCGCGCAAGTGCAGTTCATCGCGGGGTTGGCGCAGACGGTGCCGGACCTCAACGTCTTGGTGCTGGGCGACGAGCACCAGTCCATCTACCAGTTCGCCGGCTCATTTCACACGCCACTGTCCCAGTTGCTGCCCGACGTCGCGGTGATGCCGCTCGATCGGTCGTACCGGTTGCGGCAGACCGTCGCCGATGCTGCTGTCGCCATTCTCCGTGCCGATAGCTGCAAGTCAGTGAGGCAGGCCGTCGCTGGTGTCAGTGCCGGTACCACCGCCCAGCGCGAGATCACTCGGATTAACGGACGGCGCGGCGGAACCAAGCCGGTTCTTGTCATATCGGCTTCGCTGTCGACGCAGCTGGTTGCGGCCGTCGCCGATATTCAAGCTCGACTGGCCCAGGACGTGAAGCCCCGCGAGATGGCGGTACTGGCGCCAACCAAAGCGGTGTTGCGCGAGATCGAGAGCGAGCTTCTGTGCAAGGGCATCGCCGTCGCAAGACGCGGTTTACCGGCTGATCTGACGAACGTGATGCACACGCTGCGCTTGGTTTGGTTCGTCGAGCGTGCGGCGGCAGGCCATACATTGCCTACCGTTGCGGAACTGAAAGCCGCGCTGACCGGCGTCAAGGCCGCAGACGAACTCTGGCTCGCGGCGCTGAAGTCGTTGCGCAAGGTCGTCAATCCAACGCTGGAAGGCCGCTACATGCGGTGCAGCAGCATCTATCTGGTGCTGCGTGGTGGCGTGAGGGCCGACGACAAACGTCGCGACGACGTGCGCCGCTGGATTCCGGTATGCCGGTTCCACGCGGACGCGCGATCGATGCGCGACGCCGTTCGGCAGATGGATGGAGCCGGTGGTGTCATCACGTCAACGATCCATCAAGCGAAGGGCGGTGAGTGGGAACATGTTTTCATCGTGGGTGTCGCTGACGGACAGATGCCGAACTATCTGGCGCGCAACGACGAGCGGACACTGATCGAAGGCCGTAACTTGCTGCACGTCGCGATCACGCGCCCGCGCGAGACAGCGCGCTTGTACTTTGCGCCGGTCAACCACGCGCGTAGCCACCAACGTTTCGCCAAGTTGAGCCGGTATTTGGATCGGCCGGAAGTGCTGAGCCGCTTTGATCTCGAACATCGCTGACAAGTTGATCGAGCTCGCCTTGGAAGCGGAATATGGAACGGGCTTGGTATTCGTTCGCCACTCGCTGGTGCGGCTAATTTCAAGCATCGAAACTCTCGCCGAAGCGCAACTTCTTCGGTTACGGCAATGGCATCTTCACGTAACGCCTCCAAGCAGTCGAAACAGCAAACACCGGCTTGTGCAAAAACTTATCGCCGCTCACCCTACCGCGAGCCCACCCATGTCGTGCGCATCCCCGAATCGCTTCTGCCCAAGGTCCGCACGATGCTCGATGAGATGAAAAGCGATGTGAGCGACAGCGCTTGGTTAGACCGGTAGCGGCGCTGAGGGTCATGGATACGACAGCGTTCACCGTCGTGATGAATACGCGATCCTCCCTATGCCCGTTTCAATGGAGTCGTCGGCAGGTGTTATGAACCGCATCAGACTGGGTGCCGATGTTCGATTGAAAGTTGCAGATGACACAAAGGGCCCTGACCGGCCGTCAATCCTGTGGCAGCATCCGCCGCCCTTTGCTGCCATTCATGTCGTTGATTCAGACGGCAAATAGCGGTCGACCGCGGCGTGAGCCCGTCACTCTGATGCTGCGTATTACGAGACGCCCATTCCGATACCAGCGCGGTTCTCAATCGATGCACTCACCCGTCATCCGCTCGTGCACCCGCGTTCCCCTCTGATAGGCAGCATGCGCAACACCGCGATGTGCTCCGGGCGAAGCGCGAGCGCACTGCTTGCCTCGGACAACTGGCGGATACGGTGTAGGAAAAAATGCCGTCATAAGTTAACCGGCGCACAGACGGCTGACTCTGCGGTGCTTACATTCAGTGGCCTGAACCGCGCATCCGCTTTTGCCATGTACACAAACCTCATCACACCCATGGCGGCCGTTGAACGAATCGCAATGTTCGACGAGGAGCACGGCAATTGAAGCGTACGACCTGATCTATGAATCCGTTGCAGCGCGCCAGCTGGCAACTCACCGTACTCAGCGAACTCACCCAGACCGGTTTCATGCACCTTGCGCCAGTGCTCGATGAGAGCAGAGACGTGCTCGACTTCAGGTGGTTGGAGGCTTCGCCCACATCGGCGCAGGCACTCGAGTGCGCGGGCAAAGATTTGGTCGGTCGATCCTTGAAGCAGGTCTTGGCGGAGTGCGGGATTCGCCTCTCGATGAGGGATGCCTGCCGGTCTGCCTTCCTCGAGGAGCGTTCACGAGTCGAGCACGTGGAGGGCAAAGATAGAATGGCACTGCACCAGATATCATCATCACGCTGGGAATTGACCATCAAAGTCACCAACCAAGCGGCAGTCGTTCGCGTCTTGTCGGCGCAGCGTGTACTCAGCCAGCTCGAATCGAAGGATCGATACTCACTCCAGGGTAGATCTCTCCGCACAGCACACCGCGGTCACCGAGCAGGTAAAGACATCTTGGATGGCGTCAGCATCACTTTTGCCCATCAGTGATCTACGTACACACAGCTCTGACGATCCGCGTCGCGGCGTCAACGGTACGATGAAGCCTGATTCACCCAAAGAAGGCCGCCATGCCGCAGCAAGGCCGATACAGCGCGACGCAGACCTGCCGACTCTGGACTCCGCGCTGATGGAATCCGAAGAGTTGGCTTCGGCGCATGTTGATGATCCCTTGCGCGAAATGGCGCTGAAGCTCAGGGCCGCCGAAGACGCGCTTGCACAGGCCCTGCGCACTCATTCAGAGTTTTTGTGGGCCATGGGCCATGCTCTGCGGTCGCCTCTGACTGCCATTCTCGGCTTCGCCGAACTCATGGACGCCGGCATGCCAGCGCCGACTTCGCGCCAGAAGAACGGCTTGGAACAGATCCTCAAAGCAGGCCGGGTTCTGCTGGCTTTGATCGAGGAGATTCTTGATGCATCGCTGCTCGAGTCCGGCAAACTGCAGTTGCAGATGGAACGTCTCTCGCTTGAAGAGGTGCTGCGCGAATGCGAAGCGCTGGTTAGACCTTTGGCACGCCAAAACGATGTCGAGATGGTGTTCGCATGGCCAGCGCCGACCCTCTTCGTCATGGCTGATCGCGCACGGCTGCGGCAGGTTCTCATGACTCTCGTTGGCCATGCGCTGTCGCACAGCGGCGCCGCTGGCACCGTGCATGTGAGCTGTCACCAATGCGCAGATGGCCGTCTTCGTGTGAATTTTCGGGATACAAGCTGCGGCCGGTCGGTGGCGTGGTTGACCCACGCTGACCCAGCCAACCACATCAAGCTGATCGTCAGCCAGCAACTGGCTGGGTATATGGGCGGCGCGATTGCGACTGAAACCATTGCCAGCCCGACCGGCAATGTCAACGCCTACTGGCTCGAATTGAACGCAGGAGGGCTCACCCCATGACAATGGACCAAAACATCCTCGCCGCCAGCATTCTCATCGTGGACGACCAGGCAGCCAATGTGGAAGTGTTGCGCCTTTTATTGGGCGACGCGGGCTATACAAAGGTCAGCGCCACGCTTGATCCGGTGAAGGTCCGCTCCCTGCACCACCGACATTCCTACGACCTGATCCTGTTGGACCTCGAAATGCCCGGTCTCGACGGCTTTGGCGTGATGGAGGAGCTGAAGCGCAACGTGCAGGACAGCTACCTGCCGGTCATTGTGCTTACCGCCCAGCCTGGCCACAAGCTCCGCGCTTTGCAGGCCGGAGCCAAAGACTTCATCAGCAAGCCGTTCGACTTTTTGGAGGTCAAGACGCGCATTCACAACATGCTCGAAGTGCGACTTCTGTACCGTAAGCTGGAAGGCTACAACGTTGAGCTGGAGCTGGCTGTGCAGGAGCGGACAACAGAGCTGCGCGAGAGCGAAGCGCGCTATCGCAGCCTCACCGAGATGGCTTCGGACTGGTATTGGGAGCAGGACGAACGCGGGAACTTCAGGAGCGTCTCGGGGCCGGTGATGGAGATTCTGGGCCTGCGCGCTGAATCACAGGCTGATGCCAGGGGCGATGCTGCGCGATGGTCCGGCGGTTGGGACGAAAACGAGCGCACGGCGGTGCAAACCTGCGTCACCGCCCGCCTGCCCTTTGTAGACCTTGTCGTCCACCGTACCCAGGTCAGTGGCCAGCGCCAGCAGTTCCGCGTGAGCGGCCGGCCGATGTTCGACTCCAGGTGCCGCTTCGTCGGTTACCGCGGCACTGGCGTTGAAT